>CANJDH010000099.1 GCA_947473125.1 Burkholderiales bacterium
AGATATTGACCGCCTGCTGCGCTCGCTCGGCATCACCACCGTGTACGTCACGCACGATCAGGCCGAGGCCATGGCCCTGGGCGACCGCATTGCCGTGATGCAAAAAGGCCGCATTGCCCAGATCGGCACGCCCGAAGAAATTTACCGTTCGCCCGCCAATGCGTTCGTTGCCGATTTCATTGGCACCATGAATGTGATCACCGGCAAGGTCGAAGACGGCCATTTCGTCTTCCCCGGCGGGCGCCTGCGCTGGGTCAAACCGGAAACCAGCACGCTGATGTTCCGCCCTGAGGCACTGAGCCTGTCCGCGCCCGGGGAGGGCAATTTGACCGCCACGGTGGTGTCGGCTTTTTTTCTGGGCGACCATGTGCGCCTGGTACTTGACGCCGGCGGCGCGCAATTGATCAATGCCAAAATTGCCGGCGAGCGGCGCTTCACCAAAGGTGAAAGCGTCACCTTTACTCTTGACCCGACAGCTGTGCTGGCCCTGGAGGAATAGACCATGCTGTTTTGCCAAATCAGTGACACGCACATCAAGGCCAACCGCAAGCTGGCGTACCGCAAGGTTGATACGGCCGGCATGCTCGAAACCTGCGTTGCTGCCGTGTTGCGGTTGAAGACAAAGCCGGACGCGGTGCTGATCACCGGCGACCTGGTCGACATGGGCACCGAGGCGGAATATGCGCTGCTGGCCCAACTGCTCGCACCGCTCAGCGAGGTGGACAAGCTGCCGGTGTATCTGATTCCCGGCAATCACGACGAACGCGAAGCCCTGCGCCGCAGCTTCCCGGACCACGCCTATCTGCGCCAGTGGCAGCCGTTTGCGCAATATGCGATTGACGACTATCCGGTGCGCATCGTCGCGCTCGATACCGTGGTTCCTGGAAAGGGGGGCGGCCTGCTATGCGCCGAGCGGCTCGACTGGCTCGACCGCACCCTGGCGGAAGTGCCCGCCAAACCGACGGTAATCATCATGCATCACCCGCCCTTCGTGACCGGCATCGGCCACATGGATCGCGTCGGCCTCATGGGCAGTGATGCACTTGAAGCGGTGGTGGCGCGCCACCCGCAGGTGGAGCGATTGTTGTGCGGCCACCTGCATCGCTCGATCCAGGCGCGCTTTGGCGGCACCGTTGCATCCACTTGCCCCAGCCCGGCGCACCAGATTGCACTCGACCTGGGCACCCCCAGCCCGGACAATTTCGTGATGGAACCACCGGGATATCAATTGCATTGGTGGAACGGCAAGCAACTCGTCAGCCACACGGCAGTGCTGGGCGACTTTGGCGGGCCCTCGCCGTTTCGCGCAGGTGGCAAGTTGATCGACTAGGCCAAAGGCCTGAGAGGCGCTCCCACCCACGGTTTACCCAATTACATGGTGGCGCCAATGATCCACGGCGCGAACTCCAGGTGCCCGTAACCCCATTCCTCGCTCTTGGATTTCTTGCCCGATGCGATCTCGAGCACGCGCTCGAAAATCTTCTGACCGAGTTGTTGCACGGTGGCGCCGCCATCGAGGATTTCGCCGCAGTTGATGTCCATGTCATCGGTTTGCTTGAGATACAGCGGCGTGTTGGTTGCGAGTTTCATCGAGGGTGATGGCACGCAACCGTAAGCCGAGCCGCGCCCTGTCGTAAAGCAAATCAGGTTGGCGCCGCCCGCCACCTGCCCCGTTGCCGAGACCGGGTCATAGCCTGGCGTGTCCATGTAGACGAAACCTTTTTTGGTGACCGGCATGGCGTATTCGTAAACGTCAACAAGGTTGGTGGTGCCGCCCTTGGCCACCGCACCGAGAGACTTCTCGAGAATGGTGGTGAGGCCGCCGGCCTTGTTGCCAGGCGAGGGGTTGTTGTTCATCTCGCCCTTGTTGCGCTCACAATAATCCTCCCACCACTTGATGCGCGTGACGATCTTCTCGCCGACTTCGCGCGAGACGGCGCGGCGCGTCAGCAGGTGTTCGGCGCCGTAGATCTCTGGCGTCTCTGACAGAATCGCGGTGCCGCCGTGCGAGACCAGGATGTCCACCGCCGCGCCGAGCGCGGGGTTGGCGGTGATGCCCGAATAACCGTCCGAGCCACCGCACTGCAGGCCGATGGTGATGTGGCTGGCCGGGCACGGCTCGCGTTTCACCTGGTTGGCCAGCGGCAGCATCTCGTTGATGCGTGCGATGCCCCAGTCGATGCATTTCCTCGTACCGCCGATGTCCTGGATGTTCATGGTGTGCAGCAGGCCACCCTCTTCCAGGCCCTGCGCGATCAGCAGCGCGCTCATCTGGTTGGCTTCACAGCCGAGACCAATGAGCAGCACGCCGGCAAAGTTGGCATGGGTGGCGTAGCCGGCAATCGTGCGGCGCAGCACATCGATGCCTTCACCAGTGGAATCCATGCCGCAGCCGGAGGAATGCGTGAGGGCGACGACGCCATCGACGTTCGGAAATGCATCGAGTGCGCCAGGTTTGGCGAAATGGTTGGCGACCGCCTGCGATACCGTGGCCGAACAATTCACGGTCGAGATCACGCCGAGGTAATTGCGCGTGGCGACGCGGCCGTCCTTGCGCTTGATGCCCATGAAGGTGGCGGGTTTGTCGGGCTTGGCGACCGGCTTTACATCACTGCTGAAAGCGTAATCGCGCGCAAAGCTCTGCACTTCGATGTTGTGCACATGCACATGCTGGCCCGGCGCGATCGGCTGGGTAGCGAAGCCAATGATCTGGTTGTAGCGCCGCACCGGCTGGCCCAAGGCAATCGCCCTGGTCGCCACCTTGTGGCCGGAGGGAATCTTGTCGGCGGTGGTGATGGCTTCGCCGGTGATCAGAGTACCCGCCGGCAGCTCGCGCGTGGCGATGACAACATCGTCTGCCGGGTTGAGGCGCAGGGTGGCAGTGCGGATGAATTGCGGGGTAATGTCGCCCATGATGAATCCTTCGCGTGAACGGCGCTTGAGCGATGCGATTGAGCGCTCTGGCCTAATCTGGTAAATTGGTCAGGCCAATTTTAGCGTTCCTCCTCTTTTAAATCCATGAGCAATCGACTCGCGGGTAAAACCGCATTCATCACCGCTGCCGGCCAGGGCATCGGCAAGGCCGTGACCCTGGCCTTCGCCGCCGAAGGCGCCACTGTCTGGGCTACCGACGTCAACGACAAGCTGCTCGAAGCCTACAAAGGCGTGGCCAACATCATCCCGCGCAAGCTTGACGCGCTCGACGACAAGGCCATCACCGCGATTGCTAAAGAGATCGGCACGATCCAGATCCTGTTCAACTGCGCCGGCTTCGTGCACCATGGCACCGCGCTCGACTGCACTGACGATCAGTGGGACTTCGCCTTCAACCTGAACGTGCGCGCCCAATGGAAAACCGCGCAAGCCTTTCTGCCCGGCATGCTCGCCAACTTCGAGAAAACCGGCGCGCCCGCCTCGATCATCAACATCGCCTCGATTGCCTCGAGCATTCGCGGCCTGCCGAACCGCTTTGTCTATGGCGCAAGCAAGGCAGCGGTGATCGGGCTGACCAAAGCGATCGCCGCCGACTACGTCAAGCAGGGCATCCGCTGCAACGCCGTGTGCCCCGGCACTGTCGATACGCCGAGCCTGCACGACCGCATCAATGCCTTTGCCGACCCGGTGCAGGCGCGCAAGGACTTCATCAACCGCCAGCCGATGGGCCGCCTCGCCACTGCCGACGAGATCGCGCCGCTGGTCGTCTATTTGGCGTCCGATGAATCGGTGTTCTGCACCGGCAATGCCTACTCCTGCGACGGCGGCATGACAATTTGATCGGTCAAAAGTACACCCCTACTTTTGACCGGGCTAAACTCTTTTGAATCGCAGGCAAAGCCCGACGATTCAAAATCCAAACTGCAACGAAACACCCCTTCCTCTTGAAAGGAACACCATGAAGCTCCTGCGTTACGGCCCCTCGGGCAAAGAAAAACCCGGCATGCTCGATCAAGCCGGCAACATCCGCGACCTTTCCAAGGTCATCAAGGAAATCGGTTGGGCCGAAATTTCGCCTACCGGCTTGAAGAAGCTGGCCAAGATCAAGCCCGAGTCGCTGCCGTTGGTAAAAGGCAATCCGCGTCTCGGCGTGCCTTACACCGGCATTTCCAAATTCGTTGCCGTCGGCCTGAACTATTCGGATCACGCCAAGGAAACCGGCATGCCGATCCCGGCCGAGCCGATCCTCTTCAACAAGTGGACCACCTCGATCTGCGGCCCGAACGATGACACCATCGTGCCCAAGGGCTCGACCATGCTGGACTGGGAAATCGAGATCGCGATCGTCATCGGCACCAAGTGCAAGGAGATCAAGGAAGCCGACGCAGGCAAGTACATCGCCGGCTATTGCGTCGTCAACGATGTCTCGGAGCGCCATTTCCAGCTGCAGCGCGGCAGCCAATGGGACCGTGGCAAAGGCTGCGACACCTTCGGCCCGATCGGCCCTTACCTCGTCACGCAAGATGAAGTCGGCGACGAACAGAACCTCGACATGTGGCTCAAGGTCAACGGCCAGATGATGCAGGCCGGCAACACCAAGACCATGATTTTCTCGTGCAAGAACATCGTTGCCTATTGCAGCCAGTACATGACGCTCAACCCGGGCGACATCATCACCACCGGCACGCCACCCGGTGTCGGCATCGGCAAGAAACCGAATCCGATTTTCCTGAAAGCCGGCGACGTGGTCGAGTGCGGCATTGAAAAGCTCGGCAACCAAAGGCAACTGATTCGTGCGCACCCTTAACAACCGCCATTACCGGCGACATTCCCACCAGAGGAGACAAACATGCAACGCAGAAATTTGCTCAAGACCGCCGCGGCCGTGGCCGCAGCTTTTTCGTTCAGCCTGGCCCACGCAGCCTACCCGGAGCGCCCGATCACCCTGGTGGTACCTTGGGGCGCCGGCGGTGGCACCGACCAGACCGCACGCATCATCGGCACCCTGCTTGAGAAGGACCTGGGGCAGCCGGTCAACGTGGTCAACCGCACCGGCGGCAGCGGCGTGGTCGGCCATGCGGCGATTGCCGAAGCCAACCCCGACGGCTACACCATCGGCATGATCACGGTGGAAATCACCATGATGCACCACACCGGCCTGACCAAGCTCAACCAGAGCAACTACACGCCCTTGAGCCTGATGAACATGGATCCGGCCGGCGTCAACGTGCGCGCCGACTCGCCCTACAAGAACGTCAACGACGTCCTCACGGCAATCAAGAACAACCCAGGCAAGTTCAAGTCCAGCGGCACCGGCCAAGGTGGTATCTGGCATCTGGCGCTGGCCGGCATGTTGAACTCGAACCGGATTCCCGCCGACGCCTCGCCCTGGGTGCCTTCGCAGGGTGCCGCACCCGGCCTCAACGACCTGATGGCCGGCGGTGTCGAGTTCGTCACCTGCTCGCTACCCGAGGCGCGCGCCCTGATCGAAGCGGGCAAGGTGCGCCCCCTGGCGATCATGTCCGACACCCCGGACAAGATTTTCCCGAATGTGCCGACCTTGAAGGCCGCCACCGGCAGCAACTGGACCGTCGGCGCCTGGCGCGGCATGGCCGGCCCGAAAGGCATGCCGACTGAAGCCACCGCCAGGCTGTCTGCCTCGTTCAAGAAGATCTTCGACAGCAAGGAATTCCAGGATTTCATGAACCAGCGCGGCTTCGGCCTGCTCTACATGGCGCCGGCGCAACAGGCCGCCTTCATGGAATCGGGCAGCAAGGGCATGGGCGACGTGATGAAAGCCGTGGGCCTCGCCAAGTAAATCCGTTTCGTGCTTCGATCATCCCCGCATCCTGCGGGGATGATTTTTTGGATTGCCGGAAAACATGAAATTCAACGACATGGTCTGGGGCGTGCTGCTGATGACGCTCGGCTTTGTGGTGCTCAATGACGTGCGCACCTTCCCGGCAATTCCCGGCCAGCAATATGGGCCCAACGCATTTCCGGGCCTGCTGGCGCTGCTGCTGATCGGCTGTTCGGTGCCCTTGATCATCAAGGGTTGGCGCGAGCGTGCGCAGCACCCGTGGTTCGAGACCGGCCTGTGGATGCGGGCGCCGCAGCAGGTACGCAATTTCGCCGTCACCGTCGGCGGCCTGGTGTTCTATGTGGTCGCGGCCGAAAAACTGGGTTTCCTGGTTTGCGGCTCGGCAATCCTGGGCGCGCTGTTCTGGTCGCTGCGGGTGCGGCCGGCGCTGATCGCGCCGATCGCCATCATCTCGACCTTCGTGATCCACGCAATTTTTTACAAGGGCCTGCGCGTGCCCCTGCCCTGGGGCCTGGTCCCCATCCTTTACTGAACCGGACACGACATGACCTGGACCGTATTCATGCAGGCCCTGGGCCTGGTGTTCGACCCCTATGTTCTCCTGGTGATCCTGTGCTCGGCCATCTTCGGGCTGTTCGTCGGCTGCATCCCCGGGCTCACCGCCACCATGGCCACGGCCCTTTTGGTGCCGATCACCTTCTTCATGCCGCCGGTGCCGGCGGTCGCGGCCATCGTCACCGCCACGGCGATGGCGATTTTTTCGGGCGACATTCCCGGCGCGTTGCTGCGGATTCCCGGCACGCCGGCCTCGGCCGCGTATACCGACGAAGCCTACGCGATGACGCTCAAGGGCGAAGCGGAGACAGCCCTGGGCGCCGGCCTGGTATTTTCCGCGCTGGGTGGATTGTTCGGCACCTTGGTGTTGATTTTCATGGCACCGAGCCTGGCCGACATCGCCTTGAAGTTCTCCTCGTTCGAATATTTTTGGCTGGTGGTATTGGGCCTCGCGGGCGCCGTGTTCATTGGCAACTCCAGCGTGTTGAAAGCCTCGATCTCGCTGATTTTGGGCCTCTTGGTAGCCTGCGCCGGTGCCGACAACCCCGGGGCATTTCCGCGCTTCACCTTCGGCGTGATGGAACTCAACGGCGGTGTTTCACTGATCCCGATGATGGTCGGCATGTTCGCCGTCTCGGAACTGCTACGCTACATGGTCAACCTGGACCCGCCGATGAAAATCGCGGTCAAGAAGCTCGGCAGCGTCTTTTCGGGGATGTGGGGCCTGCTCAAGAAATACAAGTGGGCCTTAATGCGCGGCAACGTGCTCGGCGTGATCATCGGCATCCAGCCAGGCTCAGGCGCCGACATGGCCTCGTGGATGAGCTACGCGATGAGCAAGAAGTTTTCCAAGGAGCCGGAAAAATTCGGTACCGGCCACGTCGAAGGCATCGTCGAATCGGGCGCAGCCAACAACTCGTCCCTCGGCGGTGCGTGGATTCCGGCGATCGTGTTCGGCATCCCCGGCGATTCGATCACCGCAATCGCGATCGGCGTGCTCTACCTCAAAGACATGAACCCGGGCCCGACCATTTTCATCAACAACCCGCAGAACATCTACGCGATCTTTTTCGTGTTCATCCTCGCCAACCTGATCATGATCCCGCTCGGGTGGCTGACCATCAAAATGGCCGTCAATATCCTCCAGGTGCCGCGCAATATCCTGATGCCGGTAATCCTGCTGTTCTGCATCGTCGGCTCTTTCGCGATCAACAACACCGTGTTCGGGGTCGGCACCATCCTGGTGTTCGGCCTGGCCGCCTTCCTTCTCGAGGAAAACGGCTTCCCGGTGGCGCCGGCAATCCTCGGCGTGGTGCTAGCCAACATGATGGAAGAGAACTTCGTCACCTCGCTGATCAAATCGGACGGCAGCCTCACGGTGTTCTTCACGCGGCCGATCGCGATGTGGCTGGCGATTGCCACCTTCTTCATCATGTTCTGGCCGGTATTCACCTGGGCCTGGCGCCGTTTCCGCAGCGGCACGGCATAGATCAACAGGTCGACAAATCATCCTGACTGATTGCCTTGAAATCGGCTCCCACCAACGGTTTTAGAAGTATCATCCCTTACCTCACCTTTTGATGAAATTTGACATGTCCAAACCCGATTTGCTGTTGATAGCCTCGATTTACCCACCCACCATGGCCCAGCTTGACGCGCAATACAACGTGCACCGCTACTGGGAGTCGAAGGACAAGGATGCGCTGGTCGCCTCACTCAAGGAAACCTGCGTGGCCGCCGCCACCTCCGGGTTTGCCGGCATGAAGGGCGACGTGATCCGCGCCCTGCCCAAGCTCAAGATCATTTCGTGCTTCGGCGTCGGCTACGACGGGGTTGACACCGCCGCTGCCAAGGCCGCCGGCGTCAAGGTGACCAACACACCCGACGTGCTCAACGAGTGCGTTGCCGATACCGCGATGACCCTGCTGCTCTCGACCGTGCGCCGCACCGTATTCAACGACCGTTTCGTGCGCGAAGGAAAATGGCTCAAGGGCGGCGCGCCGCTCACCGACAAGGTGTGGGGCGAGACCCTTGGTATCGTCGGCCTGGGCCGCATCGGTAAGGCGATCGCAAAGCGCGCCGAAGGCTTCGGCATGAAGATTGTCTACCACGGCCGCAACCAGCAGGCCGACGTTTCCTACGACTACTACGCCGACCTCAAGGAAATGGCCAAGGCGGTCAAGGTGCTGCTGCTGATCATGCCCGGCGGCGCTGCCACCGAAAAAATGGTCAACGCCGAGGTACTCGCCGCGCTAGGCAAAAAGGGCTACCTGATCAACGTATCGCGCGGCACCAACGTCGATGAAGCCGCCGTACTCAAGGCGCTGCAGGAAGGCACCATCGGCGGCGCCGGGCTCGACGTGTTCGTCGACGAGCCGCGCATGTCCGAAGAATTCTTCAAGCTCGACAATGTGGTGCTGCAGCCGCACGTCGGCAGCGGCACGGTGCACACCCGCACCGCCATGGGCCAGCTGGTGGTCGACAACCTCACTGCCTGGTTCGCCGGCAAGCCCTTGCTCACCGAAGTGCCCGAAACGCGCGGCTAAACGCCGATGCGGCACCACCTGCTCGCGCGGCGACGCTGGCTTGAAAACGGCCTGAGAGCCGCTCTGGGAGCCGCTCTTGGCGGCAGCACCGCGCGCACGGTGCTGGCCCAGGAATGGCCGGCCAGGCCGATTCGCATCGTCGTGCCGTTTCCGCCCGGTGGCGGCGCCGATACCCTCGGCCGTCTGGTGGCGATCCACTTTACCGAGCAGTTCAAGCAAAACATCGTGGTGGAAAACCGCGCCGGCGCCGGCGGTGCGATTGGCTCGGAGCTAGTCTCGAAAGCGCCACCCGATGGCTATACCCTGCTGATCTCCGGCATCGGCTCGCATGTAATCGCCCCGGCTGTGTCGAAAACGCCCTACCACCCACTGAACTCGTTTACCCACATCGCACTGTTCGGCGGCCCGCCCGCGGTACTGCTGGTCAACAACGAAGTGGCGGCGAAGAACGTGCGCGAGTTCGTCGCGCTCTCGCAAGCCACGCCGGGCGGCCTCTCATGGGGCTCGTCAGGCACTGGCACCCATGCGCATTTGATCGGCGAGCTGTTGCGCGAAAAGTCCGGCGCCAACATGGTCCACATTTCCTACAAGGGCGGCGCACTGGCGATGACCGACGTGATCGGGAAACAGATTCCTGCCACTCTCACTGCCCTGTCTTCCGCTTTGCCGCACTTGAAAGCCGGGCGTCTGCGCGCCCTCGCCACCACATCACGCCAGCGCCTGGCCGAACTGCCGGACGTGCCCACGTTTGCCGAGGCCGGCTACCCTCAATTGACGGCGGTCACCTGGTTTGCATTGTCCGGCCCGCCGGGCATGCCGGCAGGCGTGGTAGCCACGCTCAATACCGAGGTGCGCCGCGCGCTGCACGCACCGCGGGCGCGCGAACGCCTGCAAACCGAGGGCAACGAGCCCAATGACCTCGACGCCTCTGCTTTTACCCAGTTTGTACGCGCCGAGCTCGAGCGCTGGACACCGCTCGCCAAAGCGGCGCACACTGCATCCTGAATCAGGAGTTTTTGCATGGCCCTTACCCCGCAACAAAACGATGACCTCGTCCGCACCGGCCCCGGCACGCTGATGGGCGACCTGCTGCGCCGCTATTGGGTCCCCGCGCTGCACGATTGGGAATTGCCCGCGCCCGACTGCGCGCCGGTGCGTGTGCAACTGCTCGGCGAGAAGCTGATCGCCTTCAAGGACACGCAAGGCCGCCTAGGGTTGATCGACGAATTCTGCGCCCATCGCGGCGTCTCGCTCTGGTTCGGCCGCAATGAAGAAAACGGCCTGCGCTGCCCGTATCACGGCTGGAAATACGACTTTCAGGGCCAGTGCGTCGACCTGCCCTCCGAGCTGCCCGAGAGCGGCATGGCCCAGCGCATCAAGATGAAGTCTTACCCGTGCATCGAACACGGCGGCGTGATCTGGACATACATGGGCCCGCCCGAACTTCAACCTGAACCGCCCGGCCTCGAATGGACCCTGGTGCCGGGCAGCCAGCGCTTCGTCTCCAAGCGCCTGCAGGAGTGCAACTACCTGCAGGCGATGGAGGGCGGCATCGATTCGTCGCACGTGTCGTTCCTGCACTCTGGCGCCTTGAAGCGCGACCCGCTGTTCACCGGCAGCCGCGGCAACCTCTACAACGAACACGACAAGATGCCGCTGTTCGAAGTCGAGGAATTCGAAGGCGGCCTGTTGATCGGTGCACGCCGCAATGCCGACGCGGGACGCTACTACTGGCGCATTACGCCGTGGATCATGCCCTGGCACACCATCATCCCGCCGCGCGCCGGGCATCCGCTGGGCGCGCACGTGTGGGTGCCGATCGACGATGAAAACTGCTGGGCCTGGTCGATCAACTACCACCCGAAACGCACGCTCACCGACAAGGAAGTGTCGGTGATGAAAAACGGTGCCGGCATCCACGTCAAATACATCCCCGGCACCTTCATTCCGCTCGCCAACAAGCGCAACGATTACCTGATGGACCGCGCCGGACAGAAGACCGGTGCCACGTACAGCGGCGTCGAAGGAATCGGCATGCAGGACGCGTCGCTGCAGGAGAGCATGGGCGCGATCCAGGACCGCACCAAAGAGAACCTGGTCTCCACCGACAACGGCATCATCATGACGCGCCGTGCCTTGCTCAAAGCCGCAAAAGCCAACCGCGAAGGCGAACCCCTGCCCGGCCTCACGCAAGCAACACAACGCGTACGTTCCTGCTCGATCGAGCTGCCGACCGACCAGAAGTACAAGGACGGCGCCCGCCATGGTCTGTTCCTTGAACTCGGCACTGACCCGGTGAGCGTATGAGAACAGCGCGATGAGCGTTCTGCCGCGCGTCGCCATTGCCCTCGGCGACCCGGCCGGCATTGGCCCCGAGATCGCCCTCAAGGCCGCACTCGACCCGCGCGTTACCGCGATGGCGCGCGCCGTACTGGTCGGTGACTTCTCCGCATTAAGCGAGCACGCCAAACGTTGCGGCCTGCCACTCCCCGCTTCTTGCGTGGATACCTTCACCAACGCCGGCGAAGTGCAATGGCGCACCGGTCGCATCCCGCTGATCGCGCGCAGCCACTTCGACAAGGCCCCTCTCGAGATCGGGCAGATCCGCCCACAACACGGCCTCGCCGCCCTCGACGCAGCCGGCACTGCGATCCGCGCCGCACTCGACGGATATGTAGAAGCCGTAGTCGCCGCCCCACAAACCGAACTCGCCATCAAGCAAGCCGGCGTCGAATTCGACGGCTACCCCAGCTTCGTCGCATGCAGCACCGGCACGCCGGTAGACGACGCCTTCCTGATGCTCTGCTTCGACAACGTCGGCGTAGAAACGCGCATCGTCCACACCACACTGCACGTCGGCATGAGGCGAGCCATCGAACTGATCACGCCGGAACGCGTCAGCCGTGTCATCCAAGCCGCACACGACACCCTCAAGCGCCTCGGCATCGCCAACCCGAAAATAGCCGTCTCCGGCGTCAACCCCCACGCAGGCGAAGCCGGCATGTTCGGCAATGAAGAGCAAACCACGATCGGCCCCGCGATCCAGGCCGCGCAAGCCGCAGGCATCCAGGCAGAAGGCCCATTCGGCGCCGACACCATGTTCGCCAAGCCCGGCTACGACGCTTACATCGTCATGGTGCACGACCAGGGCCACATCACTGCCAAGCTGCTTGCGCCCAACCGCACGGCGGGCCTCACCATCGGCACGCCGATCCTGTTTTCATCGGTGGCGCATGGCAGCGCGCTCGATATTGCCGGGCAGAACAAGGCGCAGGCTGCGGCGATTGTTGAGGCGGTTGCGCGATTGGTGGGGGTAAGGAAGCGGAGCAAGAGTGCTAGTTGAGGGGCGAGACGCTGGCTTTTTTATTATGAAGATTAATGAGGTACTTGATGTTTCAATCTGTAGCGTCCCGCTCGCAGCAGCCCAGCCTCCATGGTGCTTTGGTAAGATTACTCATTCGCTATCAGCGGAGATGCCCATGACAGATACCGTTTCAGAACTTGCCAAACGCGGCCGGGAACTTTCGCCCGATGATCGCAACCGTTTGGTTGACCTGCTCCTGGAGTCGCTGGCCGTGACGCCGCTGACCGATGTCGAGGCGGCTTGGGAAGTCGAGATCGAACGTCGTCTCGCCGCTTACGACCGGGGCGAAATGCAGGCGATTGATGCCGAAGAGGTCTTCGCCAAGGCGCGCCAAATCGCTGCGTGATCAAAACGCGGTTTTTGCCGGCGGCCGAGCTTGAACTATTGGCTGAGGTGGCCTACTACTCGAAAGCACGCCCCGGTCTTGGATTGCGCTTCTAGTCGGCAATCGAACAGCGGTCGCCCGCGCCAGCGCCTTTCCCATGTCCGGGCGGCCCTCAACCAAAGCGACACGGCAGATGCTCGTCAAAGGGTTCCCGTTCAACGTGGTGTATCGGCGCGGTGAAGCAGAAATATTGATCGTCGCCATCGCGCATCAGTCGCGGCAAGCCGGCTACTGGCTTGCGCGAGTACGGTGACGCGCACTCATCATGATTGCGGCCCTGCACGCAATTCACGCTGACATCACCACTTTGTCAGTAGACGCCATCGTCAATGCCGCGAATTCATCTCTCCTCGGTGGCGGCGGCGCGGACGGCGCCATCCATCGAGCAGCCGGGCCTGTTTTTCTACATGAGTGCCGCCTCCTTGGCGGTTGCAAGACCGGCGACGCGAAGCTTACCAAGGGCTATCGTCTGCCGGCCCAATACGTCATTCACGCGGTTGGCCCGGTTTGGCACGGAGGCGCACAGAGTGAACCCGACCTGCTGGCATCCTGGTACCGGCGCTGCATTGAGCTGGCCGCCGCGCACGATATCGCGACGCTGGCATTCCCGAGCATCAGCACCGGCGTGCATGGCTATCCGGTTGTGCTTGTGGCCGGCGTCGCCGTGGTCACGGTGCGCCGATACGTGAAGGATGTGCCGGCGATTCGCGAGGTGGTTTTCTGCTGCTTTTCTACGAGTGATTTCGCATTGCATGAAGCAGCGCTGGCTGAATCGGCAGTCTAACCCCGGCCTCTGCTATGATGTGTATAGTTTATTTAAAAGGTACACACCATGCGCACCAATATTGAAATAGACGACAAGCTCATGCGTGACGCCCTCAAGACGACCCGCGTGAAGACCAAGCGCGAGGCGGTGGAGCTCGGCTTGCGCACCTTGTTGCGGCTCGGCAAGCAACAGGAGATTCGCAATCTGCGCGGCAAGCTCGCCTGGCAAGGCGATCTGGATGCGATGCGAACCGACAAGTGATACTGGTTGATTCAAGCGTCTGGATCGACTACTTTCGCGGCAAGCCCACCCCACAGGCTGCGGCGCTTGATGATCTGTTGGGGCGTGAACCGCTGGCGATTGGCGACCTGATCCTGATCGAAGTGTTGCAAGGTTTTGAAAGTGACATTGACTTCGAACGCGCCCGGCAACTGCTGACTTCGTTGATCGTTGTCGAACTGGGCGGCAACGATATTGCCGTACAGGTGGCGAAGAATTTCAGGACTCTGCGCGCACTGGGCATCACGATACGCAAGACCATCGACACGGTGATCGCAACACGCTGCATCGAGGGCGGCTACACGCTGCTGCACAACGATCGGGATTTCGACGCGTTCGCCAGGCACCTGGGGTTGCGCGTCGTCCCCACTCCGGCCTGAGACAGGCTAGTACTCGCGCCGCCCCTGCGGGCAATCAACCCCCACCGCCTCTGCCACACTCGCTAACCCGTCACGCGCGAGCAGGCGCACCAGGCCCCGTTTGATCTCGCCAACCACGCCCGGCCCACGATAGATCAGCGCGGTGTACACCTGCACCAGCGAGGCGCCGAGGCGAATGCTACGGTAGGCATCCTCGGCGCTGAAGATGCCGCCCACGCCGATGAGTACGAGGCGTGAGCGGTCGATGCGTGCGTACCACTGCCGTATCGCCTCTTCGGTGGCAACGCGGTTTGCCGGACCCGAGAAGCTGCCGCGCATTCGCTCACGCGCGACCAGCGGCGTTTTCAGGCGCGTAGCCAGATCGGCCGGGAACATATAGAAGCCAATGCCTTTGACGAAGGGGAACGGGTCGATTGCATCGAGCAGCGTATCGATCAAAGCCGGGTCGCGCGGCGGCGACATGCGTAGGAACACTCGCCCCTCCCTCTCCACCTCCTGCATGGCCTGCAGCAAGGCACGCAGGTGCGCGGGGTCGTCGAAATGGGAAAAGCCGCCTCCGGAGTTCGGACAGTTGAGGTTGAGCACCCGATAGTCCGACACCTTGCGCGCCACGCGCGCGGCGGCCACCAATTCGGCGATGACGCTGTCCACCGATGCCGGCACGCCGGTGTTGGTTTCGACCAGGCTCAAACCCAGCGGCACCTGCAGGCGCAGCGTGGCCAAACGCCGAGCGACGCACTCGATGCCGTCGTTCGGCACGCCGTAGTACACCATGATGCCGTCGTCGGCTGGCAGGCGAAACAGGCGTGGGCGTAGCGGGTTGCCGGCGGATGGCAGCAACGAGACCGAGCCGATGTCAATCAGGCCGAAGCCAATGGCCGCCAGCGCCTGCGGCGCGATGCCGTTCTTGTCGAAACCGGCTGGCAAGCCCACCGGATTGGCGAAGTTCAACCCCGCAAGCTGCGTGCGCAGTGACGCGTGTTCGTAGCCGTGGAGCGACTGGAGTGCGGCGCGGCCGGGCGCAATCGAGCCAGCCATCTGGCCGGCGCGCAACACCAGCCGGTGTACATACTCCGGGTCGAAGCGAAACAACAAGGGTCGCAGTAGGCGCTGGTAAACGTGCATGCGAAACAGTCTAAAGTGGTTGGCGGCGATTGTCGCGCGAAGACTACAATTACCTCTCCTCCGGCCGGCTCACCAATGCAAAGATCAAATCCAGCACCATGGACAAAGGAAGTCATCATGAGATTCCTCTTCACTCGCACAGCACTCAACATGTGCCTCGCCGCTTTTGCATCGGGAGTGACCGTGACCCACGCCGCTGACATCCACGTCATCTCGACGGTCGCCTACAAGGAGGCCTACGTCGAGCTGGTGCCGGCCTTCGAAAAGGCCACCGGCCACAAGGTGTTGACGCAATGGGTGCCGACCGTCGAGGTCCTGCGACGCGTCAAGGGCGGTGAGGCGGTGGACCTGGTGCTGATGGCGGCGAACGGGATCGAGGACCTCACCAAGTCAGGCAAGGTCGAGGCCGGCAGTGCGGTACAGTTCGTGAAGTCGGGCATCGGCATCGCGGTACGCACCGGCGCAACGAAGCCGGATGTGAGCTCGGCCGAGGCCTTCAAGCGCACCATGCTAGCGGCCAATTCGGTCGCCTACTCCACCGGGCCAAGCGGCAATTACCTGGTCGGCCTGTTCGAGCGCATGGGCATTGCCGCCGAGGTCAAGGCCAAAACAAAAGTCATTCAGGGCATCCCGGTGGGTGACGTAGTCGCCAAGGGCGAGGCCGAGATCGGATTCCAGCAGATTCCGGAAATCCTGCCGGTCCAGGGGATTCAATACCTCGGGCCGTTGCCGGCAGAAATCCAGTACATCACGGTGTTCACGGCCGGCATCCACACCTCGGCCAAACAGGCCGAGGCGGCGCGCGCCTGGGTGAAGTTCCTGAAATCACCGGAAGCGGCAGAACACTACAAGAAGCACGGCCTAGAACCTGCTTGACCAAGGCAGGAATTGATGCCGGGACGATGGCCAGTGCATGCCAAACGACGGCGCGGTCGGTCGGCATTCTGCTAGGCCTCTAGCGGATGCGCCGCCCGAGCCCCTGCTGCGTCCGGACTGACAATCCCGCCCTCCCTGTTGCTGAGACCACGGGTGCACTCATCAAGCACGCTGCCGCCCTATAATTTCCTCTCACCAAATCGAACCACGGCTGCGCCATGATCGTCGTCCACCACCTCAATGAATCGCGCTCGCAGCGCATTCTTTGGCTGCTTGAAGAAATTGGCGCTGCTTATGAAATTCGCCACTATGCGCGCGATGCCACTACGCGGCTTGCGCCACCGGCACTGCAGGCCGTCCACCCGCTGGGCAAGTCTCCGGTGCTTGAAGACAATGGCACGACAATCATCGAGTCGGGCGCGATCGTCGACTACCTGATTCGGCGGCACAGCAGCGGGAGCCTGCGGCCGGCTGCGGATTCGGCGGATTTCGAGATCTATCAGCAATGGCTGCACTACGCGGAAGGTTCGGCCATGCTGCCCTTGTTGCTCAAGCTGTACGTTTCGCGCCTGGGCGATGCGGGGGCGCCGCTCAAGCCGCGCATCGACAGCGAACTGGCCAACCACCTGGGCTATGTTGATCGCTGCCTCTCCGGGCGCGAATGGCTGGTGGGCAACACCTTCAGCGGCGCCGACGTGCAGATGAGCTTTGTCGGTGAAGCCGCGCGCGGCCTGCGTGCGAGTTATCCCAACATGGACGCATGGGTGCGCCGCTTCCAGCAGCGGCCCGCCTACCGCCGCGCACTGGAGCGCGGCGGCCCGTATTCGATGGCGAGCTGAAGCAGGCAGCGTTGCGGCCTGCAGCTAGTGCGGCATCTTTCGATGTCTGTCAGTTGGGCTTGGCACCGGTTTCACGCACGACCTGGCCCCACTTGACCACTTCTTCCTTGATGTATTCGGTGGTGCGCGCCGGCGACTCGGCAATCACATCAAACGCGAGCCCGGCGA
>CANJDH010000100.1 GCA_947473125.1 Burkholderiales bacterium
GCGCGAGTTGCCCGAGGCTGACCGGCCCAAAGCGTCGGAGCGCAATCGCGCCGAAATTCGCGAGAAGATCGCGGCGATGCTGAGCGACGAGCAAAAGAAAAAATACGCCGACATCGTCGCCGAGCAGGCCGGGCGTGCGCCAACCCGCGGCCGTGTCTGGTTCACGGGTGAAGACGGCAAGCCCAAGGCGCTGCAAGTGCGCCTCGGCTTGACCGACGGCAGTGCCACCGAAATTGTCGGCGGCGAATTGAAGGAAGGCCAGGAAGTGCTGGTCGGCATCGTCACCGCAGGGCAGAAAGGCGCTCCACCCGCGGGTGCGCCGCGCGGCCCGCGCCTGCCGTTCTGATGCGCCGCGTTTTTTTGCGATGAGCGCGCTGCCATGAGCGAGGCCCTGATCCAGGTCAGCAAGCTTGTCAAGGAGTACCGCATGGGCGACAACGTCGTGCATGCGCTCGACGGCGTGTCCGTCTCGATCGATGCCGGTGAGTTCGTCGCCGTGATGGGCCCGTCCGGTTCAGGAAAATCGACTTTCATGAATCTGGTGGGGTGCCTCGATGCGCCCAGCGCGGGCGACTACCTGCTCGCCGGGCAGAATGTCGCGCGCATGGTGGGCGACGAGCTGGCGGCGATTCGCAACAAGCGTATCGGTTTCGTATTCCAGCAATTCAACCTTCTGGCGCGCACCAGCGCCCTCGAAAACGTCGAGCTGCCGCTGCTCTACTCGGACGTCGGCAAAAAAGAGCGTCGCGAACGCGCCGCGCGGCGCCTGCAGCAGGTCGGACTGGCAGCGCGTATGGACCACCACCCGTCGCAGCTCTCGGGTGGGCAGCAACAGCGCGTCGCGATCGCGCGGGCGCTGGTTAACGACCCGGTGCTGATCCTGGCCGATGAGCCGACCGGTGCACTCGATTCGCGCACCAGCCTTGAGGTGATGGCGTTGCTGCAACAGCTTAATGGCGAGGGCATCACCATCGTGGTGGTGACGCACGAGCATGACGTGGCCAATTTTGCCAAGCGCATCATCCAGTTTCGCGACGGCAAGGTGGTCGAAGACAAGCCCAACACGCCGGCAGACGCGCAACTGCTGGTGGCGCAGTCGACGCGGCAGGCAGCCTGAGATGAACGCATTCGCGATCCTGCGCATCGCGCTTAATGCGCTGCGCGTCAACAAGCTGCGCTCGACGCTGACCATGCTCGGCATCATCATCGGCGTGGCAGCGGTGATCACCATGATCGCGGTTGGCAACGGCGCGCAGGCGCGCGTGGAAGAACAGATCAAGAGCCTCGGGTCGAACATCATGATCATTTTCCCCGGGTCCACGCTGGCGTCCGGCGCACGCGGCGGCGCCGGCAGCCAGCAAACCCTCACCGAAGACGATGCCGCAGCGATCGCGCGCGAGGTGCCGGAGGTGCAGGTGGCGGCGCCGTCAAGCCGTGGCACCGGCCAGGTAGTGGCGGGCAACAGCAACTGGTCGACCACGATCTACGGCGTGACCAACGATTATTTCGAGGCGCGCGAATGGCCGATTGTCGGCGGTCGCCTGTTCGAGCCGGGCGAGATCCAGAGCGCCGGCAAGGTGGCGATCGTCGGGCAGAGCGTCACCAGGCAGCTGTTTGGCGAGGCCTTCGATCCCGAGGCAATCCTGGGCCAGACGGTGCGTATCCGCCAGGTGCCCTTCACGGTGATCGGCGTGCTCGACAAAAAGGGCCAGAGCATGCTCGGGCAGGATCAGGACGACGTGGTGTTCGTGCCGATCGCCACGGCGCGCAACCGCCTGTTTGGCCAGGCGCAGGGCAAGCTGCGCCGCGTCGGCACGATTTCGGTCAAGACGCGCGAGGGCCTGTCGATGGCCGACGCGGAAGAAAAGATCCGGGCGCTAATGCGCCAGCGCCATCGCCTGCAGGCGGGCGCCGACGATGATTTTTCGATTCGCAACCTTACCGAAATTCTGCAAGCCCAGGAGGCCTCGTCGAAGATCATGACCCTGCTGCTGGCGGCCGTGGCGTCGGTGTCGCTGGTGGTAGGCGGTATCGGCATCATGAACATCATGCTGGTGTCGGTGACCGAGCGCACCCGCGAAATCGGCTTACGCATGGCGGTCGGTGCGCGCGGCCGCGACATCCTGATGCAATTTCTGGTGGAAGCGGTGACGCTCTCCCTGATCGGCGGTTTGCTCGGCATCCTGCTCGGCTTCGGCGGCTCGGCGGCGGTCGGCAAGTTTGCCGGCTGGCGTGTCGAAATTGAAGCGGCATCGATTTTTCTTGCCGTGGGCTTCTCCGCGGGTGTCGGCATATTTTTCGGTTTTTATCCTGCAAGAAAGGCGGCTGGTCTGCGGCCGATTGAGGCATTGCGCTATGAGTAATCTACGACGTTCAAACCGTGGTCTCGGCGTCGCGCTGGCCGCTTGCGTGGCTGTCACGTTGGCGCTGTCGTCGCCATTGAGGGCGCAGGAGGCGCGCAGTACCTACCCCGCCAAACCGGTGCGCCTGGTGGTGGCGTTCGCACCCGGTGGCCCGGCCGACATCATTGCGCGCCTGATCAGCCAGCGTCTCGGCGAGGCGCTGGGTCAGGCGGTGGTGGTGGAGAATCGTGCGGGCGCGGGCGGCAGCGTTGCCGCGCAACAGATTGCCAAAGGGCAGGCCGACGGTTATACGCTGCTGCTCACCACCAGCGCCATCGCGATTGCGCCGAGCCTGTCAGCCAATCCCGGCTTCGACCTCGACAAGGATTTCGCGCCGGTCAGCCTGATCGCCTCGCAGCCAAGCGTGATCGTGGCGTATCCGTCGGTGCCGGCCAACACGCTGGCCGAGTTGCTGGTGCTGGCCAAGGGCGGCAAGCTCAATTTCGGCACGGCGGGCAATGGCACATCACCGCATCTTGCTGCAGAGTACTTGTTCAAGGTGCTGGGTAATGTGCCGGTGACGCACATTCCCTACAACGGCGGCGGCCCGGCCTTGCAGGCGGTAGTAGGGGGCAACATCGAACTGGTCAACGTGGCGCTGTCGCCGGCGATTCCGCTGATTCGCAGCGGCAAGTTGAAAGGCATCGTGGTCACCGGCGCGAAGCGCGCCGCAGCCCTGCCTGACGTGCCGACGATTGCCGAATCGGGTTTCCCGGGGTTTGAAGACCGCACCTGGGTCGGTTTGCTCGCGCCGGTGGCGACCCCTGCGCCGGTGGTGGCGCGCCTCAACGCCGAGATTGACCGGTTGCTGCAGACCACCGAGATGCGCGATCGCCTCGCGGCGATCGCGTTCGAGCCGCATGGCGGATCGTCGCAGTCGTTTGCGCAGTTGCTGCGCAGCGAACAGGCCAAGTTCGCCCGGTTTGTGCGTGAGACCGGCGTGCGCGGCGACTGAGCGTCGAGCTCATGGACCCCTTCATCCTCATCAAGGCGGCGATCCTCGGCATCGTCGAGGGCCTGACCGAATTTTTGCCGGTGTCGTCCACCGGGCATCTGATCCTGGCGGGGCAGCTGCTCAATTTCACCGGCGACAAGGCGAAGCTGTTCGAGATCGTGATCCAGAGCGGTGCCATTTTTGCGGTCTGCGTCGAATATCGCGTGCGCTTTCTCGGCGCCATTGCCGGCATCACCCACGACCGCGCCGCGCAGCGCTTCTGGCTCAATCTGGCGATTGCGTTCGTGCCGCTGGCGACGCTGGGCCTACTGTTCAACAAGATGATCAAGGCGGCGCTGTTCAAGCCGGTGCCGGTAGCGATCGCCTTCATCGTCGGCGGGCTGATCATCCTGTGGGTCGAGCGGGCCTCGGTGCAGCGCACCCCGCGCGTGATGGAAGTCGACGACATGACCGCGCTTGATGCGCTCAAGCTCGGCATCGCCCAGGCGTTTGGCCTGATCCCCGGTACCAGCCGTTCCGGCGCCACCATCATCGGCGGCATGCTGTTCGGGCTATCGCGCAAGGCCGCGACCGAATTTTCCTTTTTCCTCGGGGTGCCGACCCTGATGGTGGCTACCGTGTATTCGCTCTACAAGGAGCGCCACCTGCTCGATATGGCCGACGCCGGCATGTGGCTGGTCGGCATGACCACGGCGTTCATCAGTGCGTTTGTATGCGTGCGCTGGCTGATCCGCTACGTGGCCACTCACAATCTCGTGCCGTTCGCGTGGTATCGCATCGGGTTCGGCGCGGTGGTGCTGCTGACCGCGTATTTCAACGTGATCGACTGGCGCGTCTAGGGCTTGCGCCCTGCGCGCGCCAGCTGTGGCCTTACTTGGTGCCCTTTTTGGCCGGTTCCTTGGCCGCGGTTCCCTTGGCTTCGGCACGACGGGCCGCGTTGAGGGCGAGCATCTCCATGTCTTGCACCCGGCCCAGCGTCAGGTTCATCAGGCAGTCGGTGTTCTCCACATTGGCCGGCGGCGGACCCTTCGGGTCTGCCAGGAAGCCGCACTCGGCATCACGAAAGCGGCGCCATGCGCCATTGGCTTCGTCAAGCTTCTTCTTCTCGGCCGGGCTGATGTTCTTGTCGACTCTGGCAACCGCGCTCGACATCTTGCCCTCCTGCCGCCGCAATTCGCCCGACAGGCAGCCCTGGATCAGGTTGAAATCGGTTTGACCCTTCGCCGCCATCGCATCTTTGGACGCCTTGACGCAGTCGCGGAATTCCTTGCTCATCGGATCGGGTTGCGACGGTGCGCTTGGCGCGCTTGGTGCGGCCGGCGCCGCCTGTGACGGCGGCGATGCGCCGGCACCCGGTGTGAGCACGCCGGGCGGGGCGGTCAGCTGCGCCTGGGCATTGAGGCTCAGGGCCAGAGCGGCGAGCAGGACGGCAGTGCGTTTCATGGAGTTCCCTTTCAAGGTTTTCTTGTAAATAAAATGTCCCAGACGCCGTGGCCGAGCTTGACGCCGCGGGTCTCGAATTTTGTGACCGGCCGGTAGGCGGGCCGTGGCGCGAAATCGGGCGCCGTGTTCTGGAGGGCCGGCTCGGAAGATAACACTTCGAGCATCCACTGGGCATATGGTTCCCAGTCGGTCGCGCAGTGCAGGTATCCGCCGGGTGCGAGGCGTGAGGCGAGCAGCTTGATGAACGGCGCCTGCACGATGCGTCTTTTGTGGTGCCGCGCCTTGGGCCACGGGTCGGGGAAGAACAGGTGCACCCCGGCCAGCGAATCTTCGCGCAGCATGTGCTGCACCACTTCAACCGCGTCGTGCTGGATCACGCGCAGGTTGGTGAGCGCGCCCGCATCGATCAGCTTCAACAAGGCACCAACCCCTGGCGTATGCACCTCGACGCCCAGGAAGTTCTTTTCCGGCATCGCTGCCGCGATGCGCGCGGTGGTTTCGCCCATGCCGCAGCCGATTTCCAGGATGGTCGGCGCAGTGCGCCCGAATGCCGCCGTGAAGTCGAGCGGCTGATCGGCAAACGGAATGCCGTAGCGCGGCATCAGCGTATCGTAGGCGTGGTGCTGCGCCGGCGACATGCGCCCCTGGCGCAGGACAAAGCTCCTGATCGACTGGGTGGTGAGGCGTTGTTCGGAGGCGGACATGGATTGAGGGTGGCTGTAGAGACTCATGAACAGGGGCTCTCCAGCCTGATGCCGGGAGAAGTCCAATTCATGCGCCTCGTGGCGCGGTACCTGGATGGGAGCTGCCTATTTGGAACCGATCATGCCGCCGGTGGGCGACGAGGGAGCGGCCGAATACAGCTTCCTCGGCATGCGTTCGGCCAGAAACGCCTCGCGCCCGGCCTGCACCGCCTTGTTCATGGCGCTTGCCATCAGCACCGGATTTTTTGCCGCGGCGATGGCGGTGTTCATGAGCACGCCGTCGCAGCCAAGCTCCATCGCGATCGCGGCGTCCGACGCGGTGCCGACGCCGGCATCGACGATCACCGGTACCGATGCCTTCTCAATGATCAGCGACAGGTTCCACGGGTTGAGGATGCCCATGCCCGAGCCGATCAGCGAGGCCAGCGGCATCACCGCGACGCAGCCGATTTCTTCGAGCTGCTTGGCCATGATCGGGTCGTCGCTGCAATACACCATCACCTGGAAGCCGTCGGCCACCAGCGTCTTCGCGGCGACCAGGGTCTCGGTCATGTTCGGGTAGAGCGTGTGCGCGTCGCCCAGCACTTCGAGCTTGACCAGTGCATGGCCGTCGAGCAGTTCGCGCGCCAGGCGCAGGGTGCGTACCGCATCATCGGCGGAATAGCAGCCCGCGGTGTTTGGGAGGTAGGTAAAGACCGAGGGCGGCACGAAGTCGAGCAGGGACGGCGCGCCCGCGTCCTGGCCGATGTTGGTGCGGCGGATCGCGACGGTGACGATCTGCGTGCCCGAGGCGTCCAGCGCGGCGCGGGTCTCGGCGAAATCCTTGTACTTGCCGGTGCCGACCAGCAGGCGCGAGGTGTAGGCCTTACCGGCGACTTCGAAGGGTTTGTCCTTGATCTGCATGTCCATCTCGTGGTGCTCCGGTTCAACCGCCGCCGACGGCGACGACGATTTCGAGCTTGTCGCCGGCGAGCAGTGTAGTCGCCCCATGCCGTCCCTTGGGCACGATCTCGCCGTTGCGTTCGACCGCGAGGCGCTTGCCGGTCAACTGCATCTGGTCGAGCAGGGCAGCCACGGTCGCATCCGGCGGGATGCGGCGCGCTTCACCGTTTACGGAGACTTCAATCATGGGGCGTGGCAGGGCCGGACGGCGGGTTTGCTAGAATGCGAACCAGCATTTTATCGGATGCGCCCCTTAGCGTTCCCGCGGGGGCACCGATGCCGGTGCAGGCCAGGCGGGTGTAGCTCAATGGCAGAGCAGAAGCTTCCCAAGCTTACGACGAGGGTTCGATTCCCTTCACCCGCTCCATGAGGTCGCACCGGCCTTCAGCGCGGCCCAAGTTCCTCGCACGCCGCGTCCATCGCCGCCTTTACGGCCGGCTCGTCACCTAGTTGATTCGCCAGTAGCAGCGTCAGCTTGACCAGAAACAGCGATTCCTGCGCCGGCCCGACCCGGTCAACGGCCGCGGCAAGCGCGTCGTACAGGCGTTCGTTCGAGTCGATCGACAAACTCATGAGTTGCTCCTTGCGGTGGCACGTTCGAGTGCGGCGCGCACCTTGTCGGCCGTAGCCGATTTCCAGCGTGCGCACACATGGCCGTCGGGACGCACCAGATAGGCTGCGCCGTCGATGGCGTCGTAAGCAGCGATGGCACGGGCATCGGTGACCGTCTGCAGCGTCACCGGCGGCTGCAGCGTGGCGAGGGCTGACGCAGCAATCGACGTCTTGCCGAACACCAGCAGCACAAAGCGCTCCGACACCAGGTCGGTGAGGTAGCTGCCGTCGGCGAGCTTCACGCTGGCCAGCGGTGCGCCGGGGCGCGGCCCGGCAAAGAAAGGGTCGCTGTCCGGCGTGGTCAGGCTGCTCGCCACGTAGTCATACGGCGCCGACTGGCGCGGGTTGACCCACTGGCGCGCAAAGTCGTGGCCCACCGCCAGTTGCAGGGCAGCGTCGCGCAGCAACGTGTAGCCGCGCGTCGGCGGCGTCATGAAGCGCGTGCTCTTGGCGGCGTTGGCGAACACATCGAAGGTGGCGGCGCGGCGCTCGGGCGAATACGAATCGAGCAGCGCATCCGGCGCGTTATCGTTGAGTACTGCGGCCAGCTTCCAACCCAGGTTGTTGGCGTCGGCCATTGACGAATTCATGCCGCGCACGCCGAAGATCGGCACCAGGTGCGCGGCGTCGCCGATGAAGAACACATTGCCCTGGCGGTAATCGTCGAGGCACAGGCAGTGCGCCTTGTAGAGGCGGATCCAGTCGAGCGTCCACGGCGTCTTCTCGCCGATGTAATCGAGATGTCGCCCGATCCGCGCCTTGACGCGATCCTCCTGCATCTCGGTTTCTTCATCGTCTTCCGGATCGAGTGCGTAATCGACGCGCCAGATGTCGCGTGCCATCTTGTGCACCAGAACCGATTTGCCGGGATTCGATGCGGGGTCGAACCAGGCGCGTCGCTCCGTAGGATATGTCGAGGCCATCTTGATATCGGCGATCAGGTAGCGGCCCTCGTGCGATTCGCCGTTCAGCTTCAGGCCCATCAGGCGGCGCAGTTCGGAGCGTGCGCCGTCGGACGCGACGACATACCGGCTGCGCAGGGTGTAGACGTCTTCGGGCGTATCGATATCGAGTTCGACGAGGCCGTCCTTCTGGCGTACCCCGACCACCTTGCTGCGCCAGCGGATCTCGATACCGAGCGCTTCGGCGCGCCGCACCAGCAGCTCCTCGAAAATGTTCTGCTGCAGGTTCGCCATCGGGTAAAAGCGCTCATCCGGCGAATGTGGCATGGCGAGGCGAAACACCTCGTGCTCACGATAGTAGGAGGTGCCGTGGGTCCACTCGAGCGCCTGCTCCAGGAACGGCCGCTCGACGCCATTGGCCTGCAAAATTTCCATGCTGCGCCGGGAGACGCAGGCGGCGCGGCTGCCCTCCGACACTGTCTCGTCGGCCTCGACGACGACGCATTTGATGCCGAAGCGCGCGAGCTCGAGCGCAAGGGTCAGGCCCGACGGCCCGCCGCCGGCGACCACCACTTGGTGCGTGACCGTCTGCCCGGCCATTTCCGGTGGCTTGACGAATGGAAAAATCGGGTATTCGAAGTACAGCGAGTCGGTTCGGGTGTGCGGGTCATGCATGACGATATGTCCTTCGCTCAGTCGCCCTTGATGCCGGCGGCCTTGATGAAGGCACCAAAGCGCTGGCTGTCGACACGCCCGCGCTCGGCAAACTCGGTCGGCGTCATCGCTGCCGCCTCGCCACCGAGCCCGGCAATGCGGTCCTTGACGGCGGGCGTCTGCAAGATCCGGTTGATTTCGCGGTTCAGGCGCGCCACGATGTCCTGCGGTACGCCGGCCGGTGCGTAGAAACCAAACCAGCTGTCGGCGTCAAAGCCTTTCAACCCCGCTTCGTCGAGGGTCGGCGCGTCCGGGAACAACGGCGAGCGCTTCGGGCTGCCGATGCCAAGCAGGCGCAACTTGCCGGAGCGCACATGCTGCAGGCCGATGCCTGGGTCGAACATGAAATCGAGCTGGCCGCCGAGCAGGTCGGTGAGTGCCGGCGCGGCGCCGCGATACGGGATGTGCACGATGAAGGTCTTGGTGTCGCGCTTGAACATTTCGGCGGCGAGGTGCGGCGAGCTGCCGTTGCCCGGTGAGCCGAACGAGAGCTTGCCCGGATGCGCTCTTGCGTAGGAAACGAATTCGCCCACAGTCTTGATCGGTAAATCCGGGCGCACCACCAGGAACACCAGCACGCGCGCCGCCGCGGCCACCGGCTGCAGATCCTTCACCGGGTCATACGACATCTTGGCGTAGATATGCGGGTTGATCGACACCGTGCCGCCCGACGACATGAGCAAGGTGTAACCATCCGCCGGCGATTTGGCGACGGCATCGGCGCCGATGTTGCCGCCGGCACCGGGGCGGTTCTCGATCACCACCTGCTGGCCGAGGGCTTCACCCAGGCCGGGCGCCACGGCACGTGCGATCACGTCGGCAGCGCCGCCGGGCGGAAAGTTGACGATGATCCTGAGCGGCTTGGCGGGCCAGGCTTGTGCCGCAACGTGCTGCGCGAAGGCCAGGCAGGACAGCAGCAACACACTGTTGACAATGCGGGTGAGGTTTGTCATGCGGGTCTCCTGGGTAGTTCCATGTCTCGTCGTCGCAGGGTGGATATCAACTGCGCTTTTCTGTGTCACGCGGGTAGAACTTCACGGTCTGGGTCTTGATCGGGCGCGGTGCGATTCCTGCCGTCTCCAGTGAACCGTCGAGCTTGCGCCCTTCCGGGTCAGCCAGCGCGGCTTCACGTGCGGCGCGGACGTAGGCGGTACGGGTTTCGGCAGAATACTCGCCGCCTTCGATGAGCGTCTCTAAGATGCGCAAGAAATTTTCCTTGCCGCGCTGGTGCGTGTCCGAATAGCCCTTGATCAGGCGTGCAGTCAGGGCGATTTCGAGCGCCAGGTCGTTGCTTTGCGCCTTGACGATGGCTGTGAGCCAGCGTTCGATCTGCGATTGCTCGAGCAGGTAGCGCGACGAGGATCGCCGGAAGCGCCCCATGAAGGCCAGCAGGCGCAGCTTGGCGTAGCCGCTGAACGACGTGCTCTCGACGTGGATGCCGTTCTCGAAAATCGCGACCTTGCCGTGTTTTTTCGCCCAGGCACGCAAAGGCTCGCCGAGCGCCGGCGGCAACTGGTCGGCCACTTCGCCATAGCCCGGTTTGAAAAACTCGACCACCTTGATCGGCTGATCCGGCGTCGCCGCGGCTTCCGCGCGGATATTTTCGAAGCGCTCGAGCCGTGATTTCAAGTCGGCGACGCGCGCCACATCTTCGTAGCACATCCAGAGCGCCAGGTAGCGCGCGGTTTCCCGGGTGAGGCGTTGGTCATCGCGTGCCAGCACCGGCGCGAGGCGCTCGCCGTACCACTCGGCATAGGCACTGTCGAGATAGTCGCTGCAGCGCTGTCGGCCCAGCGCGATGAAATCGGGTTGCGTCTCCATTTCATGGTCCGTACCGGGAGAATCGCTCTGGGAGCCATTCTCCGGGGCATTCAGTACGGGGATGGCATGCGCGTAGCCGGCTGCAAAGCCACGCAGGCTGGGCTCGGTGCCTTTGCCGCCGGATTTGATCGCACCTTCGGCCAGTTCGCGCGGCAAGGCCAGCGCATCCTGCAGGGCGCCGATCAGGGCGCCGAACATCACCGCCGAAATCACGGTGCCGGCCTTGCGGGTTTCGGCTTCCATGTCGAACAGGATCGCGCGCTGCGCCACCGTGCGGGCGGCATCGAGCCCAAGGTCGCTGTCGAAACGCCCGTCGCCCATCGCCATCTTTTCGGCGGTGGTGTAGACGCGACTGGTCGACGCGATGAATGTTGTGCGCCCGCTGACCATGCCCGCCTGCATCTGGCGTGCCGCTTCCATCAGTTCCGAGCCGACGAAGAAGTCGACCTGCCCCGCAGTCGGCGACAGGCACAACACCGGCCAGCGATCCTTGATATCGACACGCTTGACCGGAAACACTTCGACGTAATAGGTGGTGGCGCCGGTGCGCTGCGCCACGCCCGGAATCGAGGTCGCCTGCACCGGGTAGCCGGCGGCATGCGCCGTGTGAACCACCCAGTCTTTCAACACGCCGCCGCCCTCGCCGCCCAAGGCGGAGATCAGGATGCATACCGGTCGTGCGTTCTTGCTCTTGTCCTGCGTCATGCATTTGCCCCGTGTGGCGCCAGCAGCCTGATGAAGAACTGCCGCACGCCGGTGATGAAACGATCCCAGCCATTGGGGTTATTGACGATTTCGGTGCGGTAAAAACTTGGGCACAAGGTTGCCGCATGCGACACCTCGCCGCACAGCCCGCAGCCGACACAGTTGTTGTTGACATGTGCGACCGGGTCGACCTTGAGCGGGTCGGCCGAATCCTTGATGGTGAGCGACGGGCAGCCCGAGAGGCGGATGCAGGCATGGTCGCCGGTGCAGACGTTTTCGTCGACGCCGTAGCGCACCCGTACCACCCGTTCGCCGCGCTTGAGTTTCTCGGCATTGAGCGGCCGGATGCGGCGCTGCCGTTCTAGCTGGCATTCGCCCTCGGCGATGATCACCTTGAGCCCCTTCTCCGTGCTGGTGAGCGCCTCCTTGAGGGTCTTCATCATGTCGCCGACGCGGTAGTTGTGCACCGTGCGCATCCACTTGACGCCGGCACCGGTGAGCGTGGATTCGATCGTCATTTCGGTGTGGGTGCTGCTGCCGCTGCCGGCCAGCAGCTTGAGCGTGTCTTCCGGCGACGACACCAGTTCCTGGGTGCCGGTGGCCGAGGTGTAGCCGTTCTTCATGATCATCAGCACGCCGTCGCCGTGGTTCATCAGGTTCGACGACACGCCCGACAACAGGCCGTTGTGCCAGAAGCCGCCGTCGCCCATGATTGCGATCGGGCGACGCTGCTGGAACGGCGTGACCCCGGCGATCGACGCCAAACTCATGCCGTAACCAAGGATCGAGTTGCCCTGCGAGAACGGCTCGAAGGTGCCGAACGCATGGCAGCCGATGTCGGCGCCCACGTGTAACTTGCCCATGTCGTTCTGCACCAGCTTCATCGCCGAGAACACCGGGCGCTCCGGGCAACCGACGCAAAACGTCGGCGGCCGCGGCGTCAGGCCGCCGGGGGCATGCGATTGCGGCGTGCCCAGCAGGGTTTGCGCAACGGTGCGCGCCGCGGTAATCTCGCCGAGCGCGGTGCCGGCCGTGGTGTCGCCCGCGCTGTCGCCCACGGCGTCACCCTGGAGAAAGCGCGACAAGCCGCGCAGGATCGCCTCGGTGCTGTACTCGCCGGCGCTTTGCAGCATGTCCTTGCCGTGCAGGCGCGTCGGCAGATCAGAACGATGCAGCAGCGTGGCGATTTCCTGCTCGATGTATTCGGGCTGGCCTTCCTCGACCACCAGCACCCTCGACTTGCCGGCGCAGAACTGGCTGATCTGCTCGGGCACCAGCGGGTAGACCACGTTCAGGCACAGGATCGGCACCTGTGTATCGCCAAACGCATCGGCCTGGCCCGCCAGTTGCAGCGCGCGGATCAGGTTGTTGTACAGGCCACCCTGCACGATGATCCCCACCGTCGAGTGAACCCCGTCTTCGGGGCCCTTGAACAATTCATTGATCTTCCGGTCGAGGATGAATTTGCGCGCCGCCGGCATGCGCACCTCGAACTTGAGCTTCTCCTGACCGAAGGTGACCGGCGGATGCGCGAGGCGTTCGTAGTGGAACCCGGCCGGGTCGGCCAGGGGCGCGCGCGCCGACACCAGCGGCTCGCGGTTTGCACGGGTCTTGAATTCGCCCTGCACATGGCAGGCGCGGATGCGCAACTCCATGATCACCGGCGTGTTCGACGCTTCCGACAATTCGAACGCCTGCTCGACCGTGCGCACGATGGTCTCGAGGTTGGGGCGCGGATCGACCAGCCACACCGACGACTTCATCGCATAGGCGTGGGTGCGCTCCTGGATCACCGAGGCACCCTCGCCGTAGTCCTCGCCGACCACGATCAGGGCGCCGCCGGTCACGCCCGGTGAAGCCAAGTTGGAGAGCGCATCGGCCGCCACGTTGGTGCCGACGATCGACTTCCAGGTCACCGCACCGCGCGCCGGGTAGTTGATCGAGGCGGCCAGCATCGCGCAGGCCGAGGCTTCGTTGGTGCAGGCTTCGACGTGTACGCCGAGGGTGTCGAGGTAGGGCCGCGCCTGCACCATCACGTCGAGCAGGTGCGACACCGGCGCACCCTGGTAGCCGCCCACATACGACACGCCGGACTGCAGCAGCGCCTTGGTGACGGCGAGAATGCCTTCGCCGCGAAAGGTCTCGCCTTCACCCAGTTTGAGCAATTCGATTTCGGTGGCAAACGATACTTCCATGCGGGGTCTCCGTGAACGCGGCTGCGCGGACGCTTACAGCTTGGCTTGCAGGAAGCGCAGCAGGCGCGGCGCCAGAAAGCCCGAATGGCTGTGCGATTCCTCGATCGGGTCGGCGCACCAGAAATGCGGCGCCCCGGGCAGCACCACAGGGCGCACGAAATAGCGCGCCTGCTTTAATGCTTCGAGGAAGGCTTCGCTTTGCGGGCCGCAATCGACAATGTCGTCCGCCGTGCCCCACGCCACCAGGAATGCGGTGCCGTTGTTCTGCGCCGATACGTAGGACAAGGGCGAAGCCTCGAAGTAGGGCCGTCGGTCGTCGATGGCGCTTACCCCTAGCAGCGTTTCCGTGATCGGGTCGCGAGTGCGCGCCAGCAGGTCATGGCGCCACTGCTGCTGCAGGTCGAGGACGGCGTACACCGACACCGCCACCTTGACGCTGGTGGACAAGCTGCCGAAGCGGTCGCCGGCGTTGCCGTCCTTGAACAGCGGGTGTTCGCCAGCGAGTGCGACCATCGAGATCAGGTGGCCGCCGGCAGAGTCGCCCATCAGCGCGATGCGCCCCGGGTCGACCTTGAGGTCCTGCGCGCTGCCTTTGAGCCACTGCACCGCGGCGCGAATGTCCTGTAGCGCCTCGGGGAAAGACTTGCGGCCCGGCGCCGACAGGCGATAGGTTGGTGCGAACACCACATACCCGCGTGCCGCCAGCCATGGCCCCCAATATTGGTAGTTGTCCGCCAGCCGTGTGTGCCAGCCGCCGCCATGCACGCCGATCACCGCCGGGAACGGCCCCGGGCCGGCCGGCAAGTACAGATGGCCCTTGAGTGATTCGCCGCCGTGGATCACGAATTCGACGTCACGTCGAACCTCGACCGACGCGCCGCCCCCCGCGCCCGCGCCGCTACCTGCCGCCGCTGCGGTTTTGCGCAGCCCGTCTCTCCAGTGCGTCATGTGCCGCCACTCCAAAATTTGCAATAGCGACATTATCGCCGTTCGCTGCCAGGCGCCACGCGCCGCGCCGACCACGCTCGTCGGTCCGGGCACGGCAAGAGCTACACTAGCGCTACATCGTTGTTGGACCACTCCGGGAGCGCACCATGCCGGCAACCTACCGAACCCCGCGCCGCCACTTCCTTCTTTACGCGGGCGCTGCCGCCGCGGCGTTGGCTGCGCCGGCCAGTGCGCTACGCGCGCAAACTGCCCTGACGCCGACACCTGCCTCGACCGAAGGGCCGTTCTATCCCGAGGCGTACACCAGCGAGCCGATGACGCAACTGGTGCGCGGTGCGTTGCTGGGCGAAGCGGTGCCGCTGGCGCTCCAGGGTCGCGTCCTGGACCGCTTCGGCAAGCCGGTCGAGGGTGCGCGCGTCGAAATCTGGCTCGCCGACGGCTTGGGCAGATATACCCACTCGCGCGATGGCGAACCGAAGGACCGCGACCCCAATTTCACCGGTTTTGGCTGGATGAAGACCGGCGCCGAAGGCAGCTACGCGTTCAGCACGATCCGCCCGGTGCCTTACAGCGGCCGCACGCCGCACATCCACTTTGCCGTGATCGCGCCGCGTGCGGCAAGACTGGTCACGCAAATGTACGTTGATGGGGTTGCGCAGAACGAGCGCGACTATCTTTACACCAGGATGGCGCGTGCCCAGCGGGCGCTGGTTACCGCGAAACTCGAAGGCGATGCCAAGGGGCAGAAGGCGCGCTTCGACCTGGTGCTCGGCTGACCCCGGCGCCTCAGGCGGCCGCAGCCCTGGCGTAAAAGTAGGCCGTGCGCGCGCGCGGGTTCAGGTAGTCGCGCACCTCGGGTTCGAGTTCGCTGACGCGCAATGCGCGCTTGATGCCCAGTTCGGGTTCGACTGCAAGATCGATGACCGGCGCCTCCTCGGCTTTGGTGCCCGCTTGCCACACCGTGACCAGGGGCCGCAGCGCGCTGTCGCGGTTGACGCTGGTCACCAGGCCCACCGCACCGTTGGAGAGTTCGACCAGCGAGCCCGGCGGGTACACCCCCATCGCTTTGATGAAGCGCGCCAGCGCCTCGGGGTCGAAGTGTGCGCCTTCGGCCGTGTACATGCGCGATAGCGCTTCCGAAGGCGAAATGCCGTCGTGCATGCGTGCCGGGTTGCACAGGTCGTCGTATCGGTCCGCCACCGCGGAGAGGCGTGCGGCGGCGGGAATTTTGTCGCCGGCCAGCTTGAACGGGTAGCCGCTGCCGTCCCAATGTTCATGGTGCATGGCTACCACGGCGCGCGCCGCCGGGCTGAATTCGGGCAGCGTGAACGTCATTTTCGCCCCCAGTTCGGTATGCATCTGCATGTAGGCATGGTCGGCGCGGGTCCAGTCGGCCTCCGGCTTCATGCGCACCGCGTCGGGCACCTTGAGCTTGCCGATGTCATGAAACAGCGTACCCAGCCCGAGTTGATTCAAGGCGCCCTCACCCATCTGTTGCGACTTGCCGATCATCAGCGACAGCAACATCACATTGATGGCGTGGGTGTGCAGGTTGCTGCTGGCCATGCGGTCGCTCAGGAGCATGATGCTGACGTCCTGATTCGAGGAGAATGCGCCGGCCACTTCCGCCACAATGCCCATGGCCTTGTCCACGGCAGCCTGCGGCGACGAATGCGCCGCGGCGAATGCGTCGCGCAGTTCGGATGCAGCGTGCAGGTAGGCTTTTTCGGCGCCGAGCGTGCGCTCTCTGGCCTGAGTCGCTTTGCCGCGGCGCTCCTCGCGCTTGGCGCGGGCCCGCGCCAGCAGATCGGCACCCGAGACATCACGCGCCGGCGGACCGGCAGATTCACGCGGACCCTTGTCGGAGGCTTCTTCGCACCAGAGCACGCCGGTCATGCCCAGGCCCCGGATCAGCTCGATTTGCTCTTCACTCTCAAGGGTAAATTCGTTGAGCAGGAACGGGTGATCCCACCAGCGTTCGGCCAGCGATACGTACATGCCCGGCTGCAACCGTTCGACCGCTATGCGCGTGAATTTCTTCTTCTTGCCCCAGAGCCCCATGCCTGCACCCCACTGATGTGACGCCCCTGAGTCAGGGACGATGCGAGCGAATCAGCTTAACGGGA
>CANJDH010000101.1 GCA_947473125.1 Burkholderiales bacterium
AAAAACTACTATAATGGAAGGCTATTCCTCGATAGCTCAGTCGGTAGAGCGACGGACTGTTAATCCGCAGGTCCCTGGTTCGAGCCCAGGTCGGGGAGCCACCGAATTGTTGTTGCGATTCTTGCACTTAGCCCAGCCATCACGGTTGGGCTTTTTGCATTTCAGGGGATCGGAATCGCGGGAGTCCGCGGGTGGGTATTGGGACGCTTATCTATGAATATGCGAAGTTGCCGGCTACCGCCCATTCCCTGCGCCATGGCAAAATCTTCTCGGCCTCTACTTTGAACTGGATCGAAATTACGAGGAGGCTTCAGGACGAGTCGTCGGGACATGCCCTCATCGGTGATATTGCCTGAGAAACCCTGGGCGCTTCAGAACGCCAATTTCGAGGTATTCACTTTAATCAAACAGCCTCCACGAAACTCGGGGCGATTCAGTAGTTGATTGGGAGCAAAATTGAGGACAGTGATGTTCATCGGAGTAAACCGAGCCATTCGATCTTTGCCAACTTTGTACTGCTCAGGCGCACCGGCGGTGTCCCGGTTTGCGGGATTCCTGGCGCCGGTCCCCTTGCCCCGGCGCTCAGGGGCTTAGCGTGGCCGGGTGGTCAGCAACAGACGCCACAGGCGGGCCGTCAACCAGACGACCTTCGGCGACGGACAAGGCGAACTTGTCTACGCAACGCTCCATTGCCGTTTTGGCCTGGGCCAGACGGCGATAGGAGTCGAGGAAGCTGATCATCCCCACTTGGTGATCGCACTGAAAAATCGCGAGCGGCTCTGCCTCTCCCGAGCGCAAAAGCGCCACGTCAATGCCTGCGCCACCCCGGCTTCGCAACAGGCCGCGAACCCCAGGAATGGGGATGGGCAAGGCCATCACCAACATGTTGCGGACTATGTTGGGCATGGCGGCTTGTGTGATCCGCGCGTGCAGGCCAAGCGCCGCCGGCGCAGCATCCACGACCATCAATGAAGCATCCGTCATCGCCTCAAGCGGAGACAGCTTCTGCAGTTGCACCGCTGGCAGCGCAACCTGCCGTTCCAGGACGTCACGCAAGTGTTGCACCAACTCCTGTTGCTCCTCGGGCGTAAAGGCGAGACGGCTATCGTCGGGGTTTATCTCTGCGGCCCACTGCGGCTCAGCCACAACAACCCCAGACAAGGTGCCCCTGGCATTGTTGCGGGACCAGAAAACCACCTTGCCTCCCCCTGCCACCGCGGCTCCCGCCCCAAGGCCCGCGTCAGCCGCGGCATTGGATTCGTTTGCAAGTACGCTGGCACCCGTGCATATCCCTAGCACCAAAGCACTGGCTGCGAACATCCACCGACCGGGAACAAACGTCATGTACTGCCTTGCCGCTCAACGACTACAGGGGTAGCTTGGCGAAGAGATGGAAGTCCCCACCGCCAAACATGCCGCTCCACCGATTCATCGCTACGGCGAGCATAACCTTGACATTCTACAACTGCGCGTGGCCTCTTGCAACGCCGATTGGATTGAAAGAGTGTGTGCCACCAGAACTTCTACGCAGAACTATCGTCGCCAGAACTTTCGAATCTGGTGATATGGTGATTCCCCAAACTGATGCCGCAGACCGTCCGAGTAACCATTGCCCATCTTTGCCCAGGTCGGGGGGGTAATCCCCCCATTTTTAGGGGCGATTTCAAGTAGAACTGAGCGGCCATGGCCAGCCGCTGTTTAGGGGTTACTGGGTAAATCAGTGCCTCAGCCGTCCACGCGAACCGGCGCATCAGCGCGCGGGGCAGTTGTCTTGACGAATTTAAGTCGGGCGCTTGGTGCGCCGGTGTACTGGCCAGATAGCGCCTGGTGCTTGTTCGGTCTGATCCGCGTCGGGCGGCCCTTTGAGCTCCACCGAGTTGCCATCGGGGTCAGTGAGGTAAATCGAAGGTCCATGGCCCAAAGCCCCGTAGCGACGCTCGACCTTTCCTTGTTGCACGCCCTTGCGCTTCAGGTAAGCCGCAATCTTGCGCTCATCGAACTCGGCAAGCTGGACACAGAAGTGATCCATGTTGCGTCGCTTCGATCCCGCGGGGGCACCACCGGCCCTGCCGGCTGGTCCGGCAATATCGACCAGATCGATCAAGCTCGCGCCCACCCGCATCTGAACAAGACCAAGACTGGGCAACAGTCGTTCGACCCGACAGCCCAAAACGGATTCGTACCAGGCAATGGACCTCGCCGTGTCGGCAACCCGGAGCACGATGTGATCGAGTCCGGCGGTTTTGATCGCACTCATGTCGAGCTTCCTTGCTTTTGATAGGAAATCGTCCTGCCTCTGATCAAAATTGAACCGGAACAGGTGGTCAATATTCAACCGGCGCCGACAGTCATGCGGCCTGTGCGAGCGGCACGCGGATTTCCACTGCTTCGTAAGGAACCGAGACTGCGCCTTCTTCGTTGCGTTCAATGAGTCCGAGCACTTCAAGGCGTGCAATGTCCGTATGGACGTTTGAGTAGTTCCGCGCGGCCGCGTTGGCAAGCGCATAGACGCTGCACGGGCCCACTCGCCGCAGTGTATCGAGCAGATCGACACGCGCCGGGGTCAGGTCAGCAAATAGGGAGCGTGCAGATTCAAAGCTCAGACGAAAGTCGGGCGGCGTCCCGCTACGATAGGCCGCCACTTGTTGCCGCGCCGATCTCGCGGCTGAGCCCGCCTTGGCGACTTCAATGATTGCCTTCATGAGGTACTCCAGTCTTGAATGTCGCGCTCGAAGTCATCGAGCAATTGATCAATGGAAGAGAAGACGTATGGCTCTTCCCGACCCGCACGGTGCCGATGGTCACCCTTGCCACGTTCGTTGTCATACCGCACCCTCTCGCCATCGGGTGCCCCAAAATAAAGCCGGTACTTGAAGCGATGTGCGCTCGGCCGTAGTGGTTCGGGAAGTTCCCATATAACAATTTCCACGATGGAGCCGTCGTCGCGAACTTCTTTGGTATGCGCGAGGAGTTCGGCTTTCATATATTGCATACTAGCAATATAGCGGCGCGTTGTCCAGTGATGAGGAGCGGTGAAAAATCCTGACGTAAATCGCCCCGGGTATTGGGGAGGCTCCGAAGTCTGAGGTACTGTAGCCAGACCGCGCTAATGCAGTGCCGACACCTTCACGGCCCGAATCCGGCGTGCCGTCTCCAACATCGCCTGCGCCTGGCTGATGCGCTTTTGCCCGACCGGATTCATTGCAGCCGAATCCGTCAACTCACCATTTAGCTTCGCGAGCAAACTGAGCATCGCGTATGGTTCGTAACCGCTGCGCGCACCGAGAATGAAGCCGATGTAGTCGGCTTCGATTTCCTGCTGCGCGCTCACTGCGGCCATTCGCAGATTGACCACGAAGCTCTCGCTTAGCTCGTTTTGAATATCCTGGTAGTCGCGATGACGGCCATTGTCGACAAAATAGCGCGCGGCGCTCGCGAACTCGCGCGAATGCTCCGCCAGCACGTGGGCCATTTCGTGGGCCAGCACATAGGCAAGCTCGGCGTCGGAAAGCGCGAGTTCGTTGACAAACTCTTCCCCCACCAGCAGGCGCCCGCCAGCCATCGCCGAGGCGTTTTCCCCACAGCGCCGGCAGGTATGGATTTCCCAGTCAACCGTGGCCGACTGCGCGTGCTCGAAGCGCGCCCCAACCTTCAGTGCAGCGAGCACCCCCCGGAGTCGTGCAAGCAGCGTCGCATCAACGTCCAGGCGCGCGGATTCCGCCAGCTCCCGCGTCCGTGTCTTGTAGACGCGCTCCGCCACCCGATCAACTGCATCGGTCGGGAAATAAAAGTCATTGCGAATGTCCAGCACGGCCTGCGCCCCCACCAGAGTCGGCGTGCTGATCAGCAACACGGCAAGCAAACTTCGCAATCGAGGTGTCACTTGTCCCTCCGGTCTTGGTCTCCCACGTGATGCTGATCATGCCCTCAATGCCAGGGCCTCGATGATGGGAAAACAGCCTGTTGGCCGGTACAGTTCGCACAATCGACCGCAAGAAGCGGTGACCTGTACTGTTATGGCGCAGGCCCCTGGCTCGAGGCCCAGGTCGGGAAACCACCGAATAGTTGTTGCGATTCTTGCACTTGGCCCAGCCATCACGGTTGGGCTTTTTGCATTCTGCGTGCGAGAATCAGCGCCCCACCCTCGGTTGCCCGGAAACAGCGGCCAACACTTCCGCCGTAGCGGCCGTGTCATGCTCGGCCAGCCCCATCGCCATGGCCGCCGTATACACCGCCGCACTGGCGTTGAGCAGCGGGGTCGGGCAATCCACCTCGCGCGCCATGTCGCCAATGATCTGCATGTCCTTTTGCCACACGCCAATCTTCATGGTGGCGGGCTGATAGCGGCGCTCGAGCATCATCGGCATGCGGATGCGCATCAAACCGGTGCCAATGTAGGGGCTGTACCCCATGTGCGTAAGGGCGACCTGCGGGTCCAACCCCATCTTGCGACACAAGGCCACCATCTCGGCGCACGCCACGTTGAGAATCGCGACGTGGTGATTGGCCGCCAGCTTGAGTTTGGTGCCGCTGCCGAATGCGCCAACGCGCGGGGCATCCAGGGTGAAGTGCCGCACCCAGGGCTGAACCTGACGGCAGGCCGCAGGCGAACCGCTGAGGTACATGATGCAGGCTCGGCCGGATTGCCACTGGCCGTGCCGCTGATGGGCGCATCGAGCATCACCCGCGGGGCTTGGCCTCTTGCAGCCCCGCCACCACGTGGTGCAGCGCCTGCGTCGAAGGCAACGAGGTGATCAGCGCATCGGCTTCGCTTGCCACTTCGGCGACACCGGGCATCGGTGTGCCACCCGCACGGCGCAGCGCGCGCAAGCTGGCCGCATTGATGTCGTACCCGAACACCTGATGGCCGGCCGCCAGCAGGGCGCGTGCCATGGTGCCGCCCATGATGCCAAGACCGATGATGCCGATGCGGGCCGATTTGGTCTCGCCGGGGGCAGGCTTTCTTTTCATAGCCGACACACTCTTTCCCATTGCTCTTTCATTTGCTCTCCCCGATCGCTCCCTGCATCGGGCCTGCGCCCAATGCGTGCGGAATTGTCCTTGAATTTCTGGGGCAAGGGAATAGCCCGCAGCGCATGCCCCGGGCGCACCGGCGCCACGCCCATTGAAATCGGAAGCAGATAGCCGGAGGATGAGAAAATCGTGTGAGCCCGTGCCGCCAGGTGCGGACAGACATTTCAGTCCGTTGAAACCAGGCAAGCCACTTCAGGAGCCACCCATGCAGTTTGATGACGTAGTCCTCGGCCGCCGCAGCATACGCGGCTATAAACCCGACCCAGTCCCCAGAGCGTTGATCGAGGAAATCATCGGTTTGGCGATGCGCTCGCCGTCGTCGATGAATACCCAACCCTGGAATTTCTACGTCATCACCGGCGAGCCGCTCAATCGCATCCGCGCCGGCAACACCGATCGCATGGTGGCGGGTGTGCCGCAATCACGCGAATTTCGCACCGGCCAGGCGTTTGCCGGCCAGCATCGCGACAGGCAGGTTGGCGTCGCCAAGCAATTATTCTCCGCGATGGGCATCGCGCGCGAAGACAAGGAGGGGCGGCAGGACTGGGTGCTGCGCGGCTTCCGCCAATTCGACGCGCCTGTATGCGTGATCGTGACCTACGACAAGGTGCTCGACGGCAGCGACGATACGCCCTTCGATTGCGGCGCCGTGGCAACCGCGCTGGTCAATGCCGCCTGGTCGCGCGGGCTGGGCGCGGTGATCAACAGCCAGGGCATCATGCAATCACCGGTGGTGCGTGAGCATGCCGGCATCGCCGACGATCAGGTCATCATGAAGAGCATTGCGCTGGGTTGGCCGGACTACACCTTCCCCGCTAATGCAGTGGTATCCGAGCGCAAGTCCGTCGAAGAGGCAGCGGTGTTTGTCGGTTTCGAGGATGCCGCGCGGGACTAGCCAGCCGCTGGGAGCCCCCGACTGGTTGTTGTGATGCTTGCCTGTGGCCCGGCTGCCTCAGTGGGTTGATCTGATCCCATGGATGAAGCGCCCCAGATGCCGATCCGTCTTGGTGGTGTGGTTGGCAAACCAGTCGAGCAGAAGCAGTTGCACGTGAAATGCAAGGTATAGCGCGTCGCGCTTGCCGTGTGAAATCTCGACGCGTAAAGCCTGTATCTGTTTCACGAAGGCCTGATGCTCGCGAAGATGGTCCGCCATCAGCGGATACGCAACCTCGCGCATCAATTGCTCTTCATCGCCGAAGTGAAAACTGACGTAATCGGTGAGGAACTGGATCATGCTGTCGACATCTGCCGCACCGCCGGCCTCCACCGTTGCGGCAAGGCTGTTCAGGCGTGCCACCAGCTCCCGGTGCGGTTCGTCAATCTGCGCCACGCCCACAACAAAATCTTCGCTCCACTGGAGTTCAATGCGCATTTCGCCCACCGCTCCCGAAGAGCCTGTCGCGAGGGCTCGCTGGCAACGTTCCAGGTAGATTTGCGCGGGCCGGTCTTCCGGCACCTGGCGCAGGCACTGTTCAAACATCGGCAGCGCCCTGGCTGCAGCCTGCAGGTGGTAGAAGGCCACTGCCTCTTCAAAGATCGGGCGGGTGGCTTCCTTTCCTGCCAGCACGTCGGGTGCATCATTGTTGAATACTTCATACACCGACTGGCCATGCTGCTTGCCCTTGACCAGCCTGCGGTCTAGAAAGCGGATATGGAACTGCGAAGCGTCGGCCAACGCGCTCACCGTGTACTCGCTCACCAGCAGGGGCGTTTGCAGCGCCTTGGTCGCGTTTTCCAGCCGGGATGCCAGATTGACCGAGTCGCTCAGCACCGTGCCCTCCATGCGCTGCGTGCCGCCGATGGTACCCAACAGGACAATGCCGGTGTTGAGCCCGATGCCGATGCGCACATCGCGGTAGCCGGCCCGCGCGCGGCCGCGGTTGTATTCGGCCAGTTGTTCAAGCATGCCCACCGCGGCATGCAGGCCGTCGTCTGCGCTGTTGGGAAACACCGCCATGATGGCGTCGCCGATGTATTTGTCGACGAACCCGCCGTAACGGCCGATCACCGGCTCCATTTCACCCAGGTAGGAGTTGATGAAGGCGAACGTCTCCCGGGGCGACATTTGCTCGGAAAGCGGCGTGAAGTTCCGAATGTCCGAGAACATGATGGTCATGTTGCGTTCGGTCTGCTCGCCAAGCGAGATATCGAGAATGCTGTTGGCCTTGAGCAGCTTCAGTATCTGGTGCGGCACGAAACGGCCGTAGGCCATTTCGGTCTGTCGCAACAACTCGAGCGAGTGCCGGTGGGCAATGATCTCCTGCTCCAGCGCCACCTTCTTTTTCTGGAGCTCCGCCCGGAGCCACGGCAATGAAGCGGGCTCGTGCACCAGCCCGTTCATGGCATGGTGCGTTTCACGCGGCGTCACCATTCGAGCACCACACCTTCCGCAGCCAGCCTGATGTCGATGCCGGCAGCAGCAGCGCGGTTGCGCGCCAGTGCAGCCGCGAACACCGCTTCGAGCGCGTCGTCGCTGCGCGTCGGCTCATGGTGGGTGCAAAACAGCGTCTTGGCACCGGCCGCCGCCGCAAGACCGATGGAACTATCGTAGGTGCCGTGTCCCCAGCCCACCTTGGTCGCGTATTCCTCGGGGGTGTAGGAACTGTCTGCAACGAGCACGTCGACACCGGCCATTGCGGATACGATTTCACTGCGCTGCCGCACCAGCATTTCTTCATAGGCGGCATGGGCCTCGTCACCGGGCGCGTAGATGTTGGTGTGCGGCTCGTGGTCGCCGGTGAAAAACATCGATTTGCCGTTGCATTCGATGCGATAACCGTAGTTGACGACTGGATGGCTCAGGAGGACCGGCGTGATGGTGGCATCCCCCACGCTGACCGACACGCCCGGCTTGAGCACGCGATAGTCCATGTTGGCGCGCAGCTCCGCTTCGCGCACCGGGAAAAAGCTGTACTGCATCTGCACTTCCATCACCTGCTCAACGCCACTGCCGCTGACCGGGTCAAACGGGCCATACAGGGTGACGCGGTTCCCCGGTACAAAAATGGGAATGAAGAACGGCAAGCCCTGGATGTGGTCCCAGTGCGTATGGGTCAGGAAAATGTTTGCCCGGATCGGCATTTCGCGCAGCAGGTTGAGCGCGGCGCGGTGGATGCCGGTGCCGCCGTCAAGCAGGATCAGGGTGCCGTCGTCGGTACGCACCTCCAGGCAGGTGGTATTGCCACCGTAGCGGACGGTCTCCGGGCCCGGCGTCGGAATCGACCCCCTCACCCCCCAGAAGCGCAGCTTCATGACTCTTCCTTCATGCCGGCGTAGCTGCCCGCTTGTGCAAGCAGGTTGTCGAGGCCTGCCAAAGACTCTGCGACGCCTTCGTAGTCGTTGCCAAGCGAGCCACCCAGCCCTTCCGGCAAGGCGACGATTTCGGGGTTGCCCGCATCGCCGAAGGCACGGACCTTCATGATCTGGTTGGCCAGGAACAGGGTCCGACCCACCCCCTGTCGCGGCGGGGCCTGATGGTGCTGACGGATGCAGTCGACCAGCGTGTCCGGAAACTCCCATTTCTTTGCCAGCAAGGCGCCGGCCACCGTGTGGTCCACGCCGAGCACTTCCTGTTCGGCCAGGTGCAGCGCCAATCCCGTCGCCGCGCTCCTGTCGAGCGCCGCACGAAACGCCCGCGGCTGGTACAGGGCATACAGGATCTTGCCGATGTCGTGCAGCAATCCGGCGATGTAGGCCTCGGTAGGGTCGGCATCATCGAGCTTCTGGGCGAGCAACCGGGCTGCTTCCGCGCACCCGAGCGAATGCAGCAGGTAGCGGTTGGTGTCGAAGCCGGCGTCGTTGGTCGGCGGGATCATGCCGACCGCCGCGATGCGGATCGCGAGGTTCTTGATGGTGTTGATGCCGAGCATGACGACGGCGTGATCGACCCCCGTCACCTTGCTGGGCAGCCCGTAAAACGCCGAATTGAGCACGCGCAGGATGCGCGCCGTCATCACCGGGTCCTTTGCGATGACCTCGACGATCAGTTTGGGGGCGCTATCCGGATTGCGCGTCAGCTCGAGCACCCGCTGCACACTCTTCGGGAACGCCGGCATCTTCTCGACGGCAATCAGCAGCTCTTTTTCAAAATGCATGGCCTGGCACAGTCACGGCGTACCGGTTGGTGCAGCGGTGATCGAGACGACGTGCGCTGAATCGTATGTCCAGCGACCGACCGTTCGCGCACCTTGCCCTGGGGAACCCTAGCGGGGGAAATTTCACCCCATCATTGAATCAGAACGCGCCTCTTTCAAATCAAGAGGAAGGCCCACTAAACCTCGCTATTCTTCAGCTTTGGGTGCGGGGCTCGCTAGATCGAAGGCGCAAAGTGGGTGACATGAACAAGACTGTGTCCGCCACGGTTACAACAACGCCCCTGCCGATACCATCAATCGGCCAGCTTTCGCAAGCCGAAGCTGAGGCAAACTACCAAACTCAATCGCTCCCGGTTTCGTGCAGGCCGGCTGTCTTGATCAACCTGCCTGCACCAGCCGCGCATCACCGAGCGCGAGGCGGTCGACCAGCGAGTTCATCAGCGCCAGGGAAAGCTGGTAGCGGCACTTCACGCTGACCTTGTCGAGGGTTTCCTTCTCGAACTCCACGAGCAATACCTCCGTCATGGTTTCGACCGTGGCTTGCCGGGCGATGCTACCTTCCTTGATGTACGACATGTCGCCGACGCATTCGCCGGCATTGAGCACGTTCAGAAGCCGGCCTTGCTTGGTGACCTTGGCCTGGCCGCTGCCCAGGAAAAACAGGGTGCTGCCACTCTCCCCTTCTCGCATGATCATGGTGCGCGCCGGCAACAACGACCACTTGCCGGCGTGCGCGAGCTCCCACAGGTCGGCATCGTCCAGGTGGTTGAGCAGGCGGACCGCTTTCAGGGCCACAAATTTTTCACTGTCGGGAACCACGCTTTGATAGCGGCTCAGGCGCCCCACCTTGGCGATATCGAGGGCCAGGTCGGCCCATGAGGGATAGCGGTCTGCCGGCGCCTTGGCCAGCATCCTGAGCAAAATATCGTCCATCTCCGGGCTCATCTCCGGTCGCAGCGAGCTTGGCTTGGCCGGTGTCGTGCCAAGTGTCTTGGTCACAATGCCCGAAAGCGTAGGAGCGTCGAACGGTCGGTGCCCGGTAAACAACAGGTACAACACGACGCCGAGCGAAAACATGTCGCTCCCGTAACCGAGCGTGCCGCCCCGGATCTGCTCGGGCGACATGTAGACCGGGGTGCCGATGTTGGCAATTTGGGTATGCAGCGACTGGAACAGGTAGGAAGCGCCGAAATCGCCGATCTTGATATTGGTGCCGCTCACGACCAGTATGTTTGCCGGCTTGAGGTCGCGATGGACGATACCCTGACGATAGGCGTAGTCGAGTGCGCCGCAGGATTTGAACGCGATCTGGGTCACGTCATCCGGCGAGAGCATGAACTGGGGCAACACGTTTCGCATCAGGTCCCCTCCCGGCACGTACTCGATCGCGATGTAGACGCACTCTTCGGTCACGGAGGCTTCGAGTATCGAAGCGATGTGCGGGTGCGAAAGCTTGCCCGCGAGGGAAGCCTCGTTCATGAATTGCGCGGTCAGTTTCCGACCGAACTCCGGGTGTTTCACCGCTTCCTGGTCGAGCACCTTGAGTGCGACGTTGTTGCCCGAGAACGTATCAAGGGCAAGGTAGACCGTACCCGATGCGCCCTGACCAAGCACTCTTTCAAGCTGGAATTTTCCGATCTGCCGCATCATGGCTGAACCCTCCCCAGGCTGATCACCTCACTATAGCGCGGAGAACACGTCTGGCTGCGTGCTGGCATCGGCCTGGCGGCCGCGCAGGCAGTCATTCAGGGCGCGAGGTCAAACACCAGCACCTCGGCATCGGCGCCGTTGGCCAACGTAACGGTGGCTTCGCTTTCCAGCATCAGTGCATCGCCGGCAGCAAGGCGCTGGCCGTTGACATCGAGTGCACCGCGGACCAGGTGCACATAGGCCTTGCGACCGGAGCGGAGCGTGCGCTGCGCCTGCTCTGCGCCGTCGAACAGCCCTGCATACAGCGCAGCGTCGGCGTGAATCGTGACCGAGCCTTGCGCGCCGTCGGGCGAAGCCACCAGGCGCAGCGTGCCACGTTTTTCCATCTCGGGAATGGTCTTTTGCTCATAGCTGGGCGGGATGCCGACCACGTTCGGTTCGATCCAGATCTGCAGGAAATGCGTGGTCTGGTCTGGTGCATGGTTGAACTCGCTATGCGTCACCCCGCGGCCGGCACTCATGCGCTGCACGTCGCCCGGGGGAATGCCCTTGACGTTGCCCAGGCTGTCCTGGTGCGCCAGCTCGCCCGAGAGCACGTAGCTGATGATCTCCATGTCGCGATGCCCGTGCTTGCCGAAGCCGGTGTCTTTTTCAATCCGGTCTTCATTGATCACGCGCAGGTTGCCCCAGCCCATGTGCGCCGGGTCGTGGTAGCCGGCAAACGAGAACGAGTGATAGCTCTTGAGCCACCCGTGGTCGGCGTAGCCGCGCTCCTGTGATTTGCGCAGGGTTTGCATGATGAAAGCTCCTGATTGGATGGCAGTCGTGGTGACAACAAGGATTAGGGAAGGGCTGAATAAGTCCGCAGGGAAGGAACACCGCTCTTGCAACACCCTGATTTCGTTCAATACTGTCGTGCGGTAGCCCGCAGATCAGGGACTTATTCAGCTTTTCCTTAGCTTATCAAGTTAGCAAGGGCGTGCCGCACACGCCGCCCTTCCTGGCGCAAGCGTCCGGGTCAATCCTTCATCACCTCGGCTGCAATACCAATCGAGCGCAGGCGCAATGCCGGATCGAACACATCGGATACCAGCATGAATTCATCGGCCCCGGTTGCCTGGGCGAGCTGGGTGAAACCGTCACGCACGGCTTCGGGCGAACCGATCACGGCGGCTGCCAGAAAGTCGGCGATGGCGGCACGCTCCTGCGGGTGCAGTTGCGCCATGAAGCCCTTGACCGGCGCCTGCAGGCGGCCACGCCGCCCGGTGAGAATGCCGAGAATGCGCTGGTAGGTGCTGCTGGCGAGGTAGTCGGCCTCCTCGTCAGTCGGCGCCGCGATCAGCGGCACACCGATGATGACGTAGGGCTGCTTGAGCGCTTCCGACGCCTGAAATTCGCGTCGGTACAGGTCCAGCGCCTGCAGCAACAGCCCCGGTGCAAAGTGCGACGCAAACGCATACGGCAGGCCTTTGCTGGCGGCGAGGCGCGCTGAAAACAGGCTGGAGCCCAATAGCCAGATCGGCACATGGGTGCCGGCCCCCGGCATTGCCACCAGGCGCTGGCCCGGCTGCGTCGGTCCCAGCAGGTGCTGCAGTTCCTCCACGTCGCGCGGAAAGTCGTCTTCGGTCTCGACCCGATCGCGGCGCAAGGCGCGCATGGTCAGCTGGTCGGTACCGGGCGCGCGGCCCAGGCCAAGGTCGATGCGGTTCGGGTACAGCTCGGCGAGCGTGCCAAAGGCCTCGGCCACCACCAGGGGTGCGTGATTGGGAAGCATGATGCCGCCGGAGCCGACACGAATCGTGCGCGTGCCGGAGGCAATGTGGCCCACGATCACCGCCGTTGCCGAGCTGGCGATGCCGGGCATGTTGTGGTGTTCGGCGACCCAGTAGCGCGTGAAGCCGAGAGACTCGGCATGCTGCGCCGTGCGTAGCGCAATCTGCAGTGCATCGCCGACGCTGCCGCCCTCGCGCACCGCGACGAGGTCGAGCATGGACAACTTGATGTTCTGGAGGAGGTTCATGAGGGTTCTGCCGTGGCTGCTTGGTGCGCCCGAATGAAGCGTGTATCACTTCGCTGGTGTGGGCGCGATGAAACGCACTTTACCGCACTGCTCTCCACGAATTTATCCGCAATGGCTTGTTTTTGCGCGAATCGCGCTATCGTTGCAAATTCTTTGCATCTGCAAGGGGCACCGCACATGACTGCCAATATCTCAAGCTATCACGCCCACATCTACTACGATGTCTTTGCCACGCGCGGCGTTGCCGACGGCATCCGCTCGCAGATTGCAGAGAGATTTTCCGTGCGACTCGGCCGCTGGCACGACGAGCCGGTGGGCCCGCACCCGCAAGCCATGTTTCAGGTGGCGTTTTTGCCGCAGTTGTTCCCGACGTTTGTGCCCTGGCTGATGCTGCACCGCGCCGGCCTGACGGTGCTGGTCCACCCCAACACCGGATCGCCGCGCGCCGACCATCTGGTCCACGCCGCCTGGCTGGGGGCCGTGCTGCCTCTCAAGGGCGAGGTGTTGCCGGAAATGCAGGACATTGCCGAGATGGACACCGAGCCCAACACCCGGCCTCAGGGTGCGCCAGCCGCTTGAGGCGGCTCCTTCAGAACGACCACGCAATACGGCTCGCCGGGATAACCCAGGTTGGGCCCTGGGCACCTTCAATTTCACCCTTCACATCGGCTGCAAAGGGCTTGCACCAACGGTTGTAGCTGCATCACCCCCAACATGCGCTCCCACCAAGGCTTTCAGGGCATCACCTCATTGGGATCAGCCCTTCAATCAAGCGGCAAGGCGGGTTACCCGCCCCTCGCCGCCCGGAACGACCTCAGCCGCGCGCCTTCTCGAAGGGAAACCTGAGTGCGCCGGTCTTGTATTTTTCCGGCGCCAACACCACCTGCTTGCCGGGCAGACGGAACTGTTCGATGTCCTTGTCCTTGATGCCCGTGAACTGGACCAGCAACGCACGTCCCTCAGCCCATTCGCCGTTGCGCTGATACCGCACCGGCCCGACGATGGTCTTGTGTTCGTTTTCGCGAATATGTTTGGCCAATGCCTTTTGATCCAGGCCCTTGGTCGCCACGATCGCGGCTTCCAATATCTGGCCCATCGCATAGCAAAACGGCGGCAGGTAAAAACCCAGCGGATCGATTTTTTCGGCCTTCGCCTTGACGGTGTAGCGCGCCAGAAAGTCTTTCATCCCCGAAAAATCGAGCGACTTCTCGGGCACGAAGGGGTTGTAGTTGACCACGCCGTTGAGCTGCGAACCCAGGCCTTCCATGATCGGCGCAAATTGCAGCCCGACCATTCCGCCGCCGAACATCTTGACCGATGCGCCGACGCCGATCTCGTTGGAGGATCTGACAATGCCGACCGATTCGCCCGGGTAGGAGCACACGTAGACCAGGTCCGGTTTGGCCGCCTTGATGGCGCGCATCATCGACGAAAAGTCGGTGGTGTTGGGCGGGTACTTCTGGTCGTAGACCACATTCAGACCTGAGTGGATGGCGAGATTGCGGGCGCCGGTGGCAAGGTTTTGTGCAAACTCGGCGTCAGCCGCGAGGAACGCCACGGTCCTGGCGCCGAGTTTCCGGCCGATTTCAAAATAGCCGGTGGCGATGGACACCGAATCGGTCAGCGGCGAGTTGTTGAACCACATGTCGTGCTGCGCACGCTCGTTGACCTCGAACGCATAATTGCCCATCAGCAGGAGGCCGCGCTGCTTGACCATCGGCATGATCGGCGCGGTCAGGTTGGTGCCGTAGGGGGCGATCAACAGGTCAACCTTGTCGAGGTCGAGCAGTTTGGCGTAGATGCTCGGCACCAACGATGCATTGGACTGGTCGTCGTACACGACCAGCTCAAGCTTGCGGCCGAGAATGCCGCCCCTGGCGTTGACGTCGTCACGCCACATCTGCAGGGCGAGCAAGCCGGGCTTGCCGCCGGCGCCGAGCGGCCCGGTTTGCGAAATCGAGAAACCGATCCTGATCGGTACGCCCTGCGCCCTGGCACCAGTCGCTACACCCGCCGAGAGCGCCAGCGCGGCCTTGACGAAACGACGTCGATCAGCACGCATGGATCCGCTCAGGTGTACTGCTGTATCTGTTTTCATGCCTGCTCCTCCTCGTTTGGCGCGCTGCGATGTCAGTTGGCCGCTTGAGACAGGATCGCGGCCTGCTCGGGGGTGCACAGGCCGGCGTCGAGCAGGCGCCGGATGCTTGCCGGTGCAATCTCCACCGCAGGGGCGTCGCCGCCGATGATGCCGAGCAGCAGGCCTTCCACCCTCCCCGGGCCGGCGTCGATACACTCAAAGCGGCGTTGCAGGCCGATCGGGCAGGCGATGAAATCGAGCGGTTCAAGCGTCACGCCTTCGGTGCCGGTATCGAGCTCCCATTCGAGCTTCCATTTGCCGTGCATCACCATGAAGGTCTCGACCGTGTCGTGGGTGTGCATCAGCACCCCGCACCCCGGCTTGGCGGCAATAAACGCCATGCCGAAACCGGCGCGCAGATGGGTGACCGCCGCCGGGGCGAGGTTGCCGAACGGCGAAATCTGCCCCTCGCCCTGGGGCTGGCTGAAGCCGAGCACGTTGAGGAATGTGCGCTGGCACTCGGGCAGCTGCATGTCCACCACGCCGGCATCGCAGCGGGTAAGGTCGCCGAAGCGCGCCAGGCACTTGGCCATCTCGGCACGCGTGGGTTGGATCACGTTGATCGCCATGGTGGTTCTCCGTAGCATGTTGGAAAACCGCGATTCAACCAGCCCGGGCGGGCCGCCACAATCAACCAGGCCCGATGCCGACATTCACCGCACTTATGTTGCAGCGCGCTGCCGCACCCGCAGCGCCCTGTATGATCGAATCATGAAAGCGCGACGCAACCTCGACCTGCAGCTTCTGGCCTGCCTCGATGCCCTGATCACGGAATGTTCCGTGACCCGCGCGGCCGAGCGCATGGGCATGAGCCAGCCAGGCATGAGCAGTGCGCTGGCGCGGCTGCGGCGCCTCACCAACGACGAATTGCTGGTGCGCACTGCCCGCGGCATGGTCGCGACACCGCGTGCCCTGGAGCTGGCCGCATCGGTGCAGGCAGGGATGCGTGCTTTCGAAGATGTGCTGGCTGATCGTGGTCCGTTCGATCCGGCCACGGCGCGCGGCACCATCACCGTGGCCACCACCGATTTTCCCGGCATGCTGATTTTTCCGCACCTGATGGAACGCCTGTGTGTCGAGGCGCCGGGGCTGACGGTGGAGATGCGCCTGCCCGACCCGGGGCACATTCGCGAATGGCTCACCGAGGGCGGGTGCGACATCGCCATCGGCCATTTTCCACAGCTGCCCGACGGCCTGCGCAGCAGCCTGCTGTTTCAGGACGCCCTGGTGTGCATTGCTGCCGCGAACCATCGCTCGGTCGGCGTCGGCGGCAAACCCGTCACGGCAAGCCAATTTGCGGCCGCGGCGCATGTGATGTTCGGCTCGCCGTTCGCCCCCACGTCGATCCTCGAATCCATGCTCGACGACCAGTTTTTGCGCATCGGCATCCAGCGCCGGCTTGGCATGCGCGTGTCGTCGGTG
>CANJDH010000102.1 GCA_947473125.1 Burkholderiales bacterium
CCAGCGCCGCATCCGTGACCGGGACGCCGTGTTCGTCAAGCACCCAGCCGGCCGGCAGCGGCTTGCCCTTCAGTTCGTAGACCCGCACCTTGTTTGCCGCCACGCTCGCCGTGGCCATATCGAGCAGGAACGGGCGATTGCGCTTTGCCGGAGCGGAAAACGCGATCGGGTTGGTACCGAGCACGGGAATCGTGCCGCGCGTCGGCACCGTGTTGATGCTGCGCGTGGCACTGGTGACCATGCCGACCAGACCTTGCTTCGAGGCGAGGGCCGCGTAGTAACCGGCCGCGCCGAAGTGATGCGAATTGCGCACCGTCACCACGCCGACCCCCAGCGCTTTGGCTTTGGCGATGGCCAGTTCCATGCCCATGACGGCGCCCGGGTGGCCGAGACCGGCATCGGCATCAACCAGGCCGGTGACGGCGTTCTCGCGCACCACCCAAGGGCTGGCCTTGACGTTGAGCTTGCCCTTGTTGCGTGAGGCCTCGTAATCCATCAGCATCGACACACCGTGCGAATCGACACCCGACAGGTCGGTTGCGATCATCACTGTGGCGCTGGTCTGGACCTGTTGCGGGTCCATGCCCCATGCGGTCAAGATCGAAACGATTTGCGCGCGCACGCGCTCGGCAGGGACGTTCATGCGGGTTCCAGGTGGGATGCAAATTGCAGCAACAGATGTTCAGTCGGCCTTGATGCCGGCTTCCTTGATGAGCTTGGCCCATTTCGCCGAATCATCGCGAATCCGCGCAGCAAACTGCTCCGGCGAACTGCCTGACACGCTGGCGGCCATGCCGGTAAGCCGGCCCTTTACCTCTGCGCCCTGCAGCACACGCGCCGCGTCGGTGTAAATCTGGGCGACGATTTCCTTGGGTGTGCCGGACGGCGCAGCCAAGCCGAACCAGTTGGTCAACGCGTACCCGGGCAGGCCCGACTCGCTCACTGTCGGTACATCTGGCAATTGCGCGGATCGTGTATCGCCCAGCACCGCGATCGCCTTGAGCCGGCCATCGCGGATGAAAGGCAGCGCCTGCAGCATGCTGTCGAAGGTGATCGACACCTGCCCGCCCATGACGTCCTGCATGCTCGGTGCGCTGCCTTTATAGGGGATGTGCGTCATGTCGATTCCGGCCATGCGCTTGAACAACTCCGCAGCCAGGTGCGGGGCACCGCCGGCACCCGAAGAGGCATGCGTGTAAATGCCCGGCTTCGCCTTGGCCAGCGCGATCAATTCACGTACGTTGCTGGCCGGCAAGGCCGGATGCGCGAGCAGCACAAAATGCACGTCAACCACTTGCGTGATCGGCGCGAAGTCACGCACCGGATCGACCGTCATTTTTGGAAACAGGTGCTGGTTCACACTGTAGTTGCCGAGCGTGCCCATGAATAGGGTGTAGCCGTCGGGCGCGGCGCGCGCTGCCGCTTCGGTGCCAATCACGCCGCTGGCGCCGGCACGGTTTTCGACGATCACCTGCTGGCCCCAGATTTCGGACAGCTTGGGCGCCAAAACCCGCGCAGCAATGTCGGTGCCGCCGCCGGCCGGAAACGCCACGATGATTTTGACCGGGCGATTCGGAAATGCACCGGACCTGGCACTTGCCGGCGCTTGTGCCCAGGCTGACGCCATCGACAGCACGGCGCAAGCCGCCCCAATAATGCGAATCCAAGAACCCATGGTGTACTCCTCGAAAAGTGGTGGAATCAGGCAGCGAGGGCAGTGCGCACGCCCGAGGTCCATTGGGTCGCCGCCGCCGTCAGGAAGCCGATGTCGGTCTGGGTTGTCACGAATTGCGCGCCGCGCCGCACCGCCTGCACCTGGCGCTCGACGTCGCGATTGCCGCCACAACCGGCGAACTTGCCGTTCGCTTTGGCTGCGGCAATGACCCGATCCTGCGCCGCGCTGATGGCCGGATCGTCAAATTTTCCCGGCTTGCCCATGTTGGTCAGCAAATCGTTGCTGCCAACGTGAAGCACGTCGATGCCTTCGACCGCCGCGATCTCCTCGACGTTATTGAGTCCTTCGACGGTTTCGATCATGCAGATCACTAGGCAGCTGTCGTCGAGTTGCGGCACGCTTTGCGTCAGCGGCACGGCACGGTAGTCGAAGTGTGGATAACCGCCGCACACCGAACGCTTGCCGAGCGGCGCGAAGCGGCAAACTTCCACGGCCCGTTTGGCATCAGCGGCGGTATTGACGTCGGGGTAGATGATGCCCATCACACCGTTGTCGAGTAGCAGCGACACGTCTGGGTCGTTGATGCCGCGCACCCGTACCAGCGGCGCAACGCCTATCGCCATCGCAGTCTGGGCGATGTGGCTGATGGTCTCGAGGTTGTAGATCGAGTGCTGCACATCGATGAACAGGAAATCGTGGCCGGTGGTCTTGGCGATGCGGGCGATTTCGGCGCTGCGCGCCATGCGTACGGTGATGCCGAGCACCACTTCGCCGGCCTTCAGGCGCTCCTTGACCGGGTTCACAAAGTGCGGCGTGCTGCTTGCTGTCATGTGGCTGTCTCTCTTTGTTTTTTTATGCTTTTGGGATGTTGGCGCTGCGCAGCATCACCATGAAGCGGTTTTGTGGCAGACTCGATAAAAGTATACGGCATCACCCCTGCGCGCCTCTGTTGCACTGCGCCCAAACCGCTTGAGGAACCTGATGAACGCTCCGCTCCCCAATTTCGGCACCGCCTTCCGTTGTATTCGCGATGAAGTCTCCGCCGAGGAATGGCAGGCACGCCTCGACCTTGCCGCCTGCTACCGCCTGGTTGACAGCTACGGCATGACCGACCTGATCTACAACCACATCACGCTGCGCATCCCCGGTACCGAACACCTTCTGATCAACCTGTACGGCCTGCTCTACAAGGAAATCACCGCGTCGAGCCTGGTCAAGATCGACGTCGAAGGCAACATCATCTGGCAACCGGCGACCAGTTACGGCATCAACAAGTCAGGCTACGTGATCCACGGTGCGATCCACAAGGCGCGCCCCGACGTCAAATGCGTGCTGCACACCCATACCCGCGCCGGCATGGCGGTGGCCTCGATGCAATGCGGGCTGTTGCCGCTGACGCAAACCGGCATGCGCTTTGTCGGCCACCTCGGTTACCACGCCTACGAAGGGCCGGCGATCGACCTAGCCGAGCGTGAGCGCCTGGTGCACGACCTCGGCGAACACAATGCAATGATCCTCGACAACCACGGCCTGCTCACTTGCGGCCCGAGCGCCGGCGAAGCCTTCAACCTGATGTACAACTTGGAGCTGGCGTGTCGCGCCCAGGTGGACGTGATGGCGGCGCGTACCGAACTCAAACTGCCCGGCGCCGAAGTGCTCGGAAAAACCGCCGACCTGTACCAGCCCGGCACACGCCGCCCCTACGGCGTACTCGAATGGCACGCAATGCTGCGCCTCCTGGAGGCGGAGCAGAAAAATTCGGGTTATCCGCCGTACTGGAACTGAACCCTGCCGGTACTGTCTTACCGGTTCACTTGCCAGCCCGTACCGCCCAGCCGATGAAACTGTCCCGCCGCCTGCTGCTGTTTTTCCTGGCGTTCTCGCTGTTGGGCGGCTGCGCCGTGCTCGACAGCAAGCAGAGCGAATGGATATTCCGCCCGGTGCGCGACAACTGGCGCGGCTACCAAGGATTACCCCAAGGCGCCGAAGAAGTCTGGATCAAGGTGCCCGGTACCAGCGACCAGCGAATCCACGCTTGGTGGATGCCACAGGCCGGTGAGGGCGCGACGAACGCGCCAGCCCTACTCTACCTGCACGGCTCACGCTGGAATCTGACCGGCTCGTCGTTCCGCATCGAGCGCTGGCGCGAAATGGGGTTCTCGGTGCTGGCGATCGACTATCGCGGTTTCGGGCAATCGAGCGGCGAGTTGCCCACCGAAGCCAACACCTATGAAGACACGGCCCTCGCCTGGGACTGGCTCAAGGCGAAGATGCCTGAAGCGCAACGGCGCTACATCTACGGGCACTCTCTCGGCGGCGCGGTGGCGATCGACCTTGCCTCGAAACTCGGTCCGTATGAAGCGGCCGGGCTGATCACCGAATCCACGTTCACGTCAGTACCGGATGTCGTATCGGCTTCGCCTTACGGCTGGCTGCCTGTGGGTTTCCTGATTTCGCAACGTTTCGACGCGTTGGAGAAAATGAAAAAGGTGGCCTTGCCCAAATTGCTGATGCACGGCACGGCCGACAACATCATCCCGCATGCGATGAGCGACGAATTGTTCAAAGTGGCTTCCGAGCCCAAGCGCATCGTCAAGTTCGAAGGCGCGAGCCATAGCGGTATCGCATGGGCAGCACCGGCTGAATATGTCAGCGTCGTGCGTGCGTTCGTCGTGTCAACGCAGGCGCGCAGAACCGACGCAGCGCTGGCGCATTAGTACAAATTCGATTGAGGCATGCCTGAAGAGTGTTGGTGGATAAGGCTTTCGGAAGGCAAAGGCTGGAAAGCCGCATGGATAGGGCTTGAGCGGGAAGGCGCGTAGGTGTCGAAATCAGGCGCACCAGCCTCAGCCGCGCGCCAGGGGCTCTGCCACTTCACCGTCAGACATCGCTTCGCCGGGCAGATTCCTGATTTGGGTCAGTGATGCCACAAGCGTCTTGCCGGCAATGCGCCGTGTTTCAAACTCCAGCCATGCCCTGATTTTGTCAGGCGTGAACAGGCCCAGCGAGGAAGCGCGTTGCGCAACATCGTCCGGCAATTCGATAGTGATCGAGGTCATGGCATACTCACTGGGACAGTCAATCGTTTATGGTGGCGCAATCGCGCCAAGAGGCAAAGCCCGGATATCCGCATGGACAGGACTTGAGCGGCCTGCGTCTTGTTTAGATTTGGCTCAACGCCCCACTACCCCACCCTCACCAATCACCGCGAACGCCGCCCAGTACGCAGGGTGTGCAAGTTGAAGATTCGCCGGGTCGGCAAGGTAAGCGAGCATCGCCCGCCGATGCGCCTCGGCGCGCCCGACACCAGGCTTGGCCGACTCCGCCAGCATGCGCGTAGTGATCGTAGTGATAGCCACGGTCGGCTCGGACGCCACTGAATCGCCCCGGGGCAATTCAGCGGCCCAGGAATTCCGGCGTAAAGAGAAGTCTGCTCAGAATCAGTCCCAGCATAAACTCGATGTTTGACCACTCTACAAAAAGTTTCCCAAGCGCTTCGTATTGCGCGGCAGTGAGGTCAGAATATTTAGAGTGATTGAGCATGTCTTTGATGACAAAGCTGGCTTGATCTTGCGTTTTTCGATGCTTAGACTGGCTCAAGCATCCGCAACGCCTGTGCAGGCGTGATGATCGCGATGCCGTCATACGATCCGAGCACCAGCAAATCCTGATCGCCGGTGACAATCCAGTCAGCACGCGCTACGACGGCCGCCGCGATGACGTGATCGTCATCGGGGTCGCGGCTCACCGGTTGCGGCAGGGGCGCAGGCACGACGAATTCCGCCGCGTCGCGCAGATTGTTCAGGAGTTGCTGCGGTGTGCGCGCAGCACGCTCAAGAATGGCTGCGAACTTGGGGCGGCCGATGACATCGGTGAATTCATCGAACAGGGCTTGGCTGATGAACAGTTCTGCCCGCTCCGTCAGCACATGGTTCCACACGCCGCTCGGCGGGCCGTGCCACAGCAAGCCTGCTACCAGAACATTGGTGTCAACGACGATCCGCACGCACTCGCCGCTCCGCGCGCACCGCTTTTACCTCGGCATCAATTTCGTCCATCGACATCGGCGCGATGCCGGCCGCAGCCACGTCGTCGGCGATGGAGCGCAACGACTGCACTGCCTCGCGTTTGCGCAAAGCATTGGAGAGCAGGCGGTCCAGCGCTTGCGGCGTCAGCAAACCAGCCGCTTTCGCAGCTTGTGCGGTGGCTTCGGGCAATTCAATTTCGACAGTGGTCATGTTTTGCTCCCGCTAATCTGGCGATGTGAGGCAATTGACGGATACATTATCCCTCACCCAAATTGTTTCGGGCAAATATTCCGTGAGCGCGCGCGTTGCATGGCGGGGCATGGTTTTCTTGATCTTGATGTTGAGCTTGGTCCTATGTTTGCATTCTTCTCGAGACGGCAGGCCAAGAGCCGCTCCCATCAACGGATTCAGGCCATAGAGTGTCTAAAACCCGCTCGCACCAATGGTTTCAGGTTGATGGTCTGTTGAAAAATGACAAAGCCGCCAAGAGGTTTCCCTCAGGGCGGCCTGTCGCCCCAAGAGCGAACTGACTAAACCAGACGGTCAAGGGGTGAGTTATCGCTGAAGTGTATCGGAAGTATTCGCTGCCAACACCCTAGCTGAGCAGATTCAGGCGGATGCGTCTCCTCACCGCTACTACGACGCTTCCGCGAGCTTGTTCCAGGTATCGACTACGGTATCCGGGTTCAGCCCAAGCGCGACGATGCCTTCGTCACGCAACCACTTGGCAAGATCCGGGTAGTCGCTCGGCCCCTGGCCGCAGATGCCGACATACTTGCCCTGTTTTTTGCACGCCGCGATCGCCATGCGCAGCAGCGCCTTGACGGCCGGGTCGCGCTCGTCAAACGATGCCGCCACCAGGCCCGAATCGCGGTCCAGGCCCAGGGTAAGCTGGGTCAGGTCGTTCGAGCCGATCGAAAAGCCGTCAAAGTATTCGAGGAATTGGTCCGCCAGGATCACATTGCTCGGCAACTCGCACATCATGATCAGGCGCAGTCCGTTCTTGCGGCGCTCGAGGCCGTGCGAGCGCAGCAGGTCGATCACCTTGGCGCATTCGGTCAGGGTGCGTACGAACGGAATCATGATCTCGACGTTGGTGAAACCCATCACGTCGCGCACTTTCTTCATCGCCTCGCATTCCATGCGGAAGCATTCGGCGAAGTCCGGCGCAATGTAGCGCGCCGCGCCGCGGAAGCCGAGCATCGGGTTTTCCTCGTCGGGTTCGTACAGGCTGCCGCCGATCAGCTTCTTGTATTCGTTCGACTTGAAGTCGGAGAGGCGCACGATCACCGGCTTGGGCCAGAATGCCGCCGCGATGGTGGAGACGCCTTCGGCCATCTTCTCGACGAAGAAGCTGCGCGGGTTGGCGTAACCGCGCGACAGCGATTCGATCGCGCGGCGCAGGTCGTCCGGCACACGCGGGTAATCGAGGATCGCGCGCGGATGCGCGGCGATGTAGCTGTTGATGATGAACTCGAGGCGCGCCAGCGCCACGCCGTCGTTGGGCAATTGCGCGAAGTCGAACGCCAGCGCCGGATTGCCGACGATCATGCCAATCTTGACCGGGATCTTCGGCATCTCGCCGCGTTTCGATTCGGTGACCTCGGTTTCGATCTTGCCTTCGTAGATATTGCCGGTGTCGCCTTCGGCACAGGAGACGGTGACTTCCATGCCGTCCTTCAGGATATCCGTAGCGTCTTCGCATCCCACCACCGCAGGTACACCGAGTTCGCGCGCGATGATCGCGGCGTGGCAGGTACGCCCGCCGCGGTTGGTGACGATCGCCGCGGCACGCTGCATCACCGGCTCCCAGTTCGGGTCGGTCATGTCGGCCACCAGCACGTCGCCGGGCTGGACGTTGTCCATGTCGATCGCATCGAGCACCACGCGGACCCGGCCAGTGCCGATCTTCTGGCCGATCGCGCGGCCGGTCACCAAGACCTTGCCGGTGCCTTTGAGCTTGAAGCGCTGCTGCGTGTCGTGCTTCTCTTGCGATTTCACCGTTTCGGGGCGCGCTTGCAGGATGTAGATCTTGCCGTCGATGCCGTCCTTGCCCCATTCAATGTCCATGGCGCGGCCATAATGCTGCTCTATGGTGAGCGCATAGCGCGCCAGTTCGAGGATGTCGGCGTCCTGGATCGAAAATTTGTCGCGATCAGCGGTGGCCACGTCCACCGTCACGGTCGACTTGCCCGCCGAGGTGTGCTCGCCAAACACCATTTTGATCAGCTTCGAGCCGATGCTGCGGCGCAAAATCGACGGCTTGCCCATGGCCAGCGTCGGTTTGTGCACATAGAACTCGTCCGGGTTGACCGAGCCTTGCACCACGCACTCGCCCAAACCGTAGCTCGAGGTGATGAACACCACATCCGGAAACCCCGATTCGGTATCGATCGTGAACATCACGCCGGCCGCGCCCTGGTCCGAGCGCACCATGCGTTGCACCCCAGCGGAAAGCGCCACTTCGGCGTGGGTGAAGCCCTTGTGCACCCGATAGGAGATGGCGCGGTCGTTGTACAGCGAGGCAAACACCTCGTGGATTGCCTTCAACACATTGTCGATGCCGACGATGTTGAGGAAAGTCTCTTGTTGCCCCGCAAACGAGGCATCGGGCAGATCCTCGGCGGTGGCTGAAGAACGTACGGCAACGCAAATGGCGCCGCCTGACTCACGTTCCATGATGGCGTAGGCGGAACGAATGGCCGCATCGAGCTCGGGGGGCAGGGGTTGCTCCACCACCCAGCGCCGGATCTCCTGCCCGGCAGCGCTCAACGCCTTGACGTCAGCTACATCGAGTTGCGCAAGCCGCGCAGCGATGCGCTCGGCGAGGCCTTGATACCCGAGAAAATCACGGTAGGCTTCGGCTGTGGTGGCAAAACCGCCGGGCACGCGCACACCGGAATGGGCCAGCTGGCTGATCATTTCCCCCAGCGACGCATTCTTGCCCCCGACACTCCCGACATCGGTGTTGCGCAGGTTCTCGAATGCAACGACGTACTGCTTGGCCGCCATGGTGTTCCCCTAGAGAGGCTCAATCATAAAGTGACAGAATTTTACTCGTTTTGAACAATTTGCTGCAGGGCAGCATGGCGCGGGAATGACTATTTCACGCGGGTTTTATGATCTGCCACCTATTGGTTGCAATTGCGCAAGCCGGCGCAATATTGGATAAAACCAATTCATATATCTGATGATTCGCAGACGCCTCAACAAACTCCTCCCAGACGTGGCCAAGTTGCGCGAGCAAAAAGCACTTGGCATATTCGGGGAGCATCTGTTTCACCCGGCGCTATGGCACCTGAACCGGCGCAGCGTCGCCGGGGGATTCGCCGTAGGCCTTTTTTGCGGTCTGATCCCTGGCCCCTTGCAGATGGGCGGTGCAGCAATCGGCGCGATGTGGCTTCGTACCAACCTTCCCGTCGCGCTGGCGACGACCCTGTATACAAACCCGTTCACTATCGTTCCGCTCTACCTGATTGCCTATCAGCTAGGCATGATGGTGCTGCCAGGGTCTGCGCCTGCGCCGGCGGCGCCGGTATTTTCTGCGGACGTGGTCGCGTCGCTCGCCAGCATCACCACGTGGGCCGGCTCGCTGGGCACGCCGCTGCTGGTAGGCGTGCCCCTGTTGGCGGCACTGCTCGCTTTTGCCGGCTACTTCGCCGTGCGCATCACCTGGGGCCTCTATCTGCGCCTTGCCTGGTGGCAACGCCGCGCACGCCGGACTTAGCCATCGGGCTCGCCTTCACGCCATCGTGCGGCCACCGTTCGGCGTCACGATATCGACGCTGACGCGTGCCAGACGATACGCAAACCACTGTATCAGGCGCACATACCAGGGCAAGCGCGTCAGATCGGCGAGGCTAACGCGAGAACCACCCTCAAGGATGGCAGCCTCAAGCGACTCGCGCAGCCGCACAGCAAACGGCGCATCCATCACGACGACGTTAGCCTCACGCGACAACAACAGGCTGAACGGATCGATGTTGGATGACCCCACCGTCGCCCACCGGTCGTCGATAACCGCAACCTTAGCGTGCAGGAAGCTTTTGCCGTATTCGACGAGGCCGATCTCCGCGCCCAGCAAGAGCCTGTAAAGGGATTGCGTGGCCGCCTTGAGCAGGGGATGGTCGCTCGGCCCCTGGGTGACGATCGTCACGCTGACGCCGCGCACGGACGCGGCGCGCAACGCCGCAATGAAGCGACGCGACGGCAGAAAATAGCCCGACGCCATCAGAATGCTCGATCGCGCGCTGCGAATCGCGGCCAGGTAGGCGTCTTCAATTTCGGTCCGGTGCAGCACATTGTCGCGGATCGCCAACGCCGCCACGGCCGAGCCACGCGGCGGACCGGGTGGGACACGCACGCGCGCCCTGGCGCGAGCACGCATCCCGGAAATCGCCGAAACAGCCCACAGGTGGCTTGCCGCCGCATGGATTTGTGCCACCAGGGGACCACGCACCTGAACCGCGTAGTCGTAGCGTGGCGGTATCTCGTCCGGGGCATTCCAGTCGTCAACGACATTGATGCCTCCCACGAATGCACAAGCAGCAGCAGGGGACGCTGCATCGATCACAACCAGCTTGCGATGCATGCGGCGCATCCCGCGGACCGGTCGCAATATCGCCGGCCGGCGAAATTCAGATACGAGTACACCGCTGTCCTGCAGGCGCGCCCAGTAAACGGCCGACATGTCGCGCGAGCCAAATCCATCAACCAGCAAGTGGACGCGCACGCCGCGCCGCGCCGCACCGCATAGACGATCCACCACCGCATTGGCGGTCGCATCCTGGGCAAAAATATAGGATTCGAGATAGATCTCCTGTCGCGCCGACTCTAGCGCAAGGAACAGCGCCGGAAAATATTCCCCTCCCGAATTGAGCAGGTCGATCTGGTTTCCGGCGACAAAGCGGAGTTTCATGCGAGGTCTCGACGCAGCGCCAGGGTGGCGAACAAACCGATGTGGTCCGAAAGGCGGTGCAGGTGATGCAACACGCGTGCTTCCTGCACCACCAGTCCGCGCACATAAATGCGATCAAGGCGCAGAAACGGCAGACGGCCGGGAAAAGTGCGCGGCGGCTTGCGCCCCGCGCCGGTAAACGTGTCGACCAGGCCGACCTCGGCAAACCGCCCTTCGACGCGGTTGCGCCAGTCGTTGAAGTCACCGGCAAGCACCACCGGTTCGTCGCTACCGACCCGCGTAGCCACGGTTTCCACAATGAACTCGATCTGCCGCTGGCGCACGCGTTCCGTCAGACCCAGATGCACGCAGAAACAATGTACGCGCCGGCCACTGATTCGCAATTGCGCATGCAGCAATCCGCGGCTCTCGAAGCGGTGCATCGACATGTCATCGTTGGCGGTGGACTCGACGGCAAAGCGCGACAAAATGGCATTGCCATGATGACCGTGCTCGTACACCGCATTGCGGGCGTAATGCACCTCGGGCCAATGCGAACCCGCCAGGAAATGGCCCTGCTCCTGTGCGGGCCAGTCGGCAAAGCGTTTGGCATGGCGCGCATCGCGCCCCTGTACCTCTTGCAGGAACACAACATCCGGCTTCAACGCATCAAGTTCGATCTTGAGATCATGGACGATCACGCGCCGGTTAAGGGGCGAGAGTCCCTTGTGAATATTGAGGCTTGCGACGGAAAACGAGTGCTGCACCGGATGCCGATCCTGTGTGGTCTGAAAACCATGATACGCCATCGTTGTTGCGCCGCAAAAAACGGGATAATCACGGCATTCTCCGGCAACCCGGCCGCTCCGGCCATCACCATGCCCAACAGCCACGCTCCGCTCCGCACCGTCTTTTTCATCTCCGACGGCACCGGCATTACGGCCGAAACGCTGGGTCACTCCCTGTTGACGCAGTTCGAAGGCCTGCCCACCAAACAAACACGCATGCCGTTCATCGACTCGCTGGACAAAGCGCACGCTTGCGTCCTCGCCATCAACACGGCGCACGAAACCGACAAGATCAAGCCGATTGTCTTCAACACCCTCGTCAACAATGAAACCAGTGCAGTGGTCCGCACCGCCAATGCGCTCGTGCTGGACCTGTTTCAGACCTTCATCGAACCGCTGGAACGTGAATTGGCGCTCAAGTCGACCCACACCATCGGCCGCTCGCACAGCGCTACCAAAAACAAGCAGGAGTACGCGAACCGCATCGAGGCCATCAACTTCAGCCTGATGCATGATGACGGCCAGACTGATAAGAACCTCGCCGATGCCGACGTCATCCTGGTCGGGGTATCTCGCAGCGGTAAAACCCCAACCTCGCTGTACCTGGCGCTGACATTCGGCCTGCGCTGTGCAAACTATCCGCTGATTCCGGAGGATTTCGAGCGCATGCAGTTGCCCAAATCACTGACGCTCCACCGAAGCAAGTTGTTCGGCCTGACCATCGAACCGCAGCGGCTCTCCGAGATCCGCCATGAACGCAAGGCCAACAGCAAATATGCCTCTCTGGAAAACTGCCGCTATGAAGTCAATGAAGGGGAGGCGCTGATGCGCCGCGAGGGCATTCGCTGGTTATCGACCACCACCAAGTCGATCGAGGAAATTGCCACCACCATCATGCAGGAAATCAAGATCGAGCGACCAGTGCTGTAGGGCTCCGGAGCCGATCACCGCGCTCCAGGAGCGTCACGATTTTTTGGCGAGCTCGGCGGCGAACGGCGGATGCAGTTGGGTCAGGGCCTTGATCGCACGGTCAAGGGTCGAACTATCGTTGCTGCGCTTGGCAAGCAGGCCTATGCCGTACCAGGCAAAGATATCCCGTTCGTCGATCTGCAGGGCCCGGTCGTAGGCACGTATGGCCTCAAGCGGCCGGCGACCCTCGGCATGAATATCACCAAGGATCACCAACGCTTGGGTTGAGGTCGGATCCACCTGCAACGCCTTGTCGAGCGCATTCACCGCCGCTCGTGGCTCGCCGGTTTGCTTGAGCGTATAGGCGTAAAGGTTCCAGCCGCTGATTTCCTCCGGCAGAAGTCGCGTGGCACGCTCGAAACAGTCACGCGCGATCGCAAATTCCCCCGCCTGCATGTGCCCGTAGCCGGCGAGTTGCCACCATTCACCGCGCGCCGGTTCTTTTTCCAGCTTCTGGCGTGCCAGGGTCGACAAGCCAAGCCAGTCGCGCGCCTTGATCAGCGGCACGGCGTCCGAAAATTCCGTACGTACGTTGTATTGCCCGAGCGTACTGGCGAGCAGTTCCGGTGCCGCATTGATCAACATCGAAGTAGCAATCTGTGCGCATCCTGAAGCAATTGCCAGCACCAGCAAAAGACCGCCTACTGCCTTCATGGAAGCGCTCTCCTGCGGCGCTGACGCACCGATTCAAACAGGCACACGGCGGCAGCTGCCGCGACATTGAGCGATTCGCTGCCTCCCGGCATAGGAATTGCCGCCTGCCAGGTAGCGCACGCTAACAACCCTGGTGACACGCCCGCACCTTCATTGCCAAACAGCCATGCTACCGGTTGCGACAGATCGAGCGCATCCAGAGTTGTTTTGGCGTGCGACGAGGTTGCCACCAGCGGCACCGCCAGCCGCGCCAATACTTCGTCGAGTTCAACACCCTCGACAATCAACAACCCGAAATGGGCACCCTGCCCGGCACGCAATACCTTTGGCGACCATGCATAAACGGTCTTGGGCGAACAGAACACCTGGCGCACGCCGGCGGCGGCCGCGCTGCGCAGCATGCTACCCATGTTGCCGGGGTCCTGAACGTGCTCCAGAATCAGGCAATCCCCCGAAATCGTTGGTGGGAGCACCTCTCGAGGCGTTTTCACCGCCGCCACAATGCCCGCCCCGTGCTCGACCACGCTGACCGATTCAAACAATGCATCGGGCAATCGCACCACGTCGCCGCTACAGGCACGCACCGCGCGTTCAATTTCAGGCCGCTTCAACCCCGACTCGCTCACGGCGACCCATTCCGGCGCGCCGCATTTTTCCAGATATGCGTTGACGAGGTGCACGCCGTCGAGGATCGACAACCCTTCCTTCTTGCGCGCCTGCGCGGTGGACGCAAGCAGGCGCCAACGCTTGTACAGCGGGTTATCGCGCGAGGTAACGGCCTTTAATTTCACCGCAGGCGCCTCTAGAGCGCGGCGAACGCAGTGCGCATGCGTTCGCGTTGCGACACATTGGGCAGGTTGCCGCGACCAGCACCCAGATTGTCCGTTACATGCAGCGGATTGCGGGTACCGGGGATCACCACCGTCACCGCCGGATGGCCCAGAATCCACTTGAGAAAGAACTGCGCCCAGCTGCTGATGCCAAACTCCTCGCGGGCCCAGTCGGGCACCTGCTTGCCGCGCACCGCGGCAAATAACGCGCCTTCGGCAAAGGGACGATTGACGATCACCGCCACTTTCATCTCCTCGCACAGGTCAAGCAGGCCGCGCTCTGCCTCCGGTTCAGCCAGGGAATAATTGACCTGCACCACGTCGACCCGATGCTTGCGCAATGCGGATTCCAGGGCCCGATGCGCGCCGGCATGATAGTGGGTGATGCCCACCAGGCGCACCAGTCCCCGCTGCTTCCAGCCGGCGAGTGTTTCCAGGTGCAAGTCGGTGTCGGTCAGGTTGTGCACCTGCATGAGGTCAAGCTTCCCGACTTGCAGCTTGGACAGCGAATCGCGCATTTGCGCCACACCCTCGCGCTGCCCCGATGTCCAAACCTTGGTAGCAACGAACAGCTTGTCGCGGAGCTTTTCGGTTTGCATGAGTTCGCCGAGCACGTTCTCCGAGCGACCATACATCGGCGACGAATCGACCACGCGTCCGCCACCCGCCGCAAACGCCTTGAGAGTAGCGCGCGCCTCTGAAAATCCGACGCTGCCCGAAGGCACGTCAAACACCTGCCAGGTACCCAGTCCGACCACCGGCACGCGTTCTCCGCTTGACGAAATCACCCGCGTACGCAGTTCTGAGGGAGATTGCGCAGTGACGTTAGGGGTCATGGCCGACATCGCCAGGGCTGCAGCTGACAGATGGAAGGCGCGACGATCCATCGCACTGGGGCGTTATGTCTTGGCCGCAGCTTCGTGCTCGCCCCACACCTTGCGCGCCAGACGCAGTGCATCCACCAGCGCCGGGGCCCCGCAATACACGGCAACGTGCAGAAAGATTTCCTTCATTTCCTGCTTGGTCACGCCGTTATTGATGGCACCACGCAGGTGCAATTCAAGCTCATGCGGACGATTGAGCGCGCAAAGCATTGCCAGGTTCAGGAACGAACGCGTCTTCTTGGGCAAGGTCAGCTCGCCCTTGGCATCGCGGCGCGCCCAACTGGCGCCCCATGAATGGACCGTCAGGTAGTCCTGGATGTCTTCGGTGAATTCGTCCTTGATCGCAAACCCGCGATCAACGTATTCCCCGCCGAGCACTTCCTTGCGGATTTTGAGGCCGGCGTCGAACATCTCTTTTTTCGTGATTTCGCTCATGATGTGTGGTGGTTGGTTAAGGGTGTCGCCTATTGTATCGGCATGCGCTTTCGTTCCCGCAGAAGCAAGTCGCGGCCCGGCGGGCAACCGTACCAGAAAATCTTCCGAAAAGCCTCATTAACCTGCCCGTGCTGCCGTAAACCATCCATGGCAGCGCGCAGCTTGGCAGCAGACGGGGGCGAATATGAAGATTCTGGTCGTCGATGATTCAGCAACCATGCGCGCCGCGCTGGCCAAAATGCTGGCCAAAATGGGCCATGAGACATTGACGGCGGAAAGCGGTGCCCAAGCTATACGGCTTTATGAAAGCCATCCTCCGGACCTGGTGCTGCTCGACGTCCAGATGCCCGGCATGGACGGCTTCGAGGTTGCCGAGCGCTTGAGGGAATTGCGGCCAGGCGAATGGATACCGCTGATTTTCCTGTCTTCGCAGGAGGACGATGAAGATGTCGAACGGGGAATTGCCGCCGGCGGCGACGACTACCTGATCAAGCCGACCAGCAACGTCGTGCTCAATGCGAAGATCCGCGCGATGCAGCGCATCGGCGACATGCGCCAGCGCCTGCTGGCACTCGGCAACGAGCTCACCGCTGCCAATCGGGAGCTGGTCAAGCTAGCCCAACAGGATGGCCTGACCGGCCTCGCCAACCGGCGGCACTTCGATGCAACCCTGTTCAACGAGCTGTCTCGCTCGAAGCGCACCGGCGACCAGCTCTCGGTGGTGCTTTGCGACGTGGATCACTTCAAACTCTACAACGACCACTACGGCCATCTGGCTGGAGATGATTGCCTC
>CANJDH010000103.1 GCA_947473125.1 Burkholderiales bacterium
CTAGTCAAGAGAGGTGGCGTAGATGTCGGTGATCTTCTGGTAAAACTTGCGCTCGGATGCGCGGATTTCCCGGACTTTTTCGAGCTGGCGCTCAAAGAAATCATCCGTCAGAACGTTGCCGCCCCCTTTAAGGCGTTCGGCATCCATGACCCAGCCTTGAATCGTGTAATCCTTGACGATCTGGTTGGCCCACTTGCGAAATTGCACCGCGCGTTCGTTTTCGATTTTGAAACCCACTGCAATGATGGCCTGCAAGCTGTAGTGATCCACCTTGCGCTGAACGTCGCGCTCGCCCTCGGTTTGAACCATTAAGTACTGCTTAACAGTTGCCTCACGCTCCAGCTCGTTGTCGGCATAGATGCGCTTCAAATGCTGGCTGACAGCAGGCACCGACACATCGTAGAGCGTGGCCATCATCTTCTGCGTGAGCCACAGGTTTTCATCTTCGTAGCGCATTTCCACGCTGCTTTGCGCGTTGCCAGTTGCGGCCACGAAGGTCAGATATTCAGCCGCAGATGAACGGACAAGTGAAACCTCGTTTTTCTTGGGAATTTTCGGTGGTTTGCTTTTGATCATTCCAGCCTCCCTCTTTTTATCGATATCAGTCATGTCAGCGCACTCTCAGTCAATTTAGATATCTCAAATTCGCGACCCTGGACCGCCACAGTTGACGCGCAATTGAAGTTGGCAGCGAATGGGGCATCCTTTGGAATGGCAATCGTGCGTTCCCGCAAACAAAACGGCAGCACCCACAGCCTTAATCCCGTGGCTTTCGGGAAATCAAAAACATCCAGTGGTTTACTGAAGGTGTCCGTTTTGGGGTAGATCAGGACGACATCGCCCTCGCCATCGAGGTAACTCTGGCCGTAGGCGTGCAGTTGATAAAAATCGGCTTGCGCCAGACCGTATTTGTCGGTGCCGTTCGCTCTGGTGCCATCGATTAGCTTCCACTTGGTGTCCAGCACCAATTTGTCGCTCACCGACTTCCTCCCACACGGGCTTTTTTTGGGAGAGATAGCGATAACCAAGCCGAACCAGATGCAGGATGCAGGAAATCCTGCCTCTAGAGTGCTCACTGAATATCATCACGCTTGAACTCCCTTTTTTGGCCAGATTCACTTTGGTGCCACCACTGCCACGCGCGGAAAGTAACTGCGGTAGCGGCGGGCGTCGCGTGTCAGGATGCCGCAACCCAGCACGGCCGCACGGGCACCGATGAAGAAATCGGCGAGAACGTTGGCCTTGGCACCACCCTCACGGCGGTACTTGACGAACGCGCGCCCCGCCAGGAACAACGCCGGGCGGGGAATTTCCTGAAAACCCAGGCCGAGGCTTTCGATCACCTTGTCCAATGCCTCGACCGATTCGAAAGCCAGCGAGAGTTCGGAGTAGATCACCGGGTTGATCAACAGGTCGTGTACTTGCGCCTGCGCGCGGAGCTGGCGGGTTGACCAGTCGGCCCACGCCGGGTCATCTTCAAGCACGTCCACCAGGACGTTGGTATCGACCAGCATCACTGGTGGTGGCTCAGTCGGTCCCGCGCAATAACGCCATCAGATCATTGGTGCGCCATTTCACCTGCGCTTTGCCGCGTGCGGCGTCGAAGCGGTCGCGCTTGGCGGGCAAACGGATGCCCACTTTTTGCACCATAACTTGTCCTTCTTGGCTCACCGCAAAATCCACTGCGTCGCCGGGCGTGAGGCGTAATGCCTCTCGCACCTTTTTGGGGATGGTGACTTGCCCTTTTACCGTCATCGTGGTGGCCACGGAATGCTCCAAAAGTAATGCGCTAGATACTAAGTGTAATACTTTGGCAAATTTGCTGCTACTTTTGGCAGGATTGTTGAGTCAGCCCGGGAGTACCATATTTGCCTGGAATTTCCCGATGCAGTGAGTAAATATGACCTCAGAATCGGTTGCCCCGAAGCAGGCTTCCTTGTCGATTGCCGACGAGGAAGAGCACAGATACACGACAGGCCCGCATTCTCGGCCCTGCGTCGTGGTAACGCCAGAGCATCACAATCGGGTCGTAGCACGCTTGGAACGTGAGGCGTTGCGTACGGCCATTGCTGCCGGGCTGGCGAGTTGCAAGGCCAACCCGGCTAAGGCCGTGTTTGATCGGCTGGAGACGAAGTACCGGAAGCTGCACGGCAAGCGCGCGGCTTGATTCGTATTTTCGCTTGCAGGCATGCCGAGCGGAAATTTGCGCGCGGCCATGCAAAGAAAAACGCCACCCTTTCGGGCGGCGTTTTTAGGTGGTGGAGCCGGCGGGAATTGAACCCGCGTCCGTAAGTCCGCTACAGCAAGTTCTACATGCGTATCCTGTCTATTTGGTTTTAACCACGGTCTTAGCCAACAGGCAGGCCGGACAATGGCGAGTCACCTAAATTTAAGCGCGCACTAAGTAACCCAATGCGAACCGATTCCCTGTATATGACGCTACTGTGAGTTTTTAAGGCTCACCCGGCCCAGAGAACAACCGGTGTAGCGGCTCCGCGTGGCTGTTTAGGCTGCGAGAGCGAAACGCTCGTCGTTGGCGTTTGTGTGTTTCCCGGTTGGATTTACGAGGTGACCAGCCCTCGACATGCCCTCACTGCTTTGTAACCCACGTCGAAACCGGATCGGCCCCATGTTCGTCTGTGTCCCTCTTGCTTCCGCGACGCGTGTTTTGCGTCTCGACTGCGCTTTGTCTGCAACAGGAAGTAAGATTGTACGCTCTATGTGGGGCATCTGATCGCCCTTTCAAGCCCTCGCCAGCCTCGATCGGAGCCGATGTCCATGCAGCGCCGCCAGTTTGTTGCCTTCGCTTTTGCGGGATACGCAGCCGGATGCGGGCGCTCCGCGCTGGCGCAGCCCGCCAGCCAGATGCGCAACTTCATGGAGCGCGCCTTCGAGATGAAGCGCCGCGCCGTGGCCGAAGGCGACCAGCCCTACGGCGCCGTGGTGGTGAAGGATGGGCGCATCGTTGCCGAAAGCCCGAGCCGGGTGGTGACGGCGAACAGCGTCGACGCCCACGCCGAGCGCGAGGCGCTGCGTCTGGCCGGCATTGCGCTGGGCACCAAAGACCTGTCGGGCTGCATCCTGGTCTCGTCTTCACGCCCCTGCCGCCTGTGCCAGCGTGCCGCTTTCGAGGCACGGATTGCGCGCATGATCCATGGCGAGCAGCTTACCGACGCCGGCCCCCCGCAAGGATAAACATGACCTCCCCTGCCCTCGACACCTTTGTTGCCCAGGCCATCGCGCGCAGCCGCGCACTGACCGACCCGGCCGACTGCGTGCTGGCGCTGGCGCCGCTGATGCTCGACTTGATCGGCAAGGCCGGCAGCTTCCTCGAGCCGCAGCACTACAAGAGCGACCCGGACCACTACGCGCGCAACCTGGTGTACTCAGCGCCGGACAACAGCCTGTCGCTGTACACCCTGGTGTGGCTGCCGGGGCAGTGGACGCCGGTGCACGACCACGGCAGCTGGGGCGTGGTCGGCGTGCTCGAAGGCGTGCTCGAAGAGCGCAGCTACGTGCGCCTCTCACACGACCGCGGCGCCGACAGCGGCATCGAGCTGGTGCGCGGCGGGGTGATCCTGCTCGGGTCAGGAGCGGTCACCAGCTTCGTGCCGAACCCGGACCATATCCACATCACCGGGGTGCCGGCGGAACGGCCAAGCGCGGTGAGCCTGCACCTGTACGGCCGCACCATGGATGACTTCCATATCTACGATGTCGCCGCCGGTACGCGCAAACGCGTCGAGGTGGCGCACAACGAGAGCTAGCGCTCGAGCGCGTCCAGCTCCGCCGCGGTGAATCCGCCGGCGAGGCGCGCTTCGCGATTAAGCGGAAGATGGATTTTCGCGCCGTGTTCCCGCATCAGAGTTGTGAAAGTGACAGCAGGACTTATGCCACGTTCCTCGCACAGTCTTTCGTACCAACGGTTTCCGACGGCCACGTGGCCGATTTCGTCACGAAAAATGATGTCCAGAATTTCCGCTGCAACAGGATCACCGTGCTGTGCGAGGCGTTCGCGCATGCCGGGTGTCACGTCGAGCCCGCGCGCTTCGAGGACGCGCGGCACCAGCGCCATGCGCACCAGCACATCGTCGCGGGTCTTGTCGGCCATGTCCCACAGGCCGTTGTGCGCCGGGAAATCGCCGTAGGCGTGGCCATAGTGGGTTTGCAAATGCTGTGCGAGCAGCGTGAAGTGATAGGCCTCTTCCTTGGCGACGCTGATCCAATCACGGTAGTAAGCATCGGGCATGCCGGCAAAACGGCACGCCGCATCGAGCGCGAGGTTGATCGCGTTGAATTCGATATGGGTGATGGCGTGGATCAACACTGCGCGCCCCTCGGGCGAGCCGAGGCGCCGGCGCGGCACGTCGGCGGGGTGCAGCAATTCAGGCTGCGCGGGGCGCCCGGGCGTCTCGATCGCGAGGCTCTGGGCACCATCCGCCAGCGGTGTCGCCTCTGCAGCCAGGGCCCAGGCAGCATTCGTGAGCGCCACCTTGCGTGCCGGGTCGCACTCGGCCAGCGCGGCAAACGCGGCCGGGCGCATCAGCAACATGGCATCACAGGAAGTCGAGCACCTGACGCGGCTGGTGGATCACCGCGTCGGCGCCCCAGCCTTCGGGCGGGTCGGTGTCGCCCAGATAACCCCAGGTAACGGCAAGCGTCTTCATGCCGGCGGCGCGGCCGGCCTGGATGTCGCGCAGGTCGTCGCCGACATAAATGCACTCACCCGCCGCGACACCGGAGACCTCGGCCGCATGCAGCAGCGGCGCCGGATGCGGCTTGGCGTGCGCCGTGGTGTCGCCCGAGACCACGCAGGCGGCGCGGCCGGTGAAGCCGATCAGGCGGCTCAGCGGGTCGGTAAAGCGCTTCGCCTTGTTGGTAACCACGCCCCATTTGCGGTCCGCCTCGATGGCGGCAAGCAGCTCCTCGACGCCGTCAAACAGGCGCGTGTGTACGTGCAGGGCATTTTCGTAATTGGCGAGGAACTCGACACGATGCGCTTCGTACTCGGCATCACCGGGTTTCAGGCCGAAGCCGACGCCGACCAGGCCGCGTGCGCCGCTCGACGCCATGCGCCGCAGCGGTTCGAGCGGCAGCGGCGCCAGGCCGCGATCGATGCGCATCTTGTTGAGGGCCGCTGCCAGGTCGGGGGCGGTGTCGGCAAGGGTGCCGTCGAGGTCGAACAGGACGCAGCGGATCATGGGTGGAAAGCCGGTAGGTGAAATTCAGTCTGGGGGCAAGACGTGGCGCACATTCAGCGCCCGCGCATGAACAGCTTGTCGAGGTCGGACAACGCGAACTGGTACCAGGTGGGGCGGCCATGGTTGCACTGGCCGCTGCGCTCGGTTTCTTCCATCTGGCGCAGCAGCGCATCCATCTCGGGCAGGCTGAGGCGGCGATTGGCACGCACCGCGGCGTGGCAGGCCATGGTCGAGAGCAGTTCGTCGCGATGGCGTGTCAGCACTTCGCCGGAGCCGACATCCTGCAGTTCGCGCAGCACATCGCGCGCCAGCACCTTGGCGTCGGCGTCGGCCAGCAGCGCCGGCACCGCACGCACCACCAAGCTGGTGTCGGACAGCGGCGCGATCTCGAAGCCGAGCGCCCCAAGCGCATCGGCATAGTCTTCAGCGGTGGCGACCTCGATGCGCTCGGCGTTGAAGGTCACCGGGATCAGCAGCGCCTGGGTGCCGATGCGTTGCAGGTCACGCTGCGAATCGAGTTGTTGTTTGAAACTCTCGTAGAGAATGCGTTCGTGCGCCGCATGCATGTCGACCAGCACCAGCCCGGCCTGGTTCTGCGCCAGGATGTAAATGCCGTGCAGTTGCGCCAGCGCATGGCCCAGCGGCAAGTCGCCCTGCGGCAAAGGGGCGGGGGCATACGAGGCGGCCGGCGCTTCCATGACGCGCTGTACGCCGCCGGCAGCGGCGAACTGCGCGTAGTAGCGCGACACGTCCTGCGGCTGGCCCGGTGCTTGTGCCGGTGATTGTCCCGGCGACTGGCTCAGGGATGCCGAATTGAACAAGGGCACCGGCCGAAAATCGTTGGTGGAAGCCATTCTTGAGGCATCACCGGCCTGCAAGCCTTGTGCACCAAGGGTTCTGGCAGCATCAGGTATCGGGGTTTCGGCGGCGCTGCCCGACAGCGCGGCACGCACCGCGCGCATCACGTACTGGTGCACCGGCCCGCTGTCGCGGAACCGCACCTCGGTCTTGGCCGGGTGCACGTTCACATCCACCCCCGATGGCGGCAGCGTCAGGAACAGCGCGTAGCTCGGCTGGCGGTCGCCGTGCAGCACGTCGGCATAGGCGGCGCGCACCGCGTGCTGCAACACCTTGTCGCGCACGAAGCGGCCATTGACGAAAAAATACTGCGCATCACGTGTCAGCTTCGCCTCGGCCGGGTTGCCGATCAGCCCGGCCAGCGTGAGCTGCGCACCCTCCGGCCCGGCTGCCACCTCGACCACGCGCGCCGCCGCCGCGAATTCGTCGCCAAGCACATGGGCGATGCGCTGGGCGCGCGATTCGTTCTTGAGGTGCAGCGTGACGCGGCCGTTGTGGGTCAGCGTGAAGCCGACATCCGGGCGCGACAGCGCGATGCGTCGCACCACTTCGGCGCAGTGCGCAAACTCGGTGGCTTCGCTTTTCAGGAACTTGCGTCGTGCCGGCACGCTGCCGAACAACTCCTCGACTTCGACCACCGTGCCTTGCGCGAGCGCGGCGGGCCGCGGCTGGCTCTCGGTGCCGCCGAGTGCGAAGGCGTTGTCGCTGCCGGTGAAGCGGCTGGTGAGGGTGAGGCGAGACACCGACGCAATCGAGGCCAGCGCTTCGCCGCGAAACCCGAGGGAGGCGACGTTTTCGAGGTCATCAAGTGACGCGATCTTGGAGGTGGCATGGCGCACCAGCGCATAACGCAGTTCGTCATGGCAGATGCCGCCGCCGTCGTCGGCGACGCGAATCGTCTTGACGCCGCCGGATTCGAGTTTGACATCGATCGCCGCAGCGCCGGCATCGAGCGCATTTTCGAGCAGCTCCTTGAGCGCCGAGGCCGGGCGTTCAACCACTTCACCGGCCGCGATCTGGCTGATCAACTGATCCGGCAGGAGGCGGATCGGGCGCTGCGCAATCTCGGGGGAAACAACGGCGAACATGCATCAAATTATAGCGGTCGGGTATGATGCGCCCGCCCCCGAAGGAACACCATGGAACTGATCCTGAGCCTGTTTGATTTCATCATCCACGTCGACGCGCACCTCGCCGAGTTGATCCGCGACCACGGCGCGTGGATCTACGGCATCCTGTTTGCCATCATTTTTGTCGAGACCGGCCTCGTGGTGATGCCGTTCCTGCCTGGTGATTCGCTACTGTTCGTCGCTGGCGCGTTCGCGGCCAAGGGCGACATGGACATCACCTGGGTCATCGTGCTGCTGTCGATCGCGGCGATCCTCGGCGATGCACTGAACTATTCGGTCGGGCGCTACTTCGGCAGCAAGGTGTTCTCCTGGGAAGACTCGCGCTGGTTCAACAAGCGCCTGTTCGACAAGACCCATGCCTTCTACGAGCGCCATGGCGGCAAGACCATCGTGATTGCGCGCTTCCTGCCGTTTTTGCGCACCTTCGCCCCGTTTGTCGCCGGCGCCGCACGCATGACCTACGCGCGCTTTGCGCTGTATAACGTGTCGGGCGGCATTTTCTGGGTTGCGTCACTCGCCATCGCCGGCTACTGGTTCGGCAACATCCCGTGGGTCAGCCAGCACCTGACCAAAATTGTCATTGCGCTGATCGTCCTGCCGGGTTTGCCGGCGCTGTTCGTGGTGGTGCGCGAATGGCTCGCCGCGCGGCGCCGCAAGCAGGCCTAGACTGGGTATTGTCAACCGCGCCGGAAAGCCTTGCGTTAGGGCATCACAGGCATGCGCCTGACCACCCAAACCCAAGGAGAGAGACCATGAAAATTCGTGCACTGATCCTGGCCGTTGCCACCGCGCTGTCGGTCGGCGCAGCAAGCCACGCCGCAGCGCAGACCGCACCCGCCGCCAAACCGGCACCGAACCCGCAAGTGCAGGCGGGTAAAGAGCAGGTCAAAAAAGACCGCGAGGCAGTCAAGGCAGACAAGGAAAAGCTCAAGGCCGACAAGGCCGCCGGCGCCAGCAAGGAACAACTCAAGGCGGACCGCGAGAAGCTCAAGGCCGACAAGGCCAAAGCCAAGGAAGACCGCAAGAAGCTGCGCGAGGATCGCCAGAAAGCCAAGGCTGAAAAAGCCGCTGCGAAGAAATAGGCGCAGGCTTGCGGCGCAGGGCTTGCGAGTTTGTCGGGCGGCGCTCGACGCGCAAGCCCGACTTACAATACAAGGGCAGTCCGACGTGGACTGCCCTTTTTTTCCCCGAGATGAAAACCAAACCCTGTCTGACCCATGAAGACTGCCGCAAGATCATGGCCGCCTGTAGCGCCGAAGCCCTGGCCCACCAATGGGCGGTCACCATCGCCATCGTCGACGACGGCGGCCACCTGCTGATGCTGGAGCGCCTCGACGGCGCTGCGCCCTCAAGCGCCGAGATCGGGCCGGCCAAGGCGCGCATGGCGGCGCTTGGGCGGCGCGAGACCAAGGCCTACGAGGACATCATCAATGGCGGCCGCTTCGCTTTCCTTTCCGCCGCCAGCGGTACCGCCTTGCGCGGCGCCATGATGGAAGGCGCGGTACCGATCATGTTTGAGGGCCAGTGCGTGGGTGCAGTCGGCGTCTCGGGGGTCAAATCCGCCGAGGATGCGCAAGTGGCGCGCGCCGGCATTGCCGCCCTCTGATCCGGCCTTCCCGCTTTCGAATCACCCTTTTCGGCACCTTATCGCATGGACCACCCCGCACCGCAAACCATCCTGCTATCCGACTACCGGCCGCCGGCCTACCTGGTCGATACGGTTGACCTGACATTCGAGCTCGACCCGGTCGCCACGATCGTGACGTCACGCACGGCCTTGCGGCGCAATCCGCAGGGTGCAGTGGGCCAGGCAAGTGGAGTCCTCATGCTCAACGGCGAGCAGCTCGAACTTCTCGCGGTAGCCGTCAACGGCCAGCCGCTGGGCGCGTCGCAGTTCGTCCAGACCGACGAGTCGCTGTCGATCGCCGATCTGCCCGAGGCCTTCACGCTTGACATCAGGACGCGCATCGCCCCCGGCGCCAACACCTCGTTGATGGGGCTGTATGTGTCGAACGGAAATTTCTTTACCCAATGCGAGGCCGAAGGGTTCCGCAAGATCACCTACTTCCAGGACCGGCCCGACGTGATGGCGAAGTACAGCGTCACCGTCATCGGCGACCGGGCGAAATATCCGGTACTGCTCTCGAACGGCAACTGCGTCGCGAAGAAAAGCCTGGATGGCGGGCTGCACATGGCCAAATGGGTCGATCCGTTCCCCAAGCCTTCGTACCTGTTTGCGCTGGTGGCGGGCCAGCTGGCAAAAATCGAACAGACCGTCAGGACCAAAAGCGGCAAGAAGAAACTGCTGCAGATCTACGTCGAGCCGCGCGACCTCTCCAAGACCCGCCACGCGATGGACTCATTGATCCATTCGATTCACTGGGACGAAAAGCGCTTCGGCCTGGAACTCGACCTCGACCAATACATGATCGTTGCCGTCGGCGACTTCAACATGGGGGCGATGGAAAACAAAGGTCTCAACGTTTTCAATACCAAGTACGTGCTGGCCGACGCCGCCACTGCCACCGACGCGGATTACGACGGCATCGAATCGGTGATCGCGCACGAGTACTTCCACAACTGGACCGGCAATCGCGTCACCTGCCGCGACTGGTTCCAGCTATCGTTGAAAGAGGGCCTGACGGTATTCCGCGACCAGGAATTCTCGATGGGCATGAGCAGCGCCCCAGCAGGAACCGCTGCCGCCGCTTCGTCGGGCCGTGCGGTGCGCCGCATCGGCGACGTGCGCGTGCTGCGCGCCGCGCAGTTCCCCGAGGACGCGGGGCCGATGGCGCATCCGGTGCGGCCGGACGCGTTCATGGAGATCAGCAACTTCTACACCGTCACCATTTACGAAAAAGGCGCCGAGGTGGTGCGCATGTACCAGACCATGTTCGGCCGCGACGGTTTCCGCAGGGGCATGGACCTGTATTTCAAGCGCCACGACGGCCAGGCCGTCACCTGTGATGATTTTTTCGCCGCGATGGCCGACGCCAACCCGGGTGCGCTCTCGGCATTCGAGCGCAGGCAGTTCCTGCGCTGGTACAGCCAGGCCGGCACGCCGCGACTTGCGGTAACCGGCCGGTACGACGCCAGCGCCAAAACCTACACCCTGCGTGCGCGCCAGTCGTGCGCGCCAACGCCGGGCCAGGCGGACAAGCAGCCGTTCGTGATTCCCCTGAGCGTCGCCCTGCTCGGCAGGGATGGCAAATCGCTCACGCTCAAGCTCTCCGGCGAGAGCCGCGCACGCGGCAAGGCAGCCACGCTGCTGTGCAGCGGTGTCGACAACGTGCTGGTATTCGAAGGTATCGCACATGCACCGGTGCCTTCGCTATTGCGCGAATTTTCCGCGCCGGTGATGCTTGACTTCGACTACAGCGACGCGGAACTGACCTTCCTCCTGGCCCATGATGACGACGCGTTCAACCGGTGGGAGGCCGGACAACGCCTGTTCATGCGCCTCTTGAAGGCATTGGCCCTGAAAGCCGCTTCGGGAGCCGCTGAGCGGGGAGCGTCAACGACGGGCGCGGTTCTTCAGGTGCCCGCTGCGGTGACCAAGGCGTTTCGCTCGGTCCTGACCGACCGCAAGCTTGATGCATCGTTCAAGGCCGAAGCCCTCACGCTGCCATCCGAAATCACGATTGCCGAACAGATGGATGAAGTCGATCCCGGCGCGATCCACACCGCGCGCGTCTTGGTACGCCGTGAGCTGGCACGCGCCTGCAAACGCGAACTGCTTGCCGCCTGGAAAGACCATGCGGTCAGAGGCGGGTACCGGCCCGACCCGGTATCGGCCGGCAAGCGTGCCCTGCAGGGTTTGGCGCTCGGTTTCCTGATGGAACTGGACACCACCGAAGTGCGGGTACTGGCCGCGCAGCAATTCGAATCGGCCGGCAACATGACCGAACGCATGAACGCGCTCGGAGCGCTGATGCTCTCCGCCTCGACGCAGCGTGACGCCGCCCTCGTCGCGTTTTACCGGCAGTTCAAGGACGAAGCCCTGGTGGTCGACAAATGGCTGGCGCTGCAGGCCGGCACCCGCGGCACGGCAACCTTGCCGCACGTGAAGGAGCTGATGCGGCATGAGGCCTTCTCGATGCGCAACCCGAACAAGGTACGCGCCCTGATCGGCACGTTTTGCCAGGGCAACCCGGCGTGCTTCCATGCGGCCGACGGCAGCGGCTATGCGTTTTGGGCCGATCGCGTGGTGGAACTCGACGGCGTCAACCCCCAGGTGGCGGCACGCCTGGCGCGCGCCGCCGCGCAATGGAAGAAACTCGAGCCGGGACGGCGCGCACTGCTCAAGGCGGCCCTCGAGGGCATCGCGGCACAGGCGGAACTGTCGAAGGACACGTTCGAGATCGTAACCAAATCGCTGGCATGAGCGGCGCGCAGGCGGTACGCCACGACAACCCCGCAACCATCCTTGCCAATCCGAGCGTGCAGCGGGTCCTCGCGGCGCTGGCAGCGGCGCAGATTGTCACCGAGATCATTGTGCACGCCGAGCCGACGCACTCGTCTCAGGCGGCAGCCGACGTGCTTGGCATCGACGTGGCGCAGATTGCCAAATCCGTGATCTTTCGCGCCAGGGCGAGCGATCGCGTCGTGCTGGTCATTGCCAGCGGCGCCAACCGGGTCAACGAAAGCCGTGTGGTCGCCCAGATTGGTGAAGCGATCGGCAAGGCCGATGCAGGCTTCGTCAAGGAGCGCACCGGGTTCTCGATCGGCGGCGTGGCGCCGATTGGCCACCTGACGCCGCCGGTCGTGCTGCTCGACGAAACCCTGCTGCGGTTCGACCGGGTGTATCCGGCCGCGGGCCATCCGAACACGGGCTTTGCGGTGCACCCGGCCGAGCTCGCAAGGGCTGTCTCGGCCACCATCTGCAGCGTGGTCTGAGCGGCATGGCAACCCCCGACAACTACCGGATGCTGGCGGCCTACAACCGCTGGATGAACGACAAGCTCTACGCCTGCGCCGCCCAATTGCCGGACGCGGTGCGCAAGCGCGACATGGGCGCGTTTTTCAAGTCGATCCACGGGTCGCTGAACCATATTCTGGTGGGCGATATGCTGTGGATGGGGCGTTTCGAAAACCTGCCCTTCAATTGGCAGGGTCACACCCAGGAGTTGTTTGCCGATTTCGCCGGGTTGACCGAGGCACGCAGCGCCATGGATCAGCGCATTACGGCATTTGCCGAGCGACTCACGCCTGCATGGATTGCCGCGCCGTTCGAATACCGCAAGCTTGCCGGTACGCCGGTACATGTCGCCGGGTTTGCGGCGCTGACGCATTTTTTCAACCACCAGACGCACCATCGCGGCCAGGTCACCACACTGCTGATGCAGTGCGGCGTCGACCCGGGCGATACCGACATCGTGGCGATGCCGGGCATCGAGCACATCTCTTGAACCTGACCACCCCATGAAAATTCTCGTACTCGGCGCCGGCGCAACCGGCGGCTACTTTGGCGGCCGCCTGGCCCAGGCCGCCCATCTCGGCAAGGCCGACATTGACGTCACATTCCTGGTGCGCCCCAAGCGCGCCGAGATACTGCGCGCGCGTGGCCTCAATGTGGAAAGCCCGCAAGGAAGCTTCGGCATCCCGGTTCAAACCGTCGTCCATACCGAATTGAAGCCGGTCCATGACCTGGTGCTGCTTTCCTGCAAGGCCTACGACCTCGAATCGTCGATCCTGTCGATTTACCCCGGCATGCGCCCCGACACCTACGTCCTGCCGCTGCTCAACGGGCTGGCGCACTTCGACCGGCTCGATGCGGAGTTTGGCGCGGCGCGCGTGCTCGGAGGCTGCTGCCACATCGCCGGCAACCTGACGCCCGAAGGCCTGGTGCGGCAGATGAGCGACCTGCAACGCATCACCTTTGGCGTACGGCCGCAAAACAACGCGGGCGCCCGGGCCGTCCTCGACAAGCTCAATGCGGCCTATCAGGCCACCCCGGTCAACATCAACTATGCCGACGATGTGCTCCAGGACATCTGGGAGAAGTATGTGCTGCTCGCCAGCCTCGCCGGCATGACCTGCCTGATGCGCGGTGCGGTCGGCGACATTGCCGCTGCCGAGGGCGGGCCGGCGTTGATGCGGCGCATGCTCGACGAATGCGTCACGGCGGCACGCCACGCCGGCAAGGCACCGCGACCGCAGGCGCTCGACATAACGACCACGACACTGACCCAGCCCGGTTCGACCTTTACCGCGTCGATGCTGCGCGACCTCGAATCGGGCGGACGCACCGAAGCTGCGCATGTGGTCGGTGACATGCTGGCGCGGGCACGTGCCGCCGGCGACGATGCCACGATGCTGCAGGCTGCCTGGGTGCACTTGCAGGCGCGCGATGCGCGCTTGAAACGCGAGGGTGCGGCCTGATGGCGACGATCAGCCAGCTGGCCGTGTATCCGGTCAAGAGTTGCGCAGGCATTGGATTGGGCGAGGCTGTGATCGGCCGTGCCGGTCTCGAAACCGGCGCGGTGGGCGACCGCGAATGGATGGTGGTGACGCCCGCCGGGGATTTCCTGACGCAGCGCCAGCACCCGCGCATGGCGCAGATCGTGCCGAAAATTGAAGCGGAGGCTTTGCGCATCGGCGCTCCCGGCATGAGCGATTTGTTGATACCGCTGGATGGATTTTCCCTGCGTGCCCCAAACCTCGATGTACGGGTCTGGCAGCATGCCTGCGCCGCATTCGACGAAGGCCTGCAGGCGGCGCAATGGTTCTCCGACTTTCTGCATACGCCGGCACGGCTGGCGCGTTTTGACCCGGCGCATGCGCGTGCCTCCGATCGCGGCATCACGGGCGCGATGGAAGCCTTGAACCGTTTCTCCGACGGCTACCCCCTGCTGCTGGTCTCTGAGGCGTCTCTGGACGGGCTCAACGACCGTCTTGTGCAAGCCGGACGCGACCCGCTGCTGATGAACCGGTTTCGCCCGAACATCGTGATCAGGGATGTCGACGCCCACGACGAAGACCGTTTCGCAGCGCTGCGTACCACCGGCGACAGCGACCAGATCGAGCTGCGCCCGGTAAAACCCTGCCCGCGCTGTCCGATACCATCCATCGACCAGGCCAGCGGCGAACGCGGCCCGGACCCGCTGGACATCCTGATGCAATATCGTGGCAGCGCGAATGGCGTGTTGTTCGGGCAAAACGCGATCGTGGTTCGGGGCTTCGGCGCCCGGCTGCGCGTCGGGCAGGTCATCGAGGAAGAGTGGAACTTCTGACCCGCGAAACCAAAGGCATGCTGCTGGGCCTGGTCGGCGTGATCATCTTCAGCATCACCTTGCCCGCCACGCGCGTCGCCGTGGCCACGCTCGACCCGATGTTTGTCGGTCTGGGCCGTTCCGTCCTGGCGGCCCACCTCGCCGTGGTGGCGCTGCTGGTGACGCGCCAACGAATTCCGACCCTGGCCCAGTTCAAACTGCTGGCCGTGTGCGCGCTCGGCGTGATCTTCGGCTTTCCCGCGCTCACTTCATGGGCGATGCAGCAGGTACCCTCGGCGCACGGCGCGGTGGTGGTGGGCCTGCTGCCGCTCGCCACTGCCATCGCGTCGACATTCGTCAACCACGAGCGGCCTTCACGAGCTTTCTGGATTGCCAGCGCCGCAGGAAGTGCGCTGGTGGTCGGATTCGCGCTCACCATGGGTGCCGGCGCACTGCACCTTGCCGACCTGGCACTGCTGGGTGCAGTGGCTCTCGGCGGAGTAGGCTACGCTGCCGGCGCCCGGGTGACGCGCGAGCTCGGCGGCTGGCAGACCATCAGCTGGGCACTGGTGATCAGCGTGCCGGTATTGCTGCCGATTACCGGTGCTGCCGCGGCGCGCACCAACTTTGCAAGCGTGCCATGGCAGGCATGGGCCGGGTTTGTCTACGTGGCGCTGTTCAGCCAGTATCTGGGATTCTTCGCCTGGTACCGCGGCCTCGACCTGGGCGGGGTGGCGCGCGTGTCGCAGGTGCAGTTGCTGCAGCTGTTCCTGACCCTGGGTTTCGCCGCCCTGCTGGCCGGGGAAACCATCACTCCGACCATGATCGGCTTTGCGGTCGCCGTGGTCGCGGTGGTGGCGCTCGGCCGGCGCGCACCGGTGCGGCGCGACCAGGCCCGCTGAAACCGGCCTGCGGCCTCAGACGTTGCCGTAACGGCTGTTCTTGATCATGGTGAAGCCCTTGATCAATTCGGCAATGCCCTGCGCCAGCGTCACCGAGGTGTTGTAGCCGGTGGCTTCGAGCTTGGCGTTGGAGACGATGTAGTTGCGCTGGTCCGGGTCCTTGCCGACCGCCGCTTCGACGAACACGAATCCCGGAATCTGCTTCTTGATGTGCTCACACAGCTCCCACTTCGACACGTTCGCCTCGGACAGGCCGACGTTGTAGATCTGCCCTTTCATGGTGCCGATATTGGCGATGCCGTGCTGGAACGCACGCGAGACGTCGCGTACATGGATGTAGTTGCGTTTGAAGTGGCTCTCGAACAGCACGATGAAGCGGTCGTACACAGCGCGGTAGGTAAAGTCGTTGACCAGCAGGTCGAGGCGCATGCGCGGCGACATGCCGAACACCGTGGCGAGGCGGAAGC
>CANJDH010000104.1 GCA_947473125.1 Burkholderiales bacterium
GCATCAACCCGGCGCGGATCAGGCCCGCCGCCACGTGCTGCGCGACGCGCGGCGTGCGCCGGTCGGCGCGCGGGATGCGGCGCAGGCGTTCGCGCAGTTCCATCGGGTCGCCGCTGGCGAACAGGCCCTGGTACGCGGCCTCGCGCGTCTTCGCCGCCACCGCCGGATGCACCGCCTTGTGTTCCTCGAGGCGATGCGCAACCTTGAGGGCATCGTTCCAACGGCCGGCGCGGGTCATCGATTTCAACGCCAGGCGCTGGCTGGCGATGTGACGCGCACCGCTGCGGTTAAGCTCGGCAAGCACCTCGAGGGCTTCGGCGTCGCGGCGCTGGTTGCCGAGCATCTCGGCGCGCGTCATCAGGGTGGCATGGCCGAGCGCCGGGTCTTTGGAGGCATGTGCGGCTGCGGCAGCGCGGGTCAGCCAGGCGTCACGCTCGTCCGGGTGTTCCAATTGATGCGCCGCGCGCGCAGCGAGCAAGGCGGCGAGGCCCGGCTCTTCGCCCGCCGCATGCGCCGCGCTGGCCGATTTTTCAGCGCGCGCATAGCGGCCTTCGAGGGACGAGAGCAAGGCGTCGAACAACGCGTGGCGCGCCTTCTCCCTGGCGCGGCTTTCGCGAAAGGCGCGCACCCGCTCCGGCAGGCCGAGGGTAAAAGCTGCGGCGCGGATGAAAAAATGCAAGGCGATGAAACCGACTACCGCCAGCAGGATGAACAGCGTCAAGGAGAGCTCGATGCGCGCCGGGTTGACGAACAGGATCACATAGCCGTCGTTGTAGCGCGCCGCCAGAGACAGGCCGACCGCGAGGGCAAACAACGCCAGGACCCAAAACAGGCCACGCATGTCTTACCTTGGCCTCAGGCCGCGCATGGCCTACTTGCCCGGCGCGCGCGGCGCCTTGTAGTTGCGTACCGCGTTGATGCTCTCGGCCAGGGTGGGCAACTCGATGCTGATCGCCGATGACGACAGGCTGCGCAGCGTAGTGACGGCGCCGGCGCCGTTCTTGGAACGCACATCGACGTAGCGATTGAGCCAGACGACCGCGGTGTCGACGTCGCTTTTGAAAAGTGATTCGTTACGTTGCAGCAGGGCGATGCGCGCGTTGAGCAGTTTGAGTTTGAGGTTTTCGCGCACAAAAAACGCCTGGCTCGGGTTGAGCAGCACCGGGTCGGCGTCGCCGATGTCGCGAATCCGGATCAACTGACGGAACTGGTCCCAGGCATCGTCGCGCAGGCGCTTCCACAGGGGAGGCTCTGCCATCCTGGCATCGGTCGCATCCTTGGCGTTCGCCGGCGGCTTAGGTTTCGCCGGACGCGCCACCGGCCCCTGCGAGCGCTCGTCGAATATCAGCGGCAGTGCGTCAACCCCCGCGATCACCGCGTCAAGCCGGATCGCCAGGCCCGAAGTGTCGATGAATGGCAGGTTCTTGAGGCGTTCAATGTCTTTTTGCAGTGCGCGGCGCACGCCGATGAACTGCGCCTTGTCGGCGCGGCCCAGGCGCGCATCGGCATTCTGCAGCGCCACCAGCGCACCGCGCACGTTGCCCGCTAGTTGCAACTGCTGCGACGCGATGCTCAGCGTCTGCTCGATCTCGGTCAGCGCCCAGTCGTCGCGGTTGCGCGACAAATCCTGATACAGGGCTTCGAGCGCCGCCTGCTGGCTTTGCGATTCTGCAAGCTTGGCTTCCACCGCCGCAAGCTTGCCGACCGCCTCCGTCACGCGCGCCTGCGCCTCACGCGCCAGCACAGCCTGCTGCTGCAGCGAATCGCTCTCGGTCCTGAGGCGCTGCGCGACCTCCTGCGCGAGGTTGCTGACCTGGCGGCGCGTGTCCCACCAGTTGATCAGGAACAGCGCCACCAGTACCGCGATGATGATTTTTTCACGCGTCCACCACGCCAAAAACCTTGATGGGAGCGGGTTTGCGGCCGGCACCGGCCCGGGAGCTTTGGTGGGAGCGGCTTTCAGCCCGACGCCCGTCTCAAGATCGGGTGGCAGCGCACTCATGCCAGGGCCTTGGCAAAGTGCTGCTGCAAGCCGGCCAGCACGCCGGCGTCGCCACCCGCGGTTTCCACCACTCGTGTGCAATCGAGGGCGCGCATGCGCGCGGCGATGCGCCGGTGCGGTACGAACATCGGCACGCCCTTGATCGCGGCGGCGGCATCGGGCCCAAGCATTGCCATCAGGTTTTCGCCGCCTTCGGAGCTGGTCACGGTGATCGCTGCCAGCTGCTTGCCGGCGGCAAGGCGCAACAGCGGCGCCGCATCGGCACTGCCGCGCACCCGCTTGTAGCTCGCCACAGCGCGCACCGTCGCGCCGCGTTTTGCCAGATGGTCGAGCAGCCATTCACGCCCGCCCTCGCCGCGCACGATCAGCACGCGGCGCGGCGCAAGGCCGAGGCGATCGAGTTCTCCCACCAGGCCTTCACTGTCAAACTGCGCGCGGGGACGGATCACGGGTTCGATGCCACGCGCCGCCAACTGTGCCGCAGTGGCGGGCCCGGTCGCCGCGACTGGCACTTGCCGGGGCCACGTGATACCCAGCCTGGCCAAACGTTCAAATGCGTGGAATACCGCATTGGCGCTGACAAATACCACCAGGTCGACGGCCGGGTCGACAGCGCCGAGCCCAGCCAGCGCAGCATCAAGCTCTGCGCAATCGGCCAGCGGCGCAATGTCAATCGTCGGGAACAGAACCGGCACCGCGCCCCGCGCCTGCAGCAGCGCGGCAAATTCCACCGCCTGGCCGGCAGGCCGGGTCACTGCGATGCGCAGGCCGTCGAGCGCGCCCATGCCGTCACGCCCCTTCGCGCAGGGCAGCAAGGATGCGCTCCGCGCCCTGTTTTTTGAGTTCCATCGCGGCGCGCTCACCCAGCGCCGTGGCGTCGCCTGCGCTGCCCTGTACCTGGGTTTCGAGCATCACGCTGCCGTCGGGCTCGCCGACGCGCGCGCGCAGCACGATCAGGCCGGATTCGATCACGCCGAATGCCGCCAGCGGCACCGTGCAACTGCCGCCCAGTGCGCGGCTCACGGCGCGCTCGGCGGTGACGCACGCAGCGGTGTCGTCGTGATTGAGCGGCGCGAGCCAGGCGGCGATGTCGGCGCGGCCGGCGACGGTCTCGATGCCGAGCGCGCCCTGCCCGGCTGCCGGCAGGCTGATGGTCGAGGGCAAGATCGCGCGAATCCGCTCCGACAGGCCGAGGCGCTTCAGGCCGGCGGCGGCCAGCACGATGGCCGCATACTCGCCGCGATCGAGCTTGGCGAGGCGCGTATCGAGGTTGCCGCGCAAGGGCTGGATCAGCAGATGCGGATGCAGCTTGCGGATCTGCGCCTCGCGCCGCAGGCTCGAGGTGCCGACCACGCTGCCAGGCGGCAGTTCGGCCAGACTACCGAAGGTATTGGATACAAACGCGTCACGCGGGTCTTCGCGGCGCATGATCACCGGCAGCGCAAACTCGGGGGCGAGATCGGCCGGCACGTCTTTCATCGAATGCACGGCTAGGTGCGCTGAGCCATCGAGCAAGGCCAGTTCAAGTTCCTTGACGAACAAGCCCTTGCCACCGACCTTGGACAGGGTGCGATCGAGGATTTCGTCGCCGCGGGTGGTCATGCCCAGGATGCTGACGTCGCACTGTGGATATAATTGCTGCAGTGCAGCGCGAACGTGTTCCGCCTGCCACATCGCCAGGCGGCTCATGCGCGATGCGATGACCAATGTTTGCGGGGATGATCCCATTGATTTACCGGGGAAAAAGCATGCAGAGACGATTCAAAAGTTTAGCATGCACATGGTGGCTCTCCATCGCTTTGGCGGCGTCGGCGTACGCCGCCCCGGCGATTGAGCTCACGCGCAGCCTCGTCGCCGATACACAGATTGCAGCGCAGCAAGCCAAGCCCCTGCTGCTGTTTGTCACGCAACCGGGCTGCCCTTATTGCGAACGCGCACGGCGCGAGGCGTTGCGCCATCTCGCAGTCGATCCGGCATATACGGCACGTGCGGTATTTCGGGAGCTGTCGATCGGCACGACCCTTGAAGGCTTCGACGGCAAGCGCCAGTCGGGCCTGGAGGTCGCACGCATCCTCAACGTACGGCTGTATCCGACCGTCGTGCTTGTCGACGCGTCGGGCACCGCACTGGCGGCGCCGCTGCGCGGCTACTCGGCGGATTTTTACCTGTCCAGCATCGACGCACGCATCGGTGATGCCGAGCAAGCCTTGAAGAGCCGCAAGTGAGCGCGCGCGACAAGGACCTGCCGCTCAAGCAGGACATCCGCCTGCTCGGGCGCATCCTCGGCGATACCATCAAGGCACGCGAGGGCCAGGATACCTTCGACACGATCGAAACCGTACGCCAGCTCTCGGTGCGTGCCGCGCGCGACGGCGACAAGGCGGCGCGCACCCTGCTGGCACGCACCCTGAACCGCCTGTCACGCGACCGCACCGTGTCGGTGGTGCGCGCGTTCTCGTATTTTTCGCACCTCGCCAACATTGCCGAAGACCGCCACCACAGCCGCCGGACCCGCGCACACCTGATCGCCGGGTCGGCCCCGAAGGCCGGCACGCTGGCGCACGCACTCGACCGCCTCAAGGCGGCGAAAGTACCGGCGGCTGCAGTGGCTGACTTTTTCACTCATGCGCACCTGGTACCGGTGCTGACCGCGCACCCGACCGAAGTGCAACGCAAGAGCATTCTTGATGCGGAGCTCGACATCGCCCGCCTGGTGGCCGAGCGTGACCATGCCGACCTGACACCGGCCGAGCGCAACGACATCGACCTGCTGCTCAACGCACGGGTGCTGGCCATCTGGCAAACCCGCATGCTGCGCCCGACTCGGCTCACCGTGTCAGACGAGATCGAGAACGGCTTGTCGTTCTTCCGCTACACCTTCCTCGACGAGTTGCCAAGGCTGATGGAGCACATGGCGCACGAACTCGGGCAACGCTACCCCGGCACCTGCTTCACCCTGCCGCCGTTTTTTCGCATCGCCACCTGGATCGGCGGGGACCGCGACGGCAACCCCAACGTCAATGCGCTGACGCTGCAGCGCGCACTGGGGCGTCAGTCGGGGCTGGTGTTTTCGCACTATCTGGCCGAGGTGCATTCGCTCGGCGGTGAGCTGGCGCTGGCCAGCCTGCTGGTGAAAGTGACTCCGGCGCTCACCCGCCTCTCCGCCGCGTCGCCCGACGTCTCCGAGCATCGCAAGGACGAGCCCTATCGTCGCGCCCTGTCAGGGGTCTACGCGCGCCTCGCCGCCACGGCCCGCGCGGTGTGCGGCTTTGAAGTGGCGCGCCATGAAATCGGTGAAGCGCCCGCTTATGCCGGCGCCGACGAATTCGCAGCAGACCTGGCGATCATTGTCGAGTCGCTGACCGCCCACGGATCAGCTCTGCTCACCCGGACGCGCCTGGCGCCGCTGATCCGTGCGGCACGCGTGTTCCGTTTTCACCTCGCCCCGATCGACTTGCGCCAGAGCTCCGATGTACTGCAACGCGTCGTGGCGGAACTGCTCAAGCAGGCTGGCGTCGAGCCTGCCTACGCCAGCCTGAACGAAATCGAGAAGCGCGCGCTCCTGACGCGCGAACTGGCCAACCCGCGGGTGCTCGCGTCGCCGTTCGCGCGCTACTCCGAAGAAGCCACAAAGGAACTCGGTGTGTTTGCGGAGACGGCACGCGCGCACGCGCGCTTCGGCCCTGAGTGCGTGCCGAACCACATCATCTCGCACGGTGAGGCCGTATCAGACATGCTTGAGGTGCTGGTCCTGGCCAAGGAGACGGGCCTGTATGACCCGGTGCAGCGCACCTCGACGATCAACGTCGTGCCCTTGTTCGAATCGATCGCCGACCTGCAGGCCGCGCCCGCGATCATGCGCGAATGGTTCGAAAATCCCGTCGGCCGCGCCGTCACGCGCCAGCTCGGCAACACCCAGGAAGTCATGCTGGGCTACTCGGACAGCAACAAGGACGGCGGGTTCTTCACCTCGATCTGGTCGCTGTACCAGGCCGAAATCGCACTGGTCGAGACGTTTCGAGACGCGGGCGTCACGCTGCGCCTGTTCCATGGTCGCGGCGGCAGCGTCGGGCGCGGCGGCGGGCCCAGCTATGACGCCATCCTGGCGCAACCGGCAGGCAGCGTGAACGGCCAGATCCGCATGACCGAACAGGGCGAAATCATCGCCAGCAAATATGCGAACCCCGAGAACGGCAGGCACAACCTCGAAACCCTGCTGGCCGCCACGCTGGAAGCATCGCTCCTGAGCGACGCCGCAGGCGGCAGCCATGAGAGAGGCAAGGATACGCCGGCATTCCTCGAGGCAATGCACGAGATTTCTGCCGAGGCACACCGCGCCTACCGCAACCTGGTCTATGAGACCCCAGGTTTTACCGATTATTTCTTCCAGTCGACGCCGATTTCGGAAATCGCCGAACTCAACATCGGTAGTCGCCCGTCATCGCGCAAGCCGAGCGGCCGGATTGAAGACCTGCGTGCCATTCCCTGGGTGTTTTCCTGGGCGCAGTGCCGCGTCATGCTGCCCGGCTGGTACGGGTTTGGATCAAGCGTGGCAGCCTATCAGGCTGCGCATGGTGCGGCCGGCATGGCGCGCCTGAAAAAATACTACAAGGCGTCGCCGTTCCTGCAAACCGCGCTGTCCAACATGGACATGGTGCTGGCCAAATCAGATCTTTCGGTGGCCTCGCGCTATGCCGAACTGGTCGTCGACAAAAAACTCGCGCGCACGATTTTCGAGCGCATCCGCACCGAGTGGGAACGTACCCGCCAGGCCCTGTTCGCCATATCCGGCCAGCGTGAATTCCTCGCCGACAACCCACTGTTGGCGCGCTCGATCAAAAACCGCTTCGCCTACCTCGACCCGCTCAACCACCTGCAGGTCGAGTTGATCCGACGCCACCGCGGCGGCATTACCGACGAGCGCATCAAGCGCGGCATCCACCTTTCCATCAACGGCGTCGCCGCCGGGCTGCGCAACAGCGGCTGACGCTCGCATCGTTCAACCCACCCAGACCACACAGGAACTCTGATCATGCTCAAAGCAAGAAGCGCCATCGTTACCGGCTCCACCTCAGGCATCGGGCTGGGCATCGCCAAGGCGCTGGCCGCGCAAGGCGCCAGCATCATGCTCAATGGCTTGGGCGACGCGCAACAACTGGCCGCCGCGAAAAAGGCAATTGCCGACCTCGGCGTGGCGGTCGATTACCACGGCGCCGACATGACCAAACCGCGTGAAATCGAAGACCTGGTGGCGGCGACGGCAAAGCGCTTCGGCAGCGTCGACATCCTCGTCAACAACGCCGGCATCCAGCACGTGGCGCCGATTGAAAAGTTTCCCGACGAGCGCTGGGATGCGGTGATCGCCATCAACCTCACCTCCAGCTTTCACACCATCAAGCACGCGCTGCCCCTGATGAAGGCGCGGCGCTGGGGCCGCATTATCAATATTGCGTCGGCGCATGGCCTGGTCGCCTCGGCCGAGAAATCCGCCTACGTGGCTGCCAAGCACGGCATCGTCGGACTGACCAAATCGGTAGCACTCGAAACCGCCAATACCGGCGTCACGTGCAATGCCATCTGCCCGGGCTGGGTGCTGACCGCGCTGGTGCAAAAGCAGATTGACGCGCGCGCGGCGGCGGCGGGGCAGACCGATGCCCAAGCCAAGATCGCACTGGTCTCGGAAAAACAGCCGGACCACGAGTTCACGACTCCCGAAGACCTTGGCGCCCTGGCGGTATTCCTGTGCAGCGAGGCCGGGCGCGTAGTACGCGGTGCGTCCTACGTGATGGACGGCGGCTGGACCGCGCAATAGCGCAAACTTCTGCGAAGGTGGCCAATCCCGCCGTCAGCGGGGCAATTTCTCGTCGCCTCAAGCCAAAGCCTGGTAGCCCACGCGATAAAATGCGCCATGTCCATCGAATCTGTGCCTGACGCCACGCTGCCCGCCAGGCTGGGCCGCTACAAGATCGTCGCAGAGCTCGGTCGCGGCGCGATGGGCACCGTCTACCATGGCATCGACGAAACCATCGAACGCCCGGTGGCGTTGAAAACGCTCAACGCCGAGTTGCCGGCCGAAATCCTGGGCGAGGTGCGCGAGCGCTTTTTGCGCGAAGCCAAATCGGCCGGGCAGCTGAACCATCCGAACATCGTCACCATCTATGAATTTGGCCAGGACGGCAACACCGCGTTCATCGCCATGGAGTTCCTGGAAGGCAAGTCGCTGCAGCAGGTGATCCGCGAAGGACGCCTGCCGTTCGCCACCATCGTCGACCTGGTGGCACAAATTGCCGAAGGTCTGGACTACGCGCACCGTTTCGGGGTCGTGCACCGCGACATCAAGCCAGCCAACATCATGGTCTCTCCGCACGGCCTCGCCAAGCTCACCGATTTCGGCATTGCGCGCATCGAATCGTCTTCGATGACGCAGACAGGAGCAATGCTCGGCTCGCCCAAATACATGTCGCCGGAACAGGTCCTCGGACAACCGGCGGATGGCCGCGCCGACATTTTCTCGCTTGGCGTCGTGCTCTATGAAATGCTTGCGGCGCGCACGCCGTTCGAGACCCCGGACGCCACCGTGTTTTCGCTGATGCAGCGCATCGTGACGGTGCCGCACGACCCGATTCTGGTGGCCGTACCCGGCACGCCGCCTGCGTTTGAAGCAATCCTGACGCGCGCCCTGGCAAAACGGCCCGAGCAGCGCTACCAGCGCGCTGGTGAATTTGCCAACGACCTGCGCAACTTCAAGTCCGTGGCGGGGCCTGCCGCACTTTCTGCAGACGCCGACAAGACCACCCTGCTGCCACGCCCCGCAGTCAGCGCGGGATCAACAGTGAGCAGCATCACTTTCGATAAGACCGTAGCGACCCACCCTGGCGCGATGCGTCCCGACGCCGGCGCCCCTGCTGCCGCAGCGCTCGCGGTCACGGTGGTGCAGCACCTGTCGTCGACCGATTCCCTGCTTGGCGACCTCGACAACCTCGGTGCAGGGCTCGATGAAATGCACCAGAAGATCGCGGCGGAGGAAACCAGCGCACTCACCGCGATGCGTGGCAATACCACCAAGTCGAAGGATTGGGAGTTGTTGTCAAGCGGCATTGAGCACGTTCCCGAACCGGGCGCCAAGGCGCCGGCGGGTGCTGCCACGCGTAGCGGTGGCGTATTTGCGATGCTCAAAGAGCAATCCGGCACGCACCTCAAAGCGCAGGCCAGCGCCAGCCGGGAAGCAGCGCATACGGCGATCCGCATCCTCGACACCAAGCTGCGCGCGGGCTACGCGTTCCTCGCTGAATTCATGCGCGCCGCCAACGCCGCCAATCCGATTTACGCCGCCAAGCACACCCTGCCCTTGCTCGGCGATCTACCACCGCTGTACTTTTCTGACGGCGTCGTCAATATGCGTACCAAGCGCGTCAGCATCAATGGCGCCCCGCACGACTTGGTCGACGAACTGATCCTGTCGTACAACCTGGTGGGCGCCGGGGTGCAGCGCGCGGCCTACCCTGCGCCGCAGTTGACCAGCTTCAAGACGCTGCTCGAAGAGCACGAGATGACCTTCAAGATGAAGGAGACGCGCAATCCCTCTGGCACCGTGATCCACGCCGGGTTTGAATACCAACCACGTGTGGTTTGCGCGATGACCTTGCGAGCCGACATCACCGGCCAGGCCGTCGACATCAACTGCCGCAATATCGGCCCGCTCGGACGGCGCCGCTACCGGGTGACCATGGGCATGCTCGACGACACGCTGTTCGAGGAGCTGTCCAAGGTGATGCTGGGGCACTTCAGCCCGCTGCTCGCGCGCCAGGCCGTGGCCAACTGACCGCGCGGCAGCAACGCCCCCCTTCCTTAGCTGGGAACACCACGGAAACCGTTGTCAGCCAACGGTTTCCGACCGCCGCCTCCTTACAGGGCGAGTAGCATCTGGTTCATGCGCTTGACGAACCCTGCCGGGTCTTCCAGTGCCCCGCCTTCGGCAAGCAAGGCCTGGTCAAACAGCAGGCTGACCCAATCGGCAAAGTGCGCCTCCTCGTATTTGAGCTTTTGCACCAGCGGATGCTTCGGGTTGATTTCCAGGATCGGCTTGACGCCGGGAGCGTTTTGTCCGGCTGCCTTGAGCAGGCGCGACAGGTGCGCACTCATGTCCTGCTCGTCGGACACCAGGCATGACGGCGATTCGGTCAGACGGTGCGTGACGCGCACTTCCTTGACCTTGTCGCCCAGCGTGTCCTGGATCTTCTTGAGCAGATCCTTGTATTCACCCTCGGCCGACTCCTGCTCCTTTTTCTCGGCCTCGTCTTCGAGCTTGCCGAGGTCCAGGCCGCCCTTGGCCACCGACACGAGGGCCTTGCCTTCGAATTCGGTCAGGTTCGAGACCACCCATTCATCGACGCGGTCCGACAGCAGCAGGACTTCGATGCCCTTCTTGCGAAATACCTCGAGGTGCGGGCTGTTCTTGGCCGCCAGAAAGGTCTCGGCGGTGACGTAGTAGATCTTGTCCTGGCCTTCCTTCGTGCGCGCCACATAGTCTGCCAGCGACACCGTCTGGTCGGTGGTGTCGGCCTGGGTCGAGGCAAAGCGCAGCAGTTTGGCGATGCGCTCCTTGTTGCCGGCGTCTTCACCAACGCCCTCCTTGAGAACCGCGCCGAACTCCTTCCAGAAAGTGGCGTATTTGGCCTTCTGTTTGTCGTCTTCGCCGGAGGTCGCCTGCTCCGCCAGGTCCTCGAGGGTTGACAACACGCGCTTGGTGCAGCCTTCGCGGATCGCCTTGACGTCGCGCGACTCCTGCAGGATTTCGCGTGAGACATTGAGTGGCAGGTCGTTCGAATCGATCACGCCCTTGACGAAGCGCAGGTACTTGGGCATGAGTTGCTCGGCGTCGTCCATGATGAACACGCGACGCACGTAGAGCTTGATGCCGTGCTTGCGCTCACGGTCCCACATGTCGAACGGCGCGCGCGCCGGGATGTAGAGCAGCTGCGTGTATTCCTGGCGCCCCTCGACACGGCTGTGGGTGTAGGCCAGCGGGTCTTCGTAGTCGTGCCCGACGTGCTTGTAGAACTCGTGGTACTGCTCTTCGGTGATGTCGTTCTTGGCGCGGGTCCAGAGCGCCTTGGCCTGGTTGACCGTCTCGAATTCGCCCTGGACCACCATCTCGTTCTTGTCCTTGTCCCACTCCTCTTTTTTCATCAGCACCGGAATCGTGATGTGGTCGGAGTACTTGGTCAGGATCGATTTCAAGCGCCAGCTCGACAGGAAGTCGTCTTCGCCTTCGCGCAAGGTGAGGATCACGTCGGTGCCACGGCCCGTGCGCTCGGCGGCTTCGATGGTGAAATCGCCTTCACCCGACGATTCCCAGCGTACCGCCTCGGCTTCACCAGCGCGACGCGTGACCACCGTGAGGGTCTGGGCGACGATGAAGCCGGAGTAGAAGCCGACCCCGAACTGGCCGATCAGGTTGGCGTCTTTCGCCTGGTCGCCGGACAGTTTGGAAAAGAATTCACGGGTACCGGACTTGGCGATGGTGCCGAGGTTGGAAATGACCTCGCCGCGGCTCATGCCGATGCCGTTGTCGGAAATCGTGATGGTGCGCGCCGCCTTGTCGTAGGTCACCTGGATCTTCAGATCGGAATCGCCGCCGTACAACGCCTCGTTGTTGAGCGCTTCGAAGCGCAGCTTGTCGCAGGCATCGGACGCATTGGAAATGAGCTCGCGCAGGAAAATTTCCTTGTTCGAATACAAGGAATGGATCATCAGGTGCAGCAGTTGCTTGACTTCCGCCTGAAACTGCAGGTTTTCGCGGGCGGGGGCTTTTTCGGGTGCGGCCGTGGTCATTCTGTCTCCTTTGGGGGTGCATGTTTCCAAAAACTGCTGCGCAGTTGCGGCCACGAGGCGCTGATTTCAAGGCCTTTGTGCCTTAAAATTTGCACATTCCCTTCGGCGCCTGCCATGCCTTCTTTCAACGTTCGTTTCCTGCGCCGGTTTTCTGCCGCGGCCGTCGCCCTCGCGGCGTTGTCGCCGCTGCCGTTGGCCGCGCAAGGCACGGCCACCGTGGTCACCTCGTTCCCCAAGGAACTGACCGACGCCTACAAAAAGGCGTTCGAGGCCAAACACCCCGGCACCCGGGTCGAGATCCTGTCCAAGAACACCACGGCGGGCATCGCATTCGTGCGCGAACTCTCCCCCGGCAACCGGCCCGACGTATTCTGGGCCTCGGCGCCGGACGCCTTCGAGGTGCTCGCCAAGGACGGCCTGCTCACCAAATACGACGGCGCCAACAAGGCGGTGCCCGCCAAGATCGGCGCCTACCCGATCAACGACCCGGAAGGCTTTTTCTACGGCCAGGCCCTGGCCGGTTACGGCCTGATGTGGAACACGCGTTACCTCAAGGCCAACAAGTTGCCGGACCCCAAACAGTGGGCCGACCTGGCCAAACCGGTGTACTTCGGCCATGTCGCGACCTCGTCGCCATCACGCTCCGGCACCACCCACCTGACAGTCGAGACCATCCTCCAGGGCGAGGGCTGGGGCAAGGGCTGGTCGCAGCTGCTGCAGATTGCCGGCAACAGCGCCGCGATCACCGAGCGCAGTTTCGGCGTCCCCGACGGTGTCTCCAGCGGGCAGTACGGCATCGGCCTGGTGATCGATTTTTTCGGACTGGCCGCGAAGAACTCCGGATTTCCGGTGGAGTTCGTTTACCCCGAAGTGACGGCGATCGTGCCGGCCAACATTGGCCTTGTCACCGGCGCCAAAAACAGTGATGCGGGCAAGCGCTTCATCGCCTACACACTGTCGGACGAAGGCCAGGAATTGCTGCTCAGCCCCAAGATCAGCCGGCTACCGGTGCTGCCAGCGGTCTATGCCAAGGCCGCGAAAAACTATCCGAATCCATTTTCGGGTTCGATCCGCGCCAAGGTCAACTTCGACTCGAACCTCTCCGAAGAACGCTACTACCTGGTGGTGTCGCTGTTCGACCAGATGATCACGTTTCGCCACAAGGAATTGCAGGCTGCGACCAAGGCGATTCACGAAGCCGCCGCCAGGCTGGCCGCCAAGCCCCACCCGCAAGCTGCGAAGCTGCTCGCCGAGGCGCGCGACCTCGCGTTCACCCCCGCTGTCGACGAGACGCGCGCCAAGGACAAGGGTTTCCTGGCCGTGTTCCGGGCCACCAAGAAGACTGCCGACGTCACCAAACAGCTGTCCGCGCTTGAGGAACGCTGGAGCGCCGATGCGAAGCGCAATTACCTGCGCGCCGCCGAACTGGCGAACCAGGCTGGCCAGTTGGCGCGCTAGGGTGCCAAACAACGATACGTCTGGCGTGGGAAGGCGTCGCTGCTCCAGATGACCTCGCGGCGCCATCATCCGAACGCGCAATTAGGCTCTGTGGTCCTCGCACTGGGTGCCGGATTCTTTCTGCTGTTGCTGCTGGTTGTTCCCGCCTTGAGCGTGATCCACGCCGCGTTCGCCGACGGCGCCGGCGGCTTCACACTGGGCCACTTTGGCGCATTCTTCGGGCTCTCGCTGATGCGCGAGTCGTTTTTCAACAGCCTAGCGGTGGCGCTCCTGTCGGTGCTGTTCGCCTCGCTGATCGCAGTGCCGCTGGCGTATCTCACGGCGCGCTTCGCATTTCGCGGCGCCCTGCTGATCCAGACCCTCGGCGTGCTGCCGCTGATCATGCCGCCGTTTGTCGGCGCGGTGGCGATGCAGCTGATCTTCGGCAAAAACGGCTCGGTGAACCTGCTGCTCTCGGAGCATCTCGGCTTCACGATCCCGTTCATGGAAGGCCTCGGCGGAGTGGTGTTCGTCGAGAGCCTGCACTATTTTCCGTTCATCCTGTTGAACCTGACCGCGGCGCTGGCCAACATCGACAGCGCCATGGAAGAGTCGGCGCAAAACCTCGGCGCCAGTGGCTTGTCGCTGTTTCGCCGCGTGGTGTTTCCGCTGGCCCTGCCCGGCTATGTGGCGGGCGCTTCGCTGGTGTTCGTCAAGGTGTTCGACGACCTGGGCACGCCGCTGGTGCTCAACGTCACCAACATGCTGGCGCCGCAAGCCTACCTGCGCATCACCTCGGTGGGCCTCGAAGACCCGTTGGGCTACGTGATCTCGGTGCTGATGATCCTGTTCTCGGTGCTGGCGATGTGGCTGGCGAGCCTGGCCTTGCGCGGGCGCGATTACGCCACCACCCAGCGCGGCGGCGCGGCGGCGGCGCGGCGGCCGTTGCGCTGGTGGCAGGCGATGCTGGCCTACGGCTGGGTCGCGCTGGTATTGCTGTTGACCCTGTCACCCCATATCGGCCTGGCGCTGCTGTCGATCGCCAAGGTGTGGAGCTTCTCGGCACTGCCCGACGCCTACACGCTCGAACACTACGCCACCATGTTCGGCGACGGCCAGGGCATGATCTGGAACACCCTGCTCTACTGCGGCCTCGCGGCTTCAATCGACGTAGTGCTCGGCACCGTCATCGCCTGGCTGATCCTGCGCTCGAAACTACCCATGATGAAGTCACTCGATTTCATTGCGACGGCCAGCCTGGCGATCCCCGGCCTGGTCCTGGCGATCGGCTACCTGCGCACGTTTCGCGATGTCGAGGTCGGCGGCGTGGCGCTGGCCGGATCGTGGCTGCTAATCATGTTCGCGTATTCGGTGCGGCGTCTGCCCTACGCGCTGCGCGCCTGTGTCGCGGCGCTGCAGCAGGTGCATATTTCGCTGGAAGAAGCCGCGCTCAACCTCGGCGCCACGCGTGCGCGCGCCATGCAGCGCATCGTCGTACCCTTGATGGCCGGCGGCATCCTGGCCGGTTTTGTCACCAGTTTCATCACGGCGGCGGTGGAACTGTCGGCGACGCTGCTGCTCACCACCTCGCAGGGCCAGGCGCCGATGAGCTACGGCATTTACCTCTACATGCAGTCGATCGCCGGGCGTGGCCCCGGCGCGGCGCTTGGCATCCTGGCGCTGGTGGTGGTGGCGCTGGGCACCTTCTTCGCCAACCGCGTGGTCCGTTCGCTGCAGCATGTACATCGAGAGCTTCCATGAAACCGACCCCAGTCGATATCCGCAACATCGCGCTCTCGTATGATGGCGGCAAGAGCCATGTGTTGAAAGACATCACGCTCGATATCCATGCGGGCGAATTCTTCGCCTTGCTGGGGCCATCGGGCTCGGGCAAATCGACGCTGTTGCGCCTGATTGCCGGGTTCAACACCGCGCAGGGCGGGCAGATTTTGGTCGGCGGCGAAGACATCTCGCAGGTGCCGGCGCACCAGCGCAACATCGGCATGGTGTTCCAGAATTACGCACTGTGGCCGCACATGACGGTGCGCGACAACGTCGCCTTCGGCCTGGTGGAGCGGCGCTGGAAGCGCGCCGACATCGACGCCAAGGTGGCCGAGATGCTCGACCTGGTCGGGCTAACCGACTACGCAGCACGCCGCCCGAACCAGCTCTCCGGCGGGCAGCAGCAGCGTGTTGCGCTGGCGCGCACGCTCGCGATCA
>CANJDH010000105.1 GCA_947473125.1 Burkholderiales bacterium
ACCGGCACCAGCACCAGCACCAGCACCGGCACCGGCACCAGTGACACCACCTCCGCCACTCGCTCCGGTTGCTGCACCCGTGGCCGCCGTTGCGGCGGCCACGGCCGCAAGCCCTGCCATGATTACGGCAGCGGTCGAGCAATGGCGTGCTGCCTGGTCGGGCAAGGATGCGACGGCCTATCTGGCCATGTATGCGCCGGATTTCAAACCGGCCGGCATGACGCGTGCGCGCTGGGAGGCGCAGCGCAGGGACCGCCTTGCCAAGCCGGTGTTCATCTTCGTCCGGGTGGCGGAGCCGCAGGTGACGCTGAGCGGTGACAGTACGGCCACCGCCATCTTTACGCAGCAATACGAATCAGACACGCTCAAGGAATCCGGCCGCAAGACGCTGGTGTTGGGAAACTACGGCGGCAAATGGCTGATCCGCGAAGAAACCTTCAAGGCACCGTAATCATGACCATGGACAGCAACTCCAGCACAATGCGCATCGCCATCGCCGGTGCATCCGGGCGCATGGGCCACATGCTGATCGAAGCCGTGCTGGCCGCGCCCGATGCGCGCCTGGCTGCGGCGCTGGACGTCGCGGCGTCACCGGCGATCGGTAGCGACGCCGGTGCGTTTCTGGGCCGTGTGACCGGCTGCCTGGTGCGTGCCGACATCGCCGACGCATTGACAGACGCGGATTTCCTGATTGATTTCACGCGCCCGGAAGGCACGCTGCACCATCTCGCGGCCTGCACGCGCGCCGGCGTCAAGATGATCATCGGCACCACCGGGTTCGACGCTGCCGGCAAGCGCGCGATCGCCGCGGCGGCGCAACAGACGGCGATCATGTTTGCTCCCAACATGAGCATCGGCGTGAACCTCACGCTCAAGCTGCTCGAACTCGCCGCCAAGACGCTGCCGAGCGGCTACGACGTCGAGATCATCGAGGCGCACCATCGCCTGAAGGTGGACGCGCCCTCCGGCACGGCCCTGCGCATGGGCGAAGTGGTGGCTAGTGCCATGGGCCGCGACCACGACCAGGTGGCGGTCTACGACCGCAAGGGCGAGACCGGTGTGCGCAAGGATGATTCGATCGGCTATGCCGTGGTGCGCGGCGGCGACCTGGTCGGCGACCACACCGTGATGTTCATCGGTGCCGGCGAGCGCATTGAAGTCTCGCACAGGGCTTCCAGCCGCATGACCTACGCACAGGGCAGCCTGCGCGCCTGCCGTTTTTTGCGCGACAAGGCGACCGGCCTGTTCGACATGCAGGACGTGCTCGGGCTCAAGTAGCCTGCGTCCGCGCATGCCTCCCGCGTGCCTGATGCTCCCGGCTTGACCCTTCCACGAACGGCGATGCGACTCCCCCACTCCCGCGCCCGGAGCCTTGCGCCGTGTCGCTGGCTCATCGCCTGCGTTGCGCTGTGCGCGGCCACGGGCGCCTGGGCACAACGCGCCGCCACCGGCACCGGGTTCTTCATCACCGAAGACGGCTATTTCATCACCTGCTTTCACGTGGTGGTGAACAGCGGCAGGATCACCTTGCGCAACCTCAAGGGCGAGAGCTTCGAGGCGCGCGCGATCGCGGTCGACAAGAGCAACGACCTGGCGTTGCTCAAGGCCGAGGTCGGCGCCGGCGGGCGTTTCAAACCGCTGCCGCTCGGCCTGTCTTCGGGCGTGCGGCGCGGCGCATCGATTGTCACGATGGGCTTTCCCAACATCACCCAGCAGGGCATCGAGCCCAAGGTGACGGACGGCATCATCAACAGTTTTTCAGGCGCCAACAACGACCCCCGCGTGTTCCAGATCAGTGCGCCGATCCAGACCGGCAATTCGGGCGGGCCGCTGATCACCATGGACGGCAACGTGATCGGCGTGGTCGCCTCCAAGCTTGACGCGCAGGCGATCGCGCGGCAGACCGGTGACATCCCGCAAAACGTCAATTACGCGATCAAGTCGCAGTACGTGCTCGACATGATCGACAAGGTCGCAGCGCAGATCCCGGCCCTGCGCGACAGCCTGGCGCGCCCCTTGAGCGGCGAAAAGAACCGGGTGGCCGACGTGGTGCCGGCTTTGGAGGATGCCGTGGCCCTGGTGCTGGCGCGGCCGGCGTCAACAGCAGCGGCGGCATCGGAGCGTGCGCCGGAAAAGAATAGCGAAAGCAAACCGGGTGCCGGCCCCGACAATCGCTCGCAGGGCGCATCACGTGGCGGCGATGCGGAAAGCGCCGCGCCTGGCGGCGCTCCCGGCAGCGCACCGAACCTCGCACCGGACGAACGCCGGCAACGCATGGGCCGCATGGTGGCCGAATACCGGCAGCTGCAGCAGCAACTCAATACGCTTGGCTTTGACGAACTCACACTGATCAACCAGGCCAACATGCTGCGCATGATGTTGCGCTTCGATCAGGGGCCGGTGGCAGGGCAGCGCCAGGCCGACCTCACCGCAATCCAGCGCCGCCTCGACGACATCGGCACCAAAAAAGCCGAGACCGTCAAACGCATGAACGAGCTCGCGGTCGAATACCGGCAACTGCAGCAGGGCAACACATGACGCCATTCTCGAATTTCCCGCTGTTGGCGGGCGTGCTGTTCGCAGCGATGGGCGTGGTGTTTGTGGTCCAGTCGTGGCAAAAGCTGTACCGCTGGCCGCGCGTCGAGGGCTCCGTGGTGGCGCTGGTGCGCGTCACCGTACTCAAGAATCCCGAGATTGAATATCGCGATGCCGCAGGAGAGTCGCATCGGTTTGTGTCGAGACTGCCGTATCACCAGAAACTCAAAGTCGGCGCCAAGGTGATGGTGGCCGTCAATCCCGACAACCCGGCCGAGGCCGAACAGGTCAATTGGGTGACGGCGATCGTAACGCCGCTCCTGATGGTGGCGTTTGGCGTGGTCGTGGTGTTGTACAACCTCGGCCTCACCAAATGACAGCGCGTCGCAGCGAGGCCATCGTGTGCGTGCACGGCCTGTGGCTGTCGGGCTTTGCGACGCGCTACTGGCGCGTGCATTTCGCCGAGGCCGGCTATGCGGCGCATGCGTTTTCGTATCCGAGCCTGCGCGGGCGGCTGGCGCACAACTGCGCGGCGCTGCTGCGTTTTGTCGAGGCGCTGCCCGAAGAACGCATCCACTTTGCCGGGCACAGCCTGGGCGCGGTGACGATTGCCGCGATGCTCGATGCGCAGGATTGGCGATTGCCCGGCAAGACATTGGGGCGTATCGTGCTCGCCGGGCCGCCGTTTCAGGGCACGCAAGCCGGGAAAGCCTTGATCACCAAGGGTTTCGGCGATGCACTGGCCGGAAAGGCGCTCCAGGACTGGCTCTCCGGCCAACGTCCCAGCGTGCCGGAGCATGTCGACCTTGGCGTGATCGCGGGGGACTCGAACCTCGGGCTGGGCCGGGTGATCTCGCCGAGCCTGCCCCGGCCGCATGACGGCACCGTCAGTGTCGCGGAGACGCGTGTCAGCGGCGCGCGCGAACACCTGGTGCTGCCGGTGGGCCACACCGGCCTGTTGATGTCGCGCCAGGTGGTGCAGCGCATGCTGCGCTTTTTTGACACCGGCAGCTTCGACTGATCGCGATGTCACGCGTGCTGCGTTACCTGTCCCTGGCGTGTGCCGTGCTGGTGCTGCCGGGCTGTGCCACGCTCTCCTATTTCTGGCAGGCGTTCAACGGCCAGATGGAACTGCGGCGCCTGTCGCGCCCGGTCGAAGAGGTGCTGGCCGACAGCGCCACCGGTGCCGACCTGAAGCGCAAGCTGGCCTACGCGCAGCGCGCCCGCGACTTTGCCAGCCGCGAGCTGGCGCTGCCCGACAATCGCAGCTATCGCCTCTACGCCGACCTCAAGCGGCCCTACGTGGTGTGGAATGTATTTGCTGCGCCCGAACTGTCGCTGACGATGAAAACCTCGTGCTTCCCGGTGGCCGGCTGCGTGCCGTATCGCGGCTATTTCGCCAAGGACGATGCCGACGCGCATGCGGCCGAGCTGCGTGCCGGCGGCGACGACGTTTACGTCGGCGGGGTGCCGGCGTATTCCACCCTGGGCTGGTTCGACGACCCGCTGCTCAACACCTTCGTGCGTTATCCCGAGCTCGAAATCGCGCGGCTGATCTTCCACGAACTGGCGCACCAGGTGGCATATGCGCAGGGTGATACCAGCTTCAATGAATCGTACGCGGTGGCGGTCGAGGAAGAGGGCATTAAGCGCTGGATCACAGGCAATGCCACGCCCGAAGAACTGGCGCGCTACAGCACCTTCAAGGCGCGCCAGCACGACCTGATCGCCACCTTGATGCGCGCCCGCACCCGGCTCGAAGGCGTGTATGCGGCTGGCGGCGACGAGACCGCACGCCGCGCCGCCAAGGCCCAGGCGATCGCCGCGCTGCAGGCCGATTACCTCACCCTCAAGGCTGGATGGAAGCTCACCGAAGAAGAGGCAAAGCGCTACGACGACTGGTTTTACCGCGATCTCAACAATGCACGCCTGGGCTCGGTGGCGGTTTACACTGAACATGTCGCGGCGTTCGCGCGCCTGATCGCCGAAGACGGCGGCGACATGCAAAAATTCCATGCGCGCGTGAAGGCGCTGGCCGCGCTGCCGCGCGACGAACGCAAGCAGCGCTTGACCGCCGTTCAATAAGGGAGCCACCATGCTGATTCGACGATTCGCAACAATCGCCTGCACCATACTCGCGGCCTTCGCTGTTGTGGCAGCGCATGCACACCACGGCTGGGGCGACTACGACGCCAGCAAACCTCTGACCCTGACTGGCACCATCGTCGAATCGAAATACGAAAATCCCCACGCCACGATCCGGCTCAAGACCGCTGACAAGACCTGGTTTGCCTGGCTCGCGCCGGTCACCCGCATGGAGGGGCGCGGCATGAACGGCGACATGGTCAAGGTCGGGGCCACGGTGACGCTGATCGGCTACCCCAGCAGCAGCAAGAAGGACGAACTGCGCGTCGAGCGCATCATCGTCAACGGCAAGCCCACCGAACTGCGCTAGGCGTGGCCATCGACATCGCCCAGGCGATCCATCAGCTGCCGCTGGCGGTGTTCCTGCGCACCAATGCGCTGGCGTATCCGCTGGTCGAATCGCTGCACCTGGTGTCGATCGCGCTGCTGTTCGGCAGCATCGTCTTGGTCGACCTGCGCATCCTGGGCCTGACGCGCAACCTCTCGTTGCGCCAGCTGGCACGCCATGTCCTGCCGTGGACCCTGCTGGCGTTTCTCTGCGCCGCAGCGACCGGGTCCCTGCTGTTTGTCGCCCATGCTGCCGATCTCATCGGCAATCGCGTTTTCATCGCCAAGATCGGACTGCTCAGCCTGGCCGGCACCAACGCAGTGATGTTCCACACCGGCCCGTATGTGAATGTCGCGTCGTGGGATGTCGGCCAACGCGCGCCGCCAAGCGCGCGCGTCATGGCCATCGCGTCGATCGCGATCTGGGTTGGCGTCATTTTCTGCGGGCGCTGGATCGCCTACGCATGAGCCAGGTGCTTCAGGTGTTTGCAAAAGCGCCGGTGCCGGGGCAATGCAAGACGCGCCTGATCCCGGCGCTCGGTGCAGAAGGCGCGGCCACGCTGCACCAGCGCCTGGTGCGCCACCGTCTGGCTGCCGCGCGCACCTGGCAGCGCGCCACGCCTGATGCGCGGATCGAGTTGTGGTGCGCGCCTGACATCGCGCATCCCTTCTTTGCGGCATGTGAGCACGATTTTGGCGTGACGCTCAAAACCCAGACCGGCGCCGACCTGGGCGCGCGCATGTGGCTGGCGCTGTGCGCGGCGCTGCTTGCCGGCGAACGGGTAGTACTGGTGGGCAGCGACTGCCCGTGGCTTACCGACGCAGACATCGGCGCCGCGTTCGCGGCCCTCGAGGGCGCGGATGCCGTCTATGCCCCAGCGCTCGACGGCGGCTATGTGCTGGTCGGACTGGCCCGCGCCGTGCCCGAGCTGTTTGGCAACATTGCCTGGGGTAGCGGCAACGTCATGGCGACGACCCGCAAGGCGGCCGGCCGCGCCGGCGCGCGACTCGCGGAGCTGCGCACGCTGCCCGACCTCGATACCCCGGCCGACCTTGCGCGCCTCAAGGGCGACGCACAACGGGCCACGCTCCTCGAAGGACTTGCACCATGAAAATGCTGTTCGCCCTGGTCGCCAGTCTGGCGTTCCAGGCCGGCTTTGCACAGGATGTCGTGGAAGCCGGCCTGTTTTCCAAACTCGCACCCGGCGGTCAACCGCAAGCCTGGAAGCCGCTCACGTTTCGCAACATCGACAGGCACAGCAGCTATACCCTCGTCAGCGAAGGCGGCGTGACAGTGCTCAAGGCAGAGGCTGATGCTTCGGCTTCCGGACTGACGCGCGACCTCACCGCACTGAACCTTAATATCCGCGACACGCCGATCCTCAAGTGGCGCTGGAAAGTCGCCAATTTGGTCAAGAACGCCGATATCCATACCAAGGAAGGTGATGACTATCCCGCGCGCATCTATGTCACCTTCCGCTACGACCCCGAGAAGGCCGGTGCCGCGATGCGCATGCAATACGGCATGGTCAAGGCGCTCTATGGCGACTACCCGCCGCATGCCGGCATCAACTATGTGTGGGACGGCAAGGCGCCGGCCGGCACGATGGTGCCGAATGCCTACACGGCCCGCGCCATGATGTTTGTCGTGGAGTCCGGTGCGAAGCGCGTCGGGGAGTGGGTTGAAGTCGAGCGCAATGTTTACGAAGACTACAAACGTGCCTTCAAGGAAGAACCACCGCCGGTGCTGGGTATCGCCCTCATGACCGACACGGACCAGACCGGCGAGGCCGCGACCGCGTGGTACGGGGACATCAGTTTGCGCAAGAAACCCTGACAGGGCATCGGCAAGGGCGGGCCAACGTGATTTTGGTTAGCAGACTTACTGTTCGCCCGAATAAAACGCACTTTCGGTAGCTAGAACCAGGTCCTTCAGAAAGCGCATCGCCCTTACCAAGTCTTCTTTGGTCACAGGGTCTGCTTTCGGCGGCCCCGGCGCAATGGTTCACGACCTATACACAACATCACCCCGCAACTAGGCCACATTCTGCATCTTGTTGGCGTAATCCCGCCCCGAAGTCGGCGGCGGTAGCGGTTTGCCATCGACGCGATAGAGAGCAACCGTTTCCTCCACGATGTGGCAAAGCTCCTCGAACACCGCTATCTCGTCCGTACCATGGCAACCGCCATAGACAAGACCGGGCGAGCTGCCCACGTAACACTGATCTTCTTCCGACCATTCAACGATTTTTGCGTACAGCGCGCTTTCTTTCATTTCTTCGCCTCCTGAACTGCCAGTTGTACCGCGCGAACCTGATATTGCTTGGCGTCATCGCTGAGGCCGCCGGAAGAAGCGCATGGATCGGACTTCCTGGCGCAGTGTGCGCTGAAGAATGGCTCTTGGAGCCATTCTCGGAATAGAAGTCAGATCGTGCGCAGGTTTGCGCCTGCGGGGTTTAACCGATGCGACACACCGTCAGGCGTCGCCGTCGATCAGTTTGTCGAGGGCGTTGTCGACGATCAGCGGCGTCTCGAAGTAGCGGATCACCGGCTCATTGCCGTACATCGCCTTGATGCGCGCGCGCCAGGCTTCGTTGTGGCCGCGTTGCGCCGCTTCGACCGAAGGCCACAGATACACGCCGCCAGCCTGGCCTTTGGCGGGGTCGTACAGATAATTCTTGCGCACCAGTTCGGGATTGGCGCGCCAGGCGCTTGCGGTGTCACGCATGCCGGTAACGACGTGTTCGCGGCTAATGCCGGACGGCAGGTCAAACAAAACGAGTTCGGTAATCATGCGTTCCTCTTTGGGTAGATGAAAGGGGTTGGTCAGGTCCGTTTGTGCTCGGTGGCGGCTTCCTCGGTGCGATGCCAGATTTCGTTGCCCATCGGATTGCGGGTTTCTTCGAGGATGTGACTCACCAGCCCGACGGCACGCGCCATCACACCCAGGCCGCGCACCACGCGCGCGTCAATGCCCAGTTCGCAGGCGATCGAGCCGATCGCCGAGGTGGCGTTCATCGGCAACACCTTGGTGGTGCGCGACTGCGCTTCGGCATGCACTGCCTGCATCAGCTTGACGTATTTGCCGGAAAAGCCGTTTTCCGCAGCGATACGGAACAGCACCGGCACGCGCGGGTCAACCGGTTTGTGGATCGGGTGGCCGATGCCGGGGATGATCGCCTTGCGCGCTGCGTAGTCGTCGACGATGGTCTTGGCGAGTGCGGCGTAGTCGGGTGTATCGCCGGTGTCCTTGAGGGTACGCGTCAGAAGATTGGCGACTGCGTCCATCGAGCCGACGAACACCGTGCCCAGGCCCAGCAGGCCGGCAGCGACGGCGCCCTGCAGCGATTCGGGCGCACCGAGGATGGTCTGGCGCGCAGCAATGGCGGAGGGCGTGATGCCGTGTTCGACCAGTGTCACGGTAATCGCATTGAAGACCACCGATTCCTGCGGCGTCGGCAAGCGGCCGGTAAGGCCGAGAAAGCCCATGTCGCCGAGGTTGACCTTGCCGAGCACTTCGGTACACAGGTTCTTGCCGTAGACGGTGATCGAATCGGCGGTGCTGTAGCCGGTCTCGGTATGCATGGGTTTGGCAGTGCGGCTCATGGGATGTCCAGTGAAAGGGAAAAGGGAAAGTCGTCGGGGCGAAAGGGGTCAGCTTGATAGGTCGACGGCGCGTTCGCGCAGGTTTTTGTCCTGGCGCATCTTGAATTTTTCGACCCGGTGTGTCGGTGTGTGCGGCAGCGTCGCCACGAAGGTGACGTAGCGCGGCACCTTGATCGCGGTGAGGTGCTTGCGGCACCAGTCGGCGATGTCCTGCGCGGTCGCGCTCTGGCCTTCACGTAGCACCACGGCGACCAGGATTTCGTCTTCACCGAGGTCGGCCGGCACCGGGATTGCCGCCGCTTCGAGCACCGCCGGGTGGTTGCCGATGACGCGGTCGAGCTCGGCGCCGGAAATGTTTTCGCCGCGTTTCCTGATGATGTCTTTTTTGCGCGCCACGAACCAGTAGTAGCCGTCGGCGTCGTACCAGGCCAGGTCGCCGGTCAGGAACCAGCCGTCGCGGAACGCAGCTTTGGTCTGTTCGGGGTCGCGAAAGTAGCCTTGCAGGATGGTCGGCGTCTTCACCGCGAGTTCGCCGATGGTGCCAGGCGCCACGGTGTTGCCGTCGTCGTCGATGATCTTCACCTCAGTGAGTTTGATCTCCGGGTCCGGATGGGTGGACGGCTTGCCCATCGAACGCACGCGGCGTTCGCCGGCGAACGGGTTGTTGAGCGCGCCGGGGATCTCCGACATGCCGAAGCCTTCGATCACGTGCGGCATGTTGAACTCGTCGCGAAACACGCGGTAGGTCTCGTCGTCGAAGGGAGCGCCGAACATCTTGCGCAAGCTGTGGCCGTGCCGGTATTCGCTGCGCGGCCGGCGCATCAGGATACCGGCGGCCGCGGCGATGGTGTTGACTTCGGTGGCGCGCGTGGCGTGCGCCACTTCCCAGAAACGCGAAGCGGAAAAGCGCGGCTCCAGGATAAGCGTCGCGCCGGCGGCGAGCGAGCCGGTCAGCGAGTAGAACACGGCGTTGATGTGGAACATCGGCAGGATGCACATCACGCGTTCGTCCGGCTGCAGGTACATGCGCTGCACAAAGCCTTCGCCGGCCAACACGATGGTCTTCTGGCTGTGCATCACGCCTTTCGGGAAGCCGGTGGTGCCTGACGTATAGACCAATATCACCGTCGCGTCAGGTGCGGCGGCACCCGCAGGCGCTGCAATGTCGGCTGGCGCCGGCTCCGCGCGCAATTGCGGCACGCCACCGGCACCCGGCTGATTGAGGGTGAACCACGGCAGCGGCGACATTGCGGCGCATGCGGCCTGGGCGCGCTCCAGCGCTTCCGGTGCCGCGATCACGCCGCTGACGCCGGCATGGTTGAACACGTAGCGCACTTCTTCGATGCCGTAATCGGCATTTACCGACACCATGATCGCACCCAGGTGCGCGAGGGCGAAAAAGGTGAACACCGTCATCGGGTGGTTCGGCGAGATGACGCCAATGCGGTCGCCTTGTTTGACGCCGCGCGCGGCCAGGGCCTGCGCGGTGGCCAGCACTTCGCGCCATACCTCGGCATAGCTCAGCGAGCGACCCTCGAAGACGATGAATTCCTTGTCGGGAATCAGGCGCACGCGCGATTCGAGCAGGGACATCAGCGTGTAGTCGTGCTTGCCGAAGCGGGAAATCACCTCAAGCGGCGCGATCGTGCCGGGGGCAAGCGGTATGGTGAAGGCGAGCGGATTCATGGGCGCAGACAAAGGGACAGGCGGGTAAGGCGGAAGAGCGTGAGAGGCTGGCAGCGCCAACCGCCCACGATCCCGAGGGCGATGGCCGTAAATGCCCGATGCGTCGTCGGTCAGTCGAGCTTGGCGCCGGAAATTTTCACTTTTTGGGCAGCCAGCTCGCGATCGCCCTTGAGGAAATTGGCGAATTGCTCGGGCGTTTCGGTCACCGGGGCGAACCCGAGGTTGGTGAGAAAACGCGCCTTGAAATCGTCGGTGGCGACAATCTTCGCCGCGTCTGCGGCGAACTTGTTGGCGATCTCCGCCGGCGTGCCGCGCGGTGCGGCGACGCCGAAGTAGAACGAGGCGTCGAAGTTGGCAAAGCCCGCTTCCGCATAGGTCGGCACGTTCGGCGCAACCGTGGCGCGGGTCTTGCCGGCCACCGCAATGGCCTTGATGCGGCCGTCGTTGACGAAGGGCATGGCGCCGCCGATCACGGCCACCATCATGTCGACGCGGCTGGCAACGACGTCCTGCAACGCCGGCGGCAGGCCCTTGTAGGGGATGTGCTCCATGGTCAGGCCGTGCTGATTGGAGAGCCATGCCATCGGCAAGTGGTTGACGCCGCCGGCGCCGACCGAGGCGTAGGTGAGCTTGCCCGGGTTTTTCTTGACGTAGTCGATCAGGTCGCGCATGTTGCTGGCGGGAAAGTCGGGGCGCGTGACCAGCATCAGGTTGGCCGTCACCAGGCGTGTGACCGGCAGGAAGTCGCGCACCGTGTCGTAGGGCACTTTCGAATACAGATGCGGGTTCAGCGTGAATACCGAGTCGGAGGCAACCAGGAAGGTGTAACCGTCGGCAGGCGACTTGGCCACGCTCTCGGCGGCAATCATTTCGTTGGCACCGGGACGGTTATCGACGACGACCGGTTGGCCCCAAATCTCGGAGAGCTTCTGGCCGAGGCCGCGCACCAGCACGTCGGCCGGACCGCCGGCGGGATAGGGCACGACGATGCGCACCGGGCGTGACGGGTAGGGTTGTGCCAGTGCCTGGCCGGCACCAAGCAGGGTGACGATCGAGGTGACGAGCGACGTCACAAGCGACGCGACAAGCGTCGACGTGATGGACGCGATCAGGCGGCGTGCCTGTTGCATGATGGATCTCCTCCGAAGGCTGCTATGGGAAGCGCCGTGATGCGCGCCTTGCGATGCAGTGTAAGCGCCCCGCGGAGGGAGTGTCAACGCAGCTGCGGCATCAGCCTTTTTTCATCGAATCGAAAAACGCGTCGTTGTTCTTGGTCGCGCGCATTTTTTCCATCATGAATTCCATCGCCTCGATTTCATCCATGTTGTAGAGGAACTTGCGCAGGATCCAGGTCTTGTGCAGCAGCTCCGGTCCGAGCAGGAGTTCTTCGCGCCGGGTGCCGGATTTGTTGATCAGGATCGATGGATACACGCGCTTCTCGGCCATGCGCCGGTCGAGGTGGATCTCCATGTTGCCGGTACCCTTGAACTCTTCATAGATGATGTCGTCCATGCGGCTGCCGGTATCAACCAATGCGGTGGCGAGGATGGTCAGCGAACCGCCTTCCTCGACGTTGCGGGCAGCACCGAAAAATCGCTTGGGCTTTTGCAGCGCGTTGGTGTCGAGGCCGCCGGTACCGATCTTGCCGCTGTTCGGCTGCACCGCGTTGTAGGCGCGCGCCAGGCGGGTGATCGAGTCAAGCAGGATCACCACATCTTTTTTGTGCTCGACCAGGCGCTTGGCTTTTTCGATCACCATGTCGGCGACCTGTACGTGGCGGATCGCCGGCTCGTCAAAGGTCGATGCGACGACTTCGCCGCGCACCGTGCGCTGCATGTCGGTGACTTCTTCGGGGCGCTCGTCGATCAGCAGCACGATCAGGATGATGTCGGGGTGGTTCGAGGTGATCGCATGCGCAATGTGCTGCAGCATCACGGTCTTGCCGCTTTTGGGCGAAGACACGATCAGGCCGCGCTGGCCGCGCCCGATCGGCGCAACGATGTCGATGATGCGCGAAGTGATGTTCTCTTCAGCCTTGATGTCGCGCTCGAGCTTGAGGATCTTGTCCGGGAACAGCGGTGTCAGGTTCTCGAACAGGATCTTGTTCTTGGTGTTCTCGGGCAGGTCGCCGTTGACCTTGTCGACCTTGACCAGGGCGAAATAACGTTCACCGTCTTTCGGGGTGCGCACTTCGCCTTCGATGGTGTCGCCGGTATGCAGGTTGAAGCGGCGGATCTGCGACGGACTGATGTAGATGTCGTCGGTGCCGGCCAGGTAGGAAGTGTCGGGAGAGCGCAGGAAGCCGAAGCCGTCGGGCAGCACTTCAAGGGCGCCGTCGCCGAAGATCGGCTCGCCGCGCTTGGCCTTGGCCTTGAGGATCGCAAAAATCAATTCATGCTTGCGCATGCGGCTGGCGTTATCGATTTCGAGGCCGATGGCCATTTCCACCAGTTCGGTGACAGGGAGGTCTTTGAGGTCGTTGAGATGCATGGTACGAGGAAGAGGATGTGCGAAAGCACAGCGCCGCAAGACGCGGCAACGAACGAATACGAGGGGTGAGGCCTGGGAAAACGGAAGAGACTACTAGATGCGCATCAACGCGGGCGTGTTGGACTGCAGAACTGCTGGCGCGGCGGATGCAATGACGCCTTAGGGTAAGCGCAACGCGCGTACCGCGTCAATCACGCTGCTTGCGGACGTTGGGAAAAAACAACAGTAACTGCAATAACTGCGATCTGCGGATGGTGTCCGCAGATCGGCCAGGCCGGTCAAACGTGGCTGTCGAGGAACGCGGTGAGTTGCGATTTGGACATGGCGCCAACCTTCTTGGCGACTTCCTGGCCGTTCTTGAACAAGATCAGCGTTGGGATGCCGCGAATGCCGTATTTGGCCGGGATTTCCTGGTTGGCGTCCACATCCATCTTGGCGATCTTGACCTTGCCGGCGTAGGTGGTCGAGATTTCCTCAAGAACCGGTGCGATCATCTTGCACGGCCCGCACCATTCGGCCCAATAGTCGACCAGAACGGCTTCGCCGGACTTGAGGACGTCGGCATCAAAACTTGCATCGGTAACGTGGGTAATGTTGGCGCTCATGGAGTTGATTCTCTTTATGAAAATGCGGGAAATGACGGAGTGGTGTGGGCCGTTGGGCCCGGGAAACCGGGGCGAATCGATTATCCTAACAAAATCCGTTGCCGCGCGTTGAAGCACCCCTTTGACGTCAGGGCAGCGCAAGACATTTCAAGCCTGCATGCCATCGCCATCCCCGCCGCTTTCCCCGCAGCTTTCGCCGCAGCTTTCTTTGGTGCGCCTGTCGCTCCAGGCGGGCCCGGCGCTGCCGTCGGCGGTCGCAAACCTCGTGTTGGACCAGTTGGTCGGCCCCGACCTGAGTGTCGCGACCCTGCTGGTGCCCGACCTGCGCGTGGCAGCGGTGCTGCGCCGCGCATTCGGCATCAGCGCGGCGCGACGCGGCCATGCGGTGTGCCTGCCGCCGCGGATGGTCACACCGGAAGACGCGCTGGCCGAAGCCCTGCCCGGACGGGCGGTCGAGCCGTTCGCGCGGCGCGCCGAGCGGCTCTACGGGCTAGTGCGCCGTCATGACTGGTTTCGGCGTGAATCCCTGTGGGATACCTGTGCGGCGGTGATCGCGCTAGCCGATGAACTGGGCGAGGCGCATGTTGCGGCGCTGGACGAGGGCGAGTGGCGTCGCGCGATTCGCGCCGCCTACAGCCGCGGCGTCGCGCATGCCGACAGCCGCGAAGCGCGCCTGGTGTGGGATGTGTGGCAGGCCGAAACCGCCGGCGCCGCTGGCGGGCCGGCCGGAGAAGCGGTCGCACCAACGGTTTTCGGTGCGATGGCGATGCAGGCCTGGTGCGACAACGCTGCCGGGCCGCTGTTTGTCCTGGCCAATGCGCCGCTTTCAAAGCGCTGGATCAGCGGCCTTGCGCGCCATGCCGGACGTGCGCCGGTGACGCTGATTGACGTGGCGGCACCGCTCTGGGCGCGTGCGGTATGGGGGGCTCCCGCTGCAGAAGAGCGCGAGACAACAGAGGAAAAGGCGCAGGCCATCGCCGAAGCCCCGCACGCCGACGCGCTGCCCGAGGTACGCATCCTGGCGGCCGATTCGCTCGAAGGCGAAGCCGGTGCCGTGGTCGCACAGGTGCAGGCATGGCTCGCAGCCGGGATTACTGGCATCGGGCTGATCGCGCTCGATACGCTGGTGGCGCGGCGCGCGCGTGCGCTGCTCGAGCGCCGCCAGATCCTGCTGGCCGACGAAGCCGGCTGGCGCCTCTCGACCACCTCGGCGGCGACTGCGGTGATGCGCTGGGTCGAAGCGGTGGCCGGCGGCTTGCCGTCGCGCATTGTGATCGATTTCCTGAAGTCGCCGTTCGTGCTCGATGACATCGCAGACGACGATCGCGACCTCGCCGTCGCCGCGATCGAAGATGCGGTGCATCGCCACGACATCACGCGCATCGGCCCGGCGCTGCTCGCGGTGCAGGGCATGCCGCCGGCCGCCGCCGCCCTGGTGCAGCGCCTGCTCGCGGCACAGGCGGCGTGGCCGCGTGGCGAGGCGTCGTTCGGCACCTGGACCGCCGCGCTCGATGCATCGCTCGACGAGCTCGGAATTCGCGCGCGCCTTGTCGGCGACCCTGCCGGTGCCGACGTGCTGGCCCTGCTTGCGCAACTGCTCAAGGTGCTGGGTGGCGGTGCTGGCAGCAGCAGCGACACACGAAGCGGCCTGCGCGCGAGCCTTGGGGAATGGCGCGTGTTTCTCTCGGCGCAGTTCGAGCGCGCCTCGTTTCGCAATCGCGCGGTCGACAGCCCGGTGGTCCTCACGACTCTCGAAGGGGCTCAACTGCGGCCGTTTGAAGCGGTGCTTCTGATCGGTGCCGATGCCGCGCACCTGGGTGCCGCCGCCCCGGATGCCCTGTTTGTCAACGCGGCGCTGCGCCATGCGCTGGGCTTGTCCGACGCCGCCGCCAAACGCGAAGCGCTGCACCA
>CANJDH010000106.1 GCA_947473125.1 Burkholderiales bacterium
CCGAGTTCTTTGGCCAGGCTCTTGATGCGCGCAGCGGGAATGCCGGTGATCTCGGCAGCCCATTCGGGGGTGCAGGTCTTGACGCGCTCACGCAACAACTGGAACGAAGGCGTAACGCGCGTGCCGTCGGCGAGTTTGAACTCGCCTTCCAGCGCCGGGTCGCAGCCTTCTTCAATGCCGGCCGGGTAGGCGGCCTTGATGCTCTTGCTGGTGTTGTCGAACACCAGCTTGTTATGCGGGTTGCGGCCATCGCCCGGCGGGCCGGCCACCGGGTCAAACGCGAACAGGCCTTCGCGCTCGCCTTCGTCCAGCACCACCAGTTGCGGTGCGTTGGTGTGGCGCTTGAGGAAGGCGTGATCAATCTGGTCGTTGGCGATAACTTCGTGCAGCAGCGCCATGAAGAGCGCGCCATCAGTGCCGGGCTTGATCGGTATCCACTCGTCAGCAATCGCCGAGTAGCCGGTGCGCACCGGGTTGATCGAGATGAAGCGCCCGCCGCCGCGCTTGAACTTCGAGAGCGCGATCTTCATCGGGTTGCTGTGGTGGTCTTCGGCGGTGCCGATCATCACGAAGAGCTTGGCGTGGTCCAGATCGGGCCCGCCGAACTCCCAGAAGCTGCCGCCGATGGTGTAGATCATGCCGGCGGCCATGTTCACCGAGCAGAAGCCGCCGTGCGCCGCGTAGTTCGGTGTGCCGAACTGGCGTGCGAACAGGCCTGTGAGCGCCTGCATCTGGTCGCGGCCGGTGAAGAGCGCGAATTTCTTCGGGTCGGTATTGCGGATGTGGGCGAGGCGTTCGGTGAGGATTTCGAACGCCTTTTCCCAGCTGATGGGTTCAAACTCGCCAGCGCCGCGTTCGCTCCCCGCCTTGCGCAACAGAGGTTTGGTGAGGCGTGCCGGCGACACCTGCTTCATGATGCCGGCCGAGCCCTTGGCGCAGATCACGCCCCGGTTGATCGGGTGCGCGGGGTTGCCTTCGATGTAGCGCACTTCGTCGCCGCGCACATGCACCTTGATGCCGCAACGGCAGGCGCACATGTAGCAAGTGGTGGTCTTGATGACGTTGCCGGCATCGAGCTCGCCGGTAATGCGCACCGGGTCGTGAATGATCATGTTGTGCGTTTTCTTGTTTGACCTACGGATGGTAAAGCAGTGTGGCGCGTGCAGGTTCTTCCGCATCACGCAAGCTGGCACTGCGAGCATACCAAAGGCTGCCACTCGGCCCTGTCACCCAGCCTCCCGAGGACGAGTCCATGCGTGCCAAGCTTTTTGATCGACCGCATTGTTACCCGTCATGCCCATTATGTAAACAGGATTGTTGACATTTTTGTTGACGGAATGCTAAGGTCGTGCGCTTTGGTGTCCAGCGAACAAAGCGAATCCATGGTGACCCGCCCCCCTCCCGCAGCAACCGACGCTCGCAAGCGCATGGTGCGGACGGGGTCGCGCTCCGCGACGGCGGCCCGGCCGCGTTCCGCGATACGTCAGGCCGTTGACCTGCAGGCGGCGTTGCGCGAACGTATTGCCTCGCAGGAGATAGCGCCCGGCAGCAAGCTGCGCGAGCAGGCGCTGGCTGCGGAATACAAGGTGCCGCGCGCGCAGGTGCGCGAAACCCTGATTGCGCTCGAACAACGCGGCCTGATCGAGCGCGTTCCCAATCGCGGCGCCGTGGTGGTACGGCTCGACCTCACCCAGGTGTTCGAGACCTACGATTTGCGTGAAGTGCTCGAAGGGCTGTGCGCACGGCTGGCAACGCAAAACACCACGCCGGCGTCGTGGCAGGACATGGTCAAACTGTTTGACGGTCCGATGGCGCAATACGTGCGGGCGCACGACTACGAATCCTTCATCGCCGGCTACGGCCGGCTGCGCCGGCGCATGATCGAGGCCGCCGCCAACCCGGTGCTCACGAGCATGCTCGACAGCATTTACGAGAAGACCCAGGCGATCATCCGCCGCATCATCATCCTCCCCGGGCGCGCCGAGCACGGGCTGGCCGAGCATCGCGCCGTGATTGCCGCGATGCGTCGCGGTGACGCCGCTGCGGCCGAGCGCCTGCGCCGCGCCAACATGCGCAGTGCCAAGGCCTGGCTGCGGCGCTACCAGAGCTTTGTGCTCTAACCCCAGACACGCCATGACCCGCCCAGACCATTCATCCGCCAGCGCCGCGCCGCAAGCCGTTGTGCCGGGTCTGGCCCACGGCCCGCTCACCGGCTACCGGGTGCTCGAAATGGGCTCCACCGTCGCCGGCCCGTTCTGCGGCCGCCTGCTTGCCGACTTCGGCGCCGAGGTGATCAAGGTGGAGCCGCCCGAGGGCGACGCCGTGCGCACCATGGGCAAGCGCTTTCACGGCAAGTCGCTCTATGCGGCGAGCATCTTTCGCAACAAGTCGCTGATCTCGGTCGATTTGCGCCGCTCCGAGGGCCAGGACGTGATCCGCCGCCTGGTCGCGCATTGCGATGTGGTGGTGGAAAACTTCCGCCCCGGTGGCCTCGAAAAGTGGGGCCTGGGCTATGACGATCTGGCCAAGGTGAACCCCGGCGTGGTGATGGTGCGTGTCAGCGGATTCGGCCAGAGCGGCCCCTACAGCCAGCGCGCGGGTTACGGCGTGATCGGTGAAGCGGTGAGCGGCCTGCGCCATGTCACCGGTGATCCGGATCGTCCGCCGAGCCGGGTGGCGGTGTCGCTGACCGATTGCATCACCGGCCTGTACGCCGCGTTCGGTGCCGTGCTGGCCTTGCTCGCGCGCGGCAATCGTGCAAGCGGCGGACGCGGCCAGATCGTCGACAGCGCCCTTTACGAGGCCGCCTTCAGTTTCATGGAGCCGCACATCCCGGCCTACCAAAAGCTCGGCGTGGTGGCAGCGCGTGCAGGCACGGCCCTGCCCGACAGCACGCCCAACAACCTGTACGCGAGCCGCGACCGGCAGTTCATCCACATCACGGCGATGGGCGATGCGGTGTTCAAACGCCTGTGCGAGACCATGGGCCAGCCGGCGCTCGCCGACGATGCACGCTTCAAGGACCCGGTGGTGCGTGCCGGCCATGCGACGGCGATTGACGACATCATCGCGCGCTGGTGCGCGAGCCATGACCTCGTTGCACTCGAAAAAATTCTCAACGAGGCCGGCGTGCCGGCAACGCGCATCTTCACCATGGCCGACATTTTTCGCGACCCGCACTATCAGGCGCGCGGGGCAATCGTCGAACTACCGGACGACGAGATCGGTGCAGTGGCGATGGCCGCCCCGGTGCCGCGCCTCTCGGGCACGCCGGGGCGCATCCGCCATGCCGGGCGCCGCGTCGGCCAGGACACGCGCCAGGTGTTGGCGACGGTGGCGGGTTTGTCGAGCACCGCCATCGATCAACTCGAAGCGGCCCAGGTGGTCTACTGCGGCGCCAGCAGAACCAACAACGGTGCGGCCTAGCGGCACGCCGATCGAAACAGCGGAGCACGGAAGATGGCAATCGAAGACATCCTGCAGGACTACGAAGCGCGGCGTATCAAGGCGCTCGCCATGGGCGGACCCGACCGGCTGGCCAAACGGCGCGCGCCGGGCATCCTCAATGCGCGCGAACGTATCGACCATCTGCTCGATGCCGACAGCTTCATCGAGTCCGGCCTGTTCGGCACCTCCTCCGCAGCCGAATCCGACCGCGACAAGACACCGGCGGACGGCAAGATCGCTGGCTATGGGCGCATCGACGGGCGCGAGGTCGCCGTGGTGTCAAACGACTTCACGGTAAAGGGCGCATCGAGCAGCGCCACCAACGGCAAAAAGATCGGGCAGATGAAACGCGTCGCCACGCAGCGCGGCCTGCCGATGGTGTTCCTCGGCGAGTCGTCGGGTGCGCGCATGCCCGACACCATGGGCTCGCGCGGCATGGGCGTGATGCTCGGCAATGACCCGACGCAATACCGGCGCATGCGCGAGACGCCGTGGGCCGCTGCGGTGCTCGGGCTGTGCTACGGCTCCTCGACCTGGTACACCGGCTATTCCGATTTCGCGGTGATGCGCAAGGGCGCGATCATGGCGGTGTCGAGCCCGCAACTGGTATCGATGGCGATCAAGGAAAAGGTTGACCCTGAAGAAATCGGCGGCTGGAAATTGCACAGCGAAGTCACCGGCCTGGTCGATCAGGTGGTGGATTCGGACGAAGAAGCGCTGGCGGCGATCAAGCAATTCCTGTCTTACCTGCCGGCCCACCACAAGGAAGCGCCGCCGGTGCATGCCGTGCCGGCCGGTTCGGGCGATGGCATGCGCGACATCGCCAATGTGCTGCCGGCCAGCCGCACCCAGGTCTATGACGTGCGCAAGATCATCAAGGCGATTGCCGACAAGGACAGCGTGTTCGAACTCAAGCCGCGCTTTGGCAAGGTGGTGGTGACCGCGCTGGCGCGCATCGGCGGGCGCAGCGTCGGCATCCTGGCCAACAACCCCTTGCACAAGGGCGGCGCGCTCGACACCGATGCCTGCGAAAAAGCCACCAACTTCATTGTGTTGTGCGACTCGTTCAATATCCCGATCGTGATGCTGGTCGATACGCCCGGCTTCATCATCGGGCTTGATGCCGAACGCCGCCGCGCCCCCGGCAAGATCGTCAACTTCATGGGCGCGCTCTCGCTCGTTACGGTACCGAAGCTCACCGTGGTGCTGCGCAAGAGTTACGGACAGGCGTACCTCAACATGGGTGGCGGCCGCAACTCGGACGAATTCGCGGCCTGGCCCACTGCCGAAATCAGCTTCATGGACCCGGCCTTTGCGGCCGGCATCGTGCACGGCCTCAATCCCGGTGATGCAGGCTACGACGAGGCGGTGATGGAGATGGCGCGCGGCAACAGCGTATGGGACATCGCTTCGATGTACGCGGTGCAGTCGGTGGTGCTGCCGGCGGACACGCGCAGTTACCTGATCCGCATGCTTGAGGTGCATTGCATGCGCCTTACCAATGGCGTCGGCGAGCACTTGATGCGCACCTGGCCGACGACGTTCTGAAAACGATTCCCCCGACCGGCAAAACCCGGATTCCCTACCCTGCTACTGACCGCACTGCCACCCTCAAGGATCATCATCATCATGGCCATTGTGAAACTGCTCACCGAAGTCACCGGCTCGGTCTGGAAAATCTACCTCAAACCGGGTGACGCCGTCGCCGCAGGCGACGAGGTGATGATCATCGAATCGATGAAGATGGAGATACCGGTGATTGCCGAAGAATCTGGCACACTCAAGGAGATCAGCGTGGCCGAAGGCGATCCGGTTTCCGAAGGTCAGACCGTGGCCACACTCACCACTTGAGCAGCCCGGCTCTCACCCCCTCTCGCCCAAAATCGGGCAATCGCGCGCCAACCCCTCATTGCGGAGGCATCATGAAACTGTCGACCATCACCTTTTCCACATCCACCAAACTTCTGGGTGTTGTTGCAGCGCTGATGCTTGTGCCGGGCGCGGTACAGGCGCAGGGCGCGGCCGACTACCCGAGCAAATCGATCAGCATCATTGCGGGCTATCCGCCCGGCACCGCCACCGACATCGTTGCGCGCATCGTTTGCGAGCGCCTGGCGGTGCGGCTCGGCAAGCCCTGCGTGATCGACAACAAACCGGGCCAAAGCGGCGGCATCGGCGCGGCGATTGCGGCGCAAGCGGCACCCGATGGACACAACTTGCTGGTGAGCGGCACGGCGACGCTCGCGATCAACCCCAGCCTTTACCCCAAGCTGGCCTACGACGCGCGGCGTGATTTTGCGCCGATCGGCCCTGCCACCTGGCTGCCCTACGCGCTGGTAGTCAATCCGCGCACCGGCATCAATAATGTGCAGGAGCTGATCGCGCGCGCACGCGCCAACCCCGGCAAACTAAGCTATGCATCCATCGGCAACGGTAGTACCAGCCATCTGCTGATGAGCATGCTGCTGCAGCAGACCGGCATGAACATCGTGCACATTCCCTACAAAGGCAGCGCACAATCGCAGACCGACCTGATCGCCGGCCAGGTCGATCTCACCTTCGATAGCCTGCTCACGGTGATGCCGCACGTCAAATCGGGGCGCCTCAAGGCACTCGCGACCAGCGGCAAGGCGCGCTCGCCCTTCGCACCGGACGTCCCGACCCTGCAGGAGCAAGGTGTGACCGCCTTTGACGCAGGAGCCTGGATCGGCCTGTTCGCGCCGGCGGCCACCCCGCGCGCCATCGTCGAACGTCTCAATCGTGAACTCAATCTGATCCTCGCCGAGCCGGACACGCGCAAGCGCCTGTTCGATCAGGGCTCCGAGCCGCTCTCCAGCACTGCAGAGGAATTCACCACCTTCATTGCCAGCGAGTACACGCGCTGGGGCCAGCGCGTGCGCGATTCGGGCGCGAAAATTGAATAATGCCGTGGCGCGTGACCCAGCCCTGAACCACTCTACCGGATACGCGTTATGACCTGGCTGCCTGAAACCGAAGAACTTGCCGAGCGACGCCGATGGGCCGAAACACTTGGTGGTCCTGAAGCGATTGCGCGCCAGCATGCGCAGGGCCGCCTCACGGTGCGCGAGCGCATCGACGGCCTGCTCGATGGCGGCTCGTTCCAGGAGGTGGGCAAGCTCACCGGCAAGAGCACCATGGTCGACGGCAAGCTGGTCAAGGTGACGCCTGCTCCGTATGTCATGGGCCTGGGCGAAATTGACGGCCGTGCGGTCGCGGTCGGCGGTGAGGACTTCACCGTGCGCGGCGGCACCAGCTGGGGCGGCGACCGGCGCAAGGGCGGCCAGGGCGGGTTTGTCGAAGACCTCGCCGCGCGCTATCGGATTCCGCTGGTCAACCTGATCGACGGCGCGGGCGGCAGCGTCACCTCAGCCAAACGGCGCGGCCACACGGTGTTCCCCGGCGTTGATGGCTTCGAGCGCTCTGTCGAGCTACTCGGCACGGTGCCGGTGGTCAGTGCGGTACTGGGCACCGCTGCAGGCGGCCCGGCCGGGCGCGCGATCTTGTCGCACTGGTCGGTGATGGTCAAGGGCGGCAGCCAGGTGTTCGCCGCCGGCCCGCCGGTGGTCGAGCGCTCGCTTGGGCACAAGGTCACCAAGGAAGAGCTGGGTGGCTCTGCGATGGCGGTCGATACCGCGGGCACCATCGACAACAGCGCCGCGAGCGAGGCCGAAGCCTTCGCGATGATCCGCCGTTACCTGAGCTACATGCCGCAGAACGTCTGGGAGTTGCCGCCGGTGGTGGCTTGCGACGATCCGGTTGAGCGCCGCGAGGAAGCCCTGCTCAGCCTGGTGCCGCGCGAACGGCGGCAACCCTACAACATGCGCAAGCTGATCGCGCTCATTGCCGACCGCGACTCGCTGTTCGAAATCCAGCCCACCTTCGGGCGCGCCCTGATCACCATGCTGGCGCGCATGAACGGCAAGGTCGTGGGCATCATCGCCAACAACCCGATGGTGTATGGTGGCGCGATGGATGTGCGCGCCGCACGCAAGCAGATTCACTTCATCGAGCTGTGCGACACGTTCCACATTCCGCTGGTGTTTCTGGTCGATGTGCCCGGCTTCATGGTCGGCACCCAAGCGGAAAGCCTGGGCACGCTGCGCGAAGGCATGCGTGCCGTCTATGCCGGCCTGCAGGCGACGGTGCCGATCGTCACCGTGGTGATCCGCAAGTGTTACGGCATGGCGGGCATGGGCACCACCGACAAGAACGGCCTCGATTACAAGATTGCCTGGCCCTCGGCCGAATGGGGTTCGCTCCCGGTCGAAGGCGGTGTCGCCGCGGCGTACCGGCGCGAAATACAGAATGCCGCAGACCCGCTGCAGCGGCAGACCGAACTCGAAGCCGAATTGCGCGAGCTCGATTCTCCCTTCCTCACCGCCGAAGCGTTTGGCGTCGAGGACGTGATCGACCCGCGTGAAACCAGGCCGCTGCTGTGCCGCTTCATCGACCTCGCACAGGCGCGGCTGAAGATGGATGTCGGCGTAAAAATGAAATCGGGCGTGCGGCCTTAACGAGCCCATTGGCAGCACTCGCGTGCGGTGCACCGAAACGCCGCAACACCTGCTATTTCCATAGGCTGCCAAAGCGCAGTTAAGTTGTACAATTTGAAATTCGTAATTTCTAATTGTACAAATGATCGAACGACAAGCGTCCTTGCTGCTGCGGCAGTTGGCCAACGGATTCCCGATTGTCGCCTTGACCGGGCCGCGTCAATCCGGCAAGACCACGCTTGCGCGGCAGGTGTTCGCCGGCAAGCCCTATTTCACTTTTGAAGACCTGGAGACAAGGCAGCGCGCATTGATGGACCCGCGGCAGTTCTTCGCCCATTTGCCCGATGGTGCAGTGCTCGACGAGGTGCAACGCTGTCCCGAACTTCTGTCGTACCTACAGGGTGTGGTGGACGAAAGATCGCGAATGGGTGACTTCGTGGTCACCGGTTCACAACAGTTCGGCCTGGTCGCACAGGTCACGCAATCACTGGCAGGGCGCGTCGGGTTGCTCCAGCTTCTACCCTTGTCGTTTCCCGAGTTGGCGCACGCGGGGCTGGCACCCGGGTCGCTGGAGAAGGCGCTCTGGATTGGCGGCTACCCGGCACTTTTCGATCGTCAGCGCCGTCTGGACGATCCGCGTCTGTGGTTCAGCGGCTACACCGCGACCTATGTCGAGCGCGATGTGCGCCAGGTGCTCGGCGTCACCAACTTGTCCTTATTCCAGCGTTTCGTCCTGATGTGCGCCGCTCGTACAGGGCAGTTGCTCAACCTGTCGGCGCTGGCAGCGGATTGCGGGATCAGCCACACCACGGCGCGCAACTGGCTCACCGTACTCGAAGCGAGCTACCTTGTATATCTGCTGCCGCCCCACCATCGCAACTTCGGGAAACGCCTGGTCAAGATGCCCAAACTGTATTTCCTGGACAGCGGCTTGCTGTGCCATCTATTGCGCATTGATAGCCCGCTGACATTGGCCACGCACGCATTGCGCGGGGCCATTTTCGAGTCGTGGGTTGTGGGGCAAACCCTGATGCACCGCTGGAACCGGGGTCTGCCAGCCGACATTTACTTCTGGCGCGATAACCATGGTACCGAGGTCGACTTGCTGTTCGAGCAGGGTGGGTCGCTGCATGCCGTGGAAATCAAGTCGGGGGCCACGTTTTCACCCGACTGGCTGCGTGGCCTTGAGCGGTGGCGGCAGTACGCCGGTGCCGACGCCGGCACGCCGGTATTGGTGCATGGCGGACGTGACTCGTATTTCGCCGATGGCGTGCACGTGCTGGCCTGGAATCGAATGGGCGTTTGAGCCTGCACCTGTGCGATGCTGGCAGGCCTGCCTGACATCCAGACGCCCATCGCTTACCGGTGCGTATCGCCCACGTAATCATGGTGACGCGTATCGATATACGAGACGCGGAATTCAACCGGCTTGTCATGGTATGCAAAGGCGATGCGGCGGATCACCAGCACCGGCAGCCCCGCGGGCAAATCCAGCGTACGCGCCACATCGCGCGGCGCCACGCCGGCCGAGAGCCGCTGCGCCGTGCGTACCACCGAAATGCGGTAATCGTCCTGGTACAGCTTGTAGAGCGTGTTGGGGCGCTCGCGCAGCTTCTTTTCCGTCATGCGTGGGAACAGCGCTTCGGGCAGGGTGATGTCTTCGATCATCACCGCTTTGCCTTCGAGCGAGAGCGTGTTGCGCAGGCGCACGGCGCGGTCTCCCTCGTGCAGGGCCAGCTTGTCTGCCACCTCGCGGCTCAACCGGATGCGCTCAAAGCCGGTGAGCTGCACATCCGGGTATTCCTTGTAACCATCCTGCCGCTCGATGTGGAAAAAGCGGAACAGCTGGCGATCCCGGTTGTGCGTGGCAACAAAAGTGCCGCGCCCCTGCTGGCGCAACAGGATGCCCTGCGCCACCAGCTCATCCACCGCCTTGCGGATGGTGCCGATGGCCACACCAAACTCTTCTTTCAGCCGTGTTTCGGAGGGGATCGCCTCGCCGGGCTTCCAGGCGCCAAGCTCCAGGCGCTGCATGATTGAGCGGGCAATCTCGCGATACACCGGCCCGCCCATGCTGGTGACCGAGGAGGTGAGCGAAGCCATGGCAGTCAGGCCGGCCGGAACGACAGTGGCAACTGAGGCAGGTTCGGCAGCGCGGGTGGCCATGGCGGGAGCGGGATAAGGGAGCGCTGGCTTGTTGCGAAGGCATGCGGACAATGCCGGGAAGTTTAGCAGAGCTTGTCAGCCAACTCAATCAACTCATCTAGTTGACTTGCGGAAGGCGCGGACGTAAGCTTGCCGGCCCGCTGTTATTTCAGTACGTTTTCCCGATTCATTTTTCAACCCGCAAGGAATCCCCATCGTGAACCATTTTGTATTGCATGACGCGGCCGATACGGTCGCTGTTGTGGTGGTCGAAGGCATCAAATCCGGCATGGAACTTAACGGCTGGATCATGGACGACAACCGCCACATCAAGATCACCGCCGGGGCCGACATCCCGATCGGCCACAAGATCGCGCTCAAGGACATGAAAACCGGCGACACCGTGATCAAGTACGGCGTTGACATCGGCAAGGTCGTCAAAGACATCAAGCTGGGTGAGCATGCCCACGTCCACAACATAAAAACCAAGCGGTGGTAATCAAAATGATCGACAAAAACACAACCTTTATGGGCTACCGCCGCGAGAACAAACGCGTCGGCGTACGCAACCACGTCATCATCCTGCCGGTTGACGACCTTTCCAACGCGGCGTGCGAAGCAGTGGCCCACAACATCAAGGGCACGATGGCGATTCCGCACCCCTACGGCCGCCTGCAGTTCGGCGCCGACCTCGACCTCCACTTCAGGACCCTGATTGGCACCGGGTCAAATCCCAACGTCGCCGCCGTGGTGGTGATCGGCATTGAAGACGCCTGGACCAAGAAAATCGTCGACGCGATCGCTACCACCGGCAAACCGGTGGTGGGCTTCGGCATCGAAGGTTATGGCGACCACGAGACCATCAAGCGCGCATCCAAGATGGCCAAGGAATATGTGCAGTGGGCCAGCGAGATCCAGCGCGTCGAGTGCCCGATCCACGAACTGTGGGTCTCCACCAAGTGCGGCGAATCGGACACCACCTCCGGCTGCGGCGCCAACCCCACCGTGGGCGCGGCGTTTGACAAGCTGCACCCGCTGGGCAACTACCTGTGCTTCGGCGAAACCTCAGAGATCACCGGCGGCGAATCGATCGTCGCGGCGCGCTGCGCCAACGACAAGGTGCGCGACCAGTTCATGTTCATGTTCAATCGCTACCAGGACCTGATCAACCGCCACAAGACCAGCGACCTCTCCGACAGCCAGCCGACCAAGGGCAACATCGCCGGCGGCTTGACGACCATCGAAGAAAAGGCGCTCGGCAATATCCAGAAGATCGGCAAGAAATGCACCGTGGATGGCGTGATCGACAAGGCCGAGATGCCGACGCATCCGGGCCTGTGGTTCATGGACTCCTCCTCGGCTGCCGCCGAGATGGTGACGCTGTGCGCCGCCTCCGGCTTTGCGGTGCATTTCTTTCCCACCGGGCAAGGCAACGTGATCGGCAACCCGATCCTGCCGGTGATCAAGATCTGCGCTAACCCGCGCACCGTGCGTTTGATGCCCGAGCACGTCGATGTGGATACCTCGGCCCTGCTGCAATCCGAGCTGACCCTCGAAGGCGCCGGCGACAAGTTGCTCGAATGCATGCTGCGCACTGCCAATGGCCGCCTCACCTCGGCTGAGGCGCTCGGGCATCGCGAGTTTGTTCTCACGCGGCTTTACGAGTCGGCATAAGCACAAGAATCGCTCCCACCAACATTCTTCACGGCATGCCCGCGGAGAATGTTGGACACCAATGGTTTCAGAGGGGTGACGTTGCAAAAACTCCCGATTAGCGCAGTTCCGGAGCCGCGGCCGCATGGCTAAGCTAGTGCTCGCCGAGCTGCATGAGCTGGCCGAGCGCGCATTGGCACGGGCCGGTGCCGGCGCGGACATGGCGGTGAGCACGGCGCGCGCGCTGGTGGCGGCGGACGCGCAAGGCCTGGCGTCGCACGGCGTGTCGCGCGTGCCGCAGTACGCGGGTTTGCTCAAAAACGGGCGCGCCGACGGCAAGGCAATCGCCGCCGTGGTGCGCAGCAAAGGCGGCGCGGTGCTGGTCGATGCCAAGGACGGCCTCGCCTTCCCGGCCTGCGACCTCGCCGTCAAGGAAGCCGTGGCGCGTGCGCGCGAACTGGGCGTGGCGTTTGCCGGCGTGACCAACAGCCACCACTTCGGCGTGGCGGCCATCCATCTGGGCGCCGTGGCCGATGCAGGCATGGTCGGCATTGCGCTGGGCAATTCGCCGGCTGCGATGCCGATGACGGGGGGCAAGCGCGCCCTGTTCGGCACCAACCCGATTGCGGCGGTGTTCCCGCGCAAACAGGGTGCGCCGGTTTCGATCGACCTGTCGCTCTCCGAAGCGGCGCGCGGCAAGATCATGGTGGCCGCGCAAAAGGGCGAGGCGATTCCGCCGGGTTGGGCACTCGACAAGCACGGCGACCCGACCACCGACGCCAAGGCCGCGCTCGAAGGCATGATGTTGCCGGCCGGAGGCAGCAAAGGCGCGATGCTCGCGCTGATGGTGGAGCTGCTGGTCGTGGCCCTGACCGGCGCGCAGTTCGGCTTCGAGGCCGATTCGTTCTTTGTGGCCGAGGGCAACCGGCCGAAACTGGGCCAGGCCTTCATCGTGATCGACCCGAACGCCCTGGCCGGCAATGAGGCCTATCTGGAGCGCGTCGAGACCCTGCTCGGCGTGATGCTGGCCGATGATGGCGTGCGCATCCCCGGCTACCGGCGCAATGAACTTGCCGCCAAGGCCCAGGTTGACGGCCTGAAGATTTCCGACGCACTGCTGGCGCAGCTGCGGCAACTGGCGGATTCCTGATGGCAACGGTCGTGTGCGTGGGCCACACCTCGCTCGACCGGGTATTCACGGTCGAGGCAGTGGTGGCGCCACCGGCCAAGGTGCGCGCTTCCTCATTCACCGAAATGGGCGGCGGCATGGCGGGCAATGCGGCCGTCGCCATCGCGCACCTCGGCGGCACGGCGCGCTTCTGGGGGCCGGCCGGCGACGACGACATTGCCGACCGGATGCACGCCGACTTCGTGCGCCACGGCGTGGACGCAACCCACATGCGCCGCTGCGCCGGCAAACACTCCTCGCACTCGGCGATTCTGGTCGATTCGCGCGGCGAGCGGCTGATCATCAACGCGCGTGGCGACGCGTTGGGCGTGGATGCCGACTGGCTGCCCCTTGAAACTTTGGATACCCCGCCGGCCTGCGACGCGCTGCTGGCGGACGTGCGCTGGCCGATCGGCTCAAGAACCGCTCTGGGAGCGGCGCGCAGGGCGGGCATTCCGACAGTCCTGGATGGCGACACGGCCGAACATGAGGTGCTGCGCGAGCTTGCGGGTCTTGCCGACTATTGCGTGTTTTCGGAGCCGGGGTTTCGCAGCTTCAACGGCAAGCCTGCAGGGGACGCCGACATTGCGCTGGGCCTGGGCGAGGCGATTGCCTTGGGCGCGCGGGTGGCCGCGGTCACGCTGGGCGAGCGCGGCTGCGCCTGGCTCGATGCGGCGCAGCCCGGCAACCTGCATTTCACGCCGGCCTATGCGGTCAAGGCGGTCGACACCACCGGCGCCGGCGACGCGTTTCACGGCGCCATCGCCCTGCTCGCTGCCGAGAAAGTGCCGCTGGAGGCGATGTTTCGCTTCGCCAGCGCCGCCGCCGCGATCAAGGTCGGGCGTGCCGGTGCGCGCAGCATGCCGGCCCGCGGCGAAGTCGAACAATTCCTCACGACGCATTAAGATCGACTCCATGAGCTCTTCCTCCTTCCTCAAGGTGTCCGTGTGGCGCGGCAAGGCCAAGGGTGCGTTCGTCACCTATGACGTACCGCGCCGCGAATCGCAGACCGTGCTCGATGTGGTGACGCACATCCAGCGCGCCATCGACCCGTCGCTGTCGTACCGCTTTGCCTGCCGGGTCGGCATGTGCGGCTCGTGCGCGATGACCGTCAATGGCAAGGCGCGCTGGACCTGCCGCACCCATGTGAGCAAGGTAGTCGAAGGCGATGCCCTCGAGATCGCCCCGCTTTCCAACCTGCCGGTGATCAAGGATCTGGCCACCGACATGCGCGAATTTTTCGACAAGTGGGCCAGGGCCAAGGGCCAGTTCAAGGGTACGCGCACCCGCTACGACGATTTCGCTGTGGTGGCACCCGACTCCAAGGCGCGCGGCGCCGCCAACGCCGGCATCGAATGCATCGGCTGCGCCGTGTGCTATGCCTCGTGCGACGTGGTGGCGTGGCGCCCTGGCTATCTCGGCCCGGCGGCACTCAACCGCGCCTGGACCCTGGCCAACGACGTGCGCGACGTGCAGCAAAAGGAGCGCCTGCTGGCCGTGAGTGGCGACGCCGGCTGCCACGCCTGCCATACGCAAGGCTCGTGCAACGAGCGCTGCCCGAAACAGATCGAACCGACTGCGGGCATTTCCGGTTTGAAGAAACTCGCGGCGCGCGCCGCCGTGCGCGGGGAGCTCGGATGATCACCGTAGAACAAGCGGCCAGGATCACCGAAGCCAAGCTCTGGTACTGGCAGCGCATCAGCGCGATGGTGCTGGCGCTGTGCGTGATCGTGCATGTCGCAATCATGATTTACGCGGTGCGCGGCGGCCTGACCGGCGCCGAGATCCTCGGGCGCACCCGCGGCTCGGTGTCGTTCGCCGCCTTCTATGGCGTGTTCGTGCTCGCCTGCGCGGTGCATGTACCGGTGGGCCTGATGCGCGTCGCCGAGGAGTGGCTGCACCTGGACCGGTTTTTGTCGGTGGTGCTGGGCAAGCTGTTCGGTGTGACGATTTTGTTCCTCGGCTTGCGCGCCGTGTACGGCGTGTTCACCGGGTGAGCGCCGACATGAAAACCATGCGCCGCAGCGACGCCCGCGCCCGCAACCACGCTTCGTATTGGGCCTTCATCGTGCATCGCGTCTCGGGCGTGGCACTGGCGCTGTTTTTGCCGGTGCACTTCTGGGCGCTCGGCCATGCGCTGGCTGGCGAGGCCGCACTCGACGGCATGATCCGCTGGACCGACCAGCCGCTGTTCAAGTTTGCCGAATGGGGCTTGGTGATATTGCTCAGCGCGCACCTCACCGGCGGCGTGCGCCTGTTGCTGATCGAATTCGGCCC
>CANJDH010000107.1 GCA_947473125.1 Burkholderiales bacterium
CAACCACATCCATGCCGCCGATCTGGCCTCGCTCACCCTGGCGGCCGCGCGGCGCATGCGCCGACGGGTGCGGCCGCAGGTGCGCATTTACCACGCCAGCGACGACAGCGCGTTGCTGATGGGCGAGTACTTTGACCTGGTCGCCGACGCATTTGCCCTGCCGCGGCCGCCGCGGCTGCCGCGCGCCGAGGTGGCGCGCCAGGTATCGCCGATGCTGCTGTCGTTCATGAGCGAATCACGGCGCCTCGACAACACGCGGATCAAACGCGAACTGGGAGTGCGCCTTCAGTTCGCCACGGCGGCCGACGGTGTCGCGGCCGCGGTGAACGAGCTGCTGCGCCAGCGCGCGTAGGCGAGCCCGGCGATTTCATTGCAGGCAAGAAACGTGGTGCCCCAGGCACCCGCGGTCGGCAACAAATCACGCGCCAGACGGCCCCACGAAAATGGTGCGGACCCATGGGGGTCGAGCACCGCCGGCACCACGCGCAGGCCGGCCTGTTCGAACAGATAGCGCGCGCGGCGCATGTGGTAGCCGTGCGTTACCAGAATGATGCTGTCGATGCCGTCGCGCTTCAACAGCGGCGCCGAGAACAGCGCGTTCTCGACAGTATTGCGCGAGGCCGATTCGACCCAACGCGGCGTCATGCCGAGCTCGCGCTCCATGACATCGCGCATCACGACAGCTTCGGCCGGGTCCAGGCCGTCCGGCTTGCCGCTGGTGACCAGTACCGGCAGCTTTGTTTCGCGCGCAATGCGCACGCCTTCGATCACGCGCTCCGAGGTGGAGGGCCCGAGGCGGGCCCGCACTACCCGCCCTGCGGCATCGAACTCAAGTGTCCGGCCGCCTGCCAGAATCACCACCGCCTGCGGCGCCTTGCCGCGCGCCACCGGTGTCTCGTCGACAACCAGGCGCATCAGGCCGCCGGCCACCCATGAGGTCGCGCTGGCGTAGAGCAACAGCAGCCCCGCCGCCAGCGACCAGCGCGCCGCGCGCGGTTTACGCCTGAAGTAGATGAGCCCGAACAGCAGCAGCCAGCACCAGGCCAGCGGCGGCAGCAACAAGTGTTTCGCGACCGAGCCGATTTCCCAGATCATGCGCCAGGCGCCGGTCAGGCTGCAGCGGGTTTGCCCCCGGGGCCCCAGATCGAATCAAGCGCGGCGCGCGCGTCGCGTGCGCCCCACTTGCCCTGCGCCACCTGGTGCAGGAAATCGTCGAGCAGCTGGTTGAAGATCAGCGGTTCTTCGAGGTTGACGGCGTGGCCCGCCTTGGGGAAGATCGACAGCCCCGCCTTCGGCACCACGCGCTTGATCAGCAGGGACGGTTCCAGGCACAGCTCATCTTCGTCGCCGCTGACCACCAGCATCGGCACGTCGATCGCCGCCATGCGCTCTGTGAGGTCGTACAGGCAGGGACGGCGCCCCTGGTAGCCCTCCATCGTATTGGCCGAGCCGGCTGCAGAATGTTCGGCCAGCTGGGCCGCATACTCGGCGAAGCCGCGCGGGTCCTTGGTGAGGTATTGAATCCGTGCCGCGCCATGCCCGTAGGTGGCGGCCAGTTTCGCCATGCCCTCGCTGCGGATCGTCGCGGCGCGCGCCACCGACTCCTCCTTGAAATGGCGGTGCACCGCAGGGTGCGCACCCGAGCCGCAGCCCACCAGGGTCAGCGACAAGGCGCGCGCTTTGAGGGCCGAGGTGCAGTACTGCATGCCGAAATGCAGGGTGGCGAACGCCCCCATGGAGCAGCCGACCACGTGGGCGCGTTCGATGCCGAGGCCGTCGAGGATCGCCAGAATGTCGTCGCGCACGCGATCCTGCGAATAGCGATCCGGGCTTTCCGGCACATCGGACGGCAGGTAGCCGCGCGCGCTGTAGGTAATGCAGCGATAACGCCGCGAAAAATGGCGCATCTGCGGCTCCCAGCTGCGGTAATCGCCGGCAAATTCATGCACAAACACCATCGGGATGCCGCTGCCGGCCTCCTCGTAATACAGGTTGACGCCGTCGTCGGTGCGGATCGTGGGCATGCTGGCCTCCAAAGACAAACGGCTCGACACAAGGAGTGCGTCAAGCCGTCGGGTTTACCGGGTGCTGCAGGATGCTGCTTCGGGGGTTGACATGGTGCTGCTGGCCGGAATCGAACTGGCGACCTTTTGCTTACGAAGCAATTGCTCTACCGACTGAGCTACAGCAGCGCGGACGCGAATTATATCGTAGGTCGTGAACTCCCCATGGCGCGCCACCGCCGCAGCCTGGGAAAACGCGGAATCAGCCCCGGACATGCGCACTCCCGTTCGAAGCGTTGATTCGATGCCGCCGGTTGCATCAGCAACTTTGCGTACCTGCGGGCTTGTTCCGCGGTTCCCTAGGCGGCCAGCATTTCCTTCGCCGCCTTCCTGGTCGTTGCGGTGATGTCGCTGCCGCCGAGCATGCGCGCGATTTCTTCGACGCGCCCGGACTTGTCGAGCACGGCCAGGGTGGAACGGGTAACGCCCTTGTCGGTCGCCTTGCCGACGCGCCAGTGCTGCCCGCCTTGCGAAGCCACCTGCGGCAGATGCGTCACGCAGAGCACCTGGCGCTCGGCGCCAAGCTCCTTGAGCCGGCGCCCCACCACCTCGGCGACCGCACCGCCGATGCCGGCATCGACTTCGTCAAAAATCAGGGTCGGCACCTTGGCCGCCTTGCTGGTGATGACCTGGATCGCCAAACTGATGCGCGACAGCTCGCCCCCCGAGGCCACCTTGCCCATCGGCCGCAGGTCGACCCCGGCATGGCCGGCGACCTGGAACTCGATACGTTCCATGCCGTGGGCTCCGCCCTCTTCGAGCGGCGGCAGGGCGATATCGAATCGGCCGCCGAGAAGCGCCAGGGTCTGCATCGATTCGGTCACCTGTGCCGAGAGTTTCTTTGCGGCGCGCCCACGCTTGGCCGACAACACCTTCGCCGCGGCACGGTATGCCTCCTCCGCAGCGGCAAGCTCGCGCCGCAGGGCCTCGATGTCGGTCGACAGCTTGAGCTCGTCGAGGCGCACCTTCGCCTGGCTCAACTGTGCAGGCAGTTGTGCCGGGGCCACGCGGAACTTGCGCGCCGCGCTGTGCAGGGCTTCGACGCGCGACTCAACCTGCGCCAGGCGCTCGGGGTCCAGCTCGGCACGGCGCAGGTACTGCGACAAGTCGCGCGATGCCTCCTCCACGCCGATTCTGGCGGCTTGCAAACCTTCAATCACGCCCTTTAGCGAAGGGTCATAATCGGTCAGCGCATCGAGGCTGCCGGCCACCTGGGCGAGCGTGCCGAGCACTGCGCCATCGGCTTCGGTCAGCGCGGTCACCGCCGCCTGAACCCCATCGATCAGGCTGGCGGCGTGGGCCAGACGCGTGTGTTCGCGCTGCACCTCGTCCCATTCGCCGTCGCGCGGGGCCAGGCGCGACAGTTCGTCGACGCTCCAGGCGATGCGGTCGCGTTCGGCTTCGAGATCCCTGGCGCCGCTTTCGGCCAGCTTGAGGTTGTCGCGCAATTGCTTGAGGCGCCGCCACGCCGCGCCGACTTCACGCACTTCGCCATCGAGCCCGGCATGGTCATCAAGCAAGGCGCGTTGGGCATCGCCCTTCACCAGCGACTGGTGCGCATGCTGCCCGTGAATGTCGACCAGAAACTCGCCGGCCTCGCGCAATTGGGTGAGCGTCGCGGAACGGCCGTTGATGAAACCGCGCGAACGCCCCGAGGCGTCGATCACGCGCCGCAGCAGGCAACCGCCCTCATCCGAGGCCAGCTCGTTCTCGGCAAGCCACGCCGCCAGCGGGGCGGCGGCATCAAACTCGGCGCAAATCTCGGCCTGTTTTGCGCCCTTGCGCACCACGTCGGCGTCGCCGCGCTCGCCGAGGGTAAACGCCAGGGCGTCGATCAGGATCGACTTGCCGGCACCGGTTTCACCGGTCAAGACGGTGAAACCGGCCTCGAACTCGAGTTCAAGGTGCTCGACGATTACAAAGTCGCGAATGCTCAGAAAACGCAGCATGGTACGAGGGCGATCCGGTTACTTGCTGCCCGAAGGCGGCAGCGCCGACCAGTGCAGCTTTTCGCGCAGCATGCGGAAATAATCATAGCCTTTGGGATGCAGGAAGCGGATCCGGTGCTCGGAACGGCGCACCCTTACGCAATCCTGCTCCATCAGGGTGAAATGCGCCTGGCCGTCGAAGTGCGCCCCCGCATCCTTGCCGCGGGTCAGCGCCATTTCCACGGTGCAGTTGTCCGAGAGCGCGATCGGCCGGTTGGTCAGGGCATGCGGTGAAATCGGCACCAGGGCAATCGAGGCCAGGTTCGGATGCATGATCGGGCCGTTGGCCGACAGCGAATAGGCGGTCGAGCCGGTTGGCGTCGCCACGATCAGGCCGTCGGCGCGCTGGTTGTACACAAAGCGCCCGTCGATGCTGACGGTGAGCTCGATCATGCCGCCAATCGCACCGCGGCTGACCACCACGTCGTTGAGCGCCAGCGTGTCGAGCATCACCTGGCCCTGGCGTGTCACGGTGCCTTGCAGGATATTGCGGTCTTCGGCATCGTAATCGCCGCCGAGGATGGCGGTCAGCGCCGCGATCTTTTCGTCCAGGGCGATGTCGGTCATGAAGCCGAGGCGCCCCTGGTTGATGCCGATCAGCGGCACATGGTGCGGCGCCAGCAGGCGCGCAATCGACAGCATCGTGCCGTCGCCACCGACCACTACCGCACAGTCCGCCAGAGGCCCAAGCTCCGACACTGTCGCGATCGGATAGCCGGTCAGGCCGGTGTTTTCCGAGGTTTCTTTTTCCACGATGACGCCGACCCCGGCGGCCTTGAGGAAAGCAGCAATTTCCCCCAGCGGCTCGGCGATGCCGCGGCTCTGGTATTTGCCGATCACGGCAACATTGCGGAACTGGCTGTTCATACACGCATCATATCAGTCGGACATGGGCACGTCGGCCTGATCTGCCGGGCGCTTGCGCGGTGCCGGGGACGCGGCGTTGCGGCGTTCCAGTACCTGCAACATCGCCGTGGCGAGCCCCGCCGCGCCGACAATGCCCATGCCGACAAACGACCAGCCATCAGGCAGATTCGACAAGAACGTTGCGCCCAGGAGTGTCGCAAATGCAAGTTGTGCATAGGTGATCGGCGCCAGCACCGAGGCATCGGCGCGGCGAAACGCGAGGATCAGCAGGTAGTGGCCTCCGGCGCCGACCAGACCCAGCGACACCAATACCGGCCAGTCGGCCGCAGGGGGCATGACCCATACCCAGGGCAGCATCAGGGTGCTGGCAAGCATGCCCACAAGGCCTGAATAAAACAAGGTCGTCAGGGAGTCATCCGCGCCGGCAAACTTGCGCGTCAGGATCTGGAATGACGCGTAGGCAAACGCCATCACCAGGGGAATCATGGCAGCCCACCCGAACAGTCCGCTGCCCGGACGGATGATGACCAGGACGCCGGCAAATCCGGCGCCTACCGCGACCCAGCGCGCCACGCTGACCTGCTCGCCGAGCACCTTGGGAGCCAGGGCCGTCACGATCAGGGGAGCGACAAAGCCGATCGCGGTGAACTCGGCCAGCGGCATGAAATGCAGCCCGGTAAACGACAAGCCCGAGCACAACAGCAGGATGGCGCCGCGGCCGATCTGCCAGCGCCAATTGTTGGTGGTGAAGAGGCGCCGGCCGACGAATGGCCAGGCCACGGCGAGAATCGCCAGCACGTGAAACGTGTAGCGGTACCAGAGCAGTTGCGGCGTCGAGTAGCGCGTCGACAGGAGCTTGACCAGCGTGTCGAGGCTGGCAAACGAAAACACCGCTGCGAGAATCAGCAGGATGCCCGCGCGGGTGCGGTTCGGCGGGTTCACGGGCGCCCCGGACGGCTCGTGGAGCCAGGCAAAAGAATGGCTTCCACCAACGGTTTCCAAGTCATCACTGTCTCGGATGGAGGCGTCTTTTCGGTTATTGTTGATCTGGCCTGCGGCATCCTGGAGGGGATTTTCGCATACCCGCACGGCTATAATCGGCGGCGCTTGCAACCACCTTGCAAACCGCATTCCCAGGGAGACCGACCATGAATTCACAGATTCGCCGCGCGCTGGCTGCGCTATGCACCGCTGCCGGCATTGGGCTGGCTTGTTCCGCAAACCCCGCAGCCGCGCAGGAATTGCGCATCGGCATGGGGGCCGACGTCACTTCGATCGACCCGCATTTCGTCAACCTGTTCCCGAACAACAACATCGCCTGGCACATTTTCGACGCGCTGGTGATGCTCGATGCCGATTCGCGCCTGATCCCGGGCCTTGCCACCTCGTGGAAGCAGATTGCCGATGACACCTGGGAGTTCAAGTTGCGCAAGGGGGTGAAGTTCCACGACGGTTCAGACTTCGGGGCCGACGACGTGGCCGCATCGATCGAACGCGTCTCGCAGATCAAGAACAGCCCCGGACCGTTCACGGTCTACACCAAGGCGATCGTCAAGAGCGAAGTGGTTGACCCGCTGACGATCCGCTTCAAGACCAACGGTTCGTATCCGCTGCTCGCCAACGACCTGTCGACCATCTACATCATGTCGAAGAAATCGGCCGGCGTCAGCAGCGAAGACATGAACGCCGGCAAGGGGCAGAACGGCACCGGCCCCTACAAGTTCGTGCGCTTCGCGCGCGGCGACCGTGTCGAACTGGCGCGCAACGACGCCTACTGGCAGGGCAAGGGGCCGTGGGAGAAAGTGACGTTCCGGATCCTGCCGAACGACCCGGCGCGCATCGCCGCCCTGCTCTCCGGCGACGTGCAGGCGATCGAAAACATCCCGACCGCCGACTTCGCCAAGCTCAAGACCAACACCGGCATCGATGTATCGACCAAGACCAGCCACCGCATCATCTTTTTCCACATCGACACGAACCGCATGCACACGCCGTTTGCGTTCGACAAGAATGGAAAACCGCTGGACGTGAACCCGTTCCGCGACCTGCGCGTGCGCCAGGCGATTTCCAAGGCGATTGACCGCGAGGCGATCCGGTCGCGCGTCATGGAGGGCTTGTCGCTGCCGTCGGCCAACCTGGTCCCGGCCCCGATGTTCGGCCACAACCCGGCGCTAAAGCCCGAGAAGCTCGACCTCGATGGCGCCAAGCGCCTGCTCAAGGAAGCCGGCTATCCCGATGGATTCCAGATGACGCTGCACGCGCCCAACAACCGCTACGTCAACGACGACCAGATCGCACAGGCGGTTGCCGCGATGCTGACGCGCGCCGGCATCCAGACCAAGGTCGAAACCATGCCGATGAATGTCTACCTGGGGCGCGCCTCCAAACTCGACTTCAGCTTCGCCATGCTCGGCTGGGGCGCCTCGACGGCGGAGTCCTCGTCACCGTTGCGCTCGCACCTGGTCACCAACGACCCGGCGCGCGGCATGGGCACGTTTGCCTGGGGCCGCTATTCGCACCCCAGGGTCGACGAACTGACGGTCAAGGCGCTCGCCACCAAAGACGACAAGGCGCGCGAGAAGCTCCTGCAGGAAGCCACGGCGATCGCCCTCAACGATCTGGGCATCGTTCCGATTCACCACCAGATCAACACCTGGGCCACCAAGAAGGGCATCGTCTATGCGCCGCGCATTGACGAATACACCCTGGCGTTCCATTTCAAGCCGACCGGTGCCAAATAGGCAGGGCCGCAACTGATGTTGACAACCCTTTCAAGAATGGCTCTGGGAGCCATTCTTGGGGCATTGTCCGTGTGCGCCGGCGCGGCCGACCTGCGCATCGGCATGTCTGCCGACATCACCTCGCTCGATCCGCACCACATCAACATCGCGCCGAACAACAACGCGCTCTGGCATGTGTTCGAGGCGCTGACCCACGTCGATGCCGACGCGCGGCTGGTGCCGGGCCTGGCCGAGTCGTGGCGCGCCGTGGACGGCACCACCTGGGAATTCAAGCTGCGCCGCGGCGTGAAGTTTCACGATGGCGCCGACCTGGTGGCCGACGACGTCCTCGCGTCGATCGAACGTGCCCGGCGCCTCGAGGCCGGCGGCGGCCAGTTCGGCAGTTTCGTCAAGGCGATCAAGGACGCGCGCGCGCCCGATGCGCACACGCTGCGTTTCGTGACCGAGAAGCCCTACGCGATGTTGCCCTACGACCTCAATTCGATTTTCGTCATTGCGCGCAAGGCCGCCCTGGCCAGCACCGAAGACTTCAACGGCGGCAAGGTGACCATCGGCACAGGCCCGTTCAAGCTCGCCTCGTTCAAGCGCGGCGACCGCGTCGAGCTGGTGCGCAACGACGCCTATTGGGGACCCAAAGCACCTTGGGACAAGGTGCTGCTGCGGGTGTTGCCCTCCGACCCGGCGCGCATTGCGGCGCTGCTGTCCGGCGACGTCGACATGATCGACAACATCCCGACCGCCGATGCCGCGCGGCTCAAGGGCAACCAGGCTTTCAGGCTGGCGCAAAAAGTGTCGTGGCGCACCCTGTTTTTCCATCTCGACCAGGGCCGCGACAACCCGCCGGGGGTCACCGGCAAGGATGGCAAGCCGCTGGCGAAGAATCCGTTCAAGGACCTGCGCGTGCGCCAGGCGATCTCGAAGGCGATCAACCGCGCGGCGCTGGTGGACCGGGTGATGGAAGGATCGGCCCTGCCCGCGTCCAACATCGTCGCGCCGCCGGTGTTCGGCCATGTCAAGGCAATCGTGCCGGAACCTTTCGACGCCGACGGCGCGCGCAAGCTGCTCGCCGAGGCCGGCTATGCCGACGGCTTCGCCCTTGTCCTGGCGGCGCCGAACAATCGCTATGTGAATGACGACCAGATCGCGCAGGCGGTCGCACAGATGCTGGCCCGTGTCGGCATCCAGGTCAAGGTCGAGACCTACCCTGCGGCCACCTACTTCACCAAGGCGCGCAATGGCGATTTCGCCTTCGCCATGCTGGGCTGGGGTTCCTTCTCCGGTGACCTAGCCTTGCGCGCCCTGCTCGCGACACCCAATGCCGACAAAGGCTATGGCAGCTGGAACTGGGGCAAACACTCGCTGCCGCGTGTCGACCAGCTGCTCGACACGGGCTTCGCCAGCACCGACGAGAAAAAACGCGAGACGCTTGCCGTCGAGGCGGGTACCCTGGCGCTGCGCAATGTCGGCGTGATTCCGCTGCATCACCAGCTCGCGACATGGGCGATGCGCAAGAACCTGCAGTACCAGGCGCGTACCGACGAATACACCTTTGCCCAGTTCGTGAAACCCGACTGACCGTTCAACCAACAACCGGACCGCCATGGCCCTCGATCCCGAAACCTTTTCCCTCCTCAAGGAGGCGATCCACCGCTTCGTGCAGGAGCGCCTGGTGCCGAACGAAGACCGGGTCGAGCACGAAGACGATGTGCCGGCCGAAATCATTGCCGAGATGAAGGAGCTGGGCCTGTTCGGCCTGTCGATTCCGGAAGCGTACGACGGCATCGGCCTGTCGATGATGGAGGAGGTCGAGATCTGCATGGAGCTGGGCCAGACCGCGCTGGCGTTTCGCTCGGTGTTCGGTACCAACGTCGGCATCGGCTCGCAGGGCATCCTGATGGACGGCACCGAGGAGCAAAAACAAACCTACCTGCCCAAAATCGCCAGCGGCGAATACATTTTCTCGTTCGCCCTGACCGAACCAAACGCCGGGTCGGACGCCGCGTCGCTACAGACCACTGCGATTCTGGACGGCAACGAGTACGTGATCAATGGCACCAAGCGCTACATCACCAACGCGGTGCGCGCTTCCGGCTTCACGCTGATGGCACGTACCGATCCGTCCAACAAGGGTGCCGGCGGCATCTCGGCCTTCATCGTGCCGCGCGACACGCCCGGCATCACGCTCGGCAAGGTCGACCCGAAAATGGGCCAGCGCGGCACCAAGACCTGCGACGTGATTTTCGAGAACGCGCGCGTGCCGGCCGCCAATATCATCGGCGGCAAGCCCGGCGTCGGCTTCAAGACCGCGATGAAGGTGCTCGACCGTGGCCGCTTCCACATCTCGGCGATGGCCACCGGCATGGCCAAACGCATCCTCAAGGAAGCGCTCGACTACGCGATGCAGCGCAAGCAGTTCGGCCAGGCAATCGCCGAGTTCCAGCTGGTGCAGGGCATGCTCGCCGACATGCAGACCGAACTGTATGCGTCCGAATGCATGGTGCGCGACGGCGCGCGCCGCTACGACGCATCGCAAACCGTCAAGGACCCGCAGCTGCCGATGCTCGCCGCGGCGTGCAAATACTTCACCACCGAATCGGTGGGCCGTGCCGCCGACAAGGCGGTGCAGATCCACGGCGGCGCCGGCTACATGAGCGAGTACAAGGTCGAGCGCTTTTATCGCGACGTGCGCTTGCTGCGTTTGTATGAAGGTACGTCGCAGATTCAGCAGGTGATCATCGCGAAGAATCTGCTCAAGGGCCTGTAACCACAACAGCCTTTCTCACCAATGCTTTCCGGCCTATTGCCTACTTGATCCAGGCGCTCTTCACAGTCATCTTCGCTGCCACGGCTTGACGCTCTCCTTGATAATGTCATAACATACAAACATTAGGGAAATACGTCCGCATTTCCCATTTGGTTGGGCGATTGAGGGAGAAAAACATGGCCGTTCACACTTATTCAAGCCGGAACTTCACGCGCGATGTGGGTGCGGCCAAGCGTGCCGCAGCCAAGGGGCCGGTGTTTATTACCGACCGCGGACGGCCCGCATTTGCGCTGCTCAAAATCGAGGACTACTACCAGTTGGCCGGGAAGGAGAACGTATCGCTGCTCGATGTTATGGATGCCATTCCGGGCGGCTCGGACATCGCCTTCAATCCACCGCGTTTGCAGGTGAAGTTTCCCGCCGCGAAGTTTGGCTGAGTGTCGCAGTGGCTGCGTGAAGTCAACACCCCTGCGTGATGTATATCCTCGACACCAACGTTATTTCAGAACTGCGCCAGGGCAAGCCAAAGCAATCGGCCAAGGTGCGTGCCTGGGCGGCGGCCACACCGGCCAATCAACTTTTTCTCTCAGCCATCAGCATTCTGGAAATGGAGAAAGGCATTCTGGCGCTGGAGCGCAAGACACCGCCGCAAGGCAGCGCACTACGTCTTTGGTTGACTGGCGTGAAGGCTTCTTTCGCTGGCCGCATTCTCCCCTTTACCGATCACACCGCCACCTTGTGCGCGACATTGCATTCCCCCAATCCACGCCCCGATCGTGACGCGATGATCGCTGCCACAGCGCTCGAACACGGCATGACGATCGTGACGCGCAATGCGCCTGACTTCGCCGGCACCGGCGTGCGAATCCTCAATCCCTTCAGTTGATCGATTCTGCCATGGCCAATGCCGGTTTCCTGAATTGAATATCAGCGTGACCCCGGGAATCGAATACGCACTCGGCGCGATGTTGTGTTTCGGCATCGGCGACCTGATCTACAAGCGCGGCGCTGCCGCCGGCGTGCAGCCGCACCAGTTCATGATGCTGCAGTCCTGGGTGTTCCTGACGACCGTCGCCCTGTACGGATTGCTGACCGGCTCGCTGCATTTCGTTGCCGGAACCCTGTGGGGCTGCCTTGCCGGCTTGTTCATGGTGGCCGGCTTCTACAACTTTGCGCACAGCCTGAAGACCGGCTCGATCAGCATCAACGCCCCGGTGTTCCGCTTGAGCTTTGTGATCACGGTGGTGCTGGCCGTTGCGTTGCTGGACGAACCGCTCACGCTGCACAAGGTGGCCGGCATCGCGCTTGCGCTCGCTGCGCTCTGGCTATTGCTTGCAGCGCCCGCTGCGACATCAGTTGCGGGAGCGGCGACAGGACAGGCAATGGGCGCCGCAGCGTGGCGCGCGAACCGGTCTTCGCTGATGCGCGTGCTGCTTGCCACCGTCGCGGTCGGCATCGGTCATGTGATCTACAAATACGGCTTGCGCTCGGGCGCGACACCGGCCTCACTGATCGTTGCGCAGGCCTGCGTCGTTGTCAGTTCGTCCACCCTGATGACCGCCATCGTGGAACGCAGCATCCGCCCTCCGGCGATCGCATGGCGTCATGCGCCGCAAGCGGGCATCGTGCTCGGCGCGGCGTTCATCCTGCTGGTCCAGGCGCTGGTGCGCGGCGAAGCGAGCGTGATGGTGCCGATTGCGCAAATGGGCTTTGTCGTCACCGCCCTGCTCGGCTTCCTGTTCCTGCGCGAGGCGTTCACCCTGCGCAAAGGCCTGGGGCTGGTGGCGGCTCTGGCTGCGCTGGCGAGTCTCGCCAGCGGATAGCGCACTCAAGTCCATTCCATACGCTTCTTCAGGCCATCAGGCCAGAAACCCGCTCCCACCAAGGATTTCAGGGAGATTAATTTTCGGATTTCGGCGCTGCCACCGTACGCACGCTGCGCGTGACGTCCTCATCTTCGCGCAAGGTACGCGCCAGCTGGTCGCGCAGTTCGTTCGACACCAACACGTGCGCATCCGGCTCCTGGCGGTGCACCGCGTACAGCTTGGCCACCACTTCACGGTCGTGCTCGGCAAAGGTACGCACCGCGCGGTGCGCCTGACGCGCACTGCCGGACGCGGTGGCCAGCACCATTTCGCCCAGCGCCAGCGCCGATTGGAAGGTCTCGCGCTCGATGAAATCGACGCCGAGGTCGCGCAGGGTGAACATGTGGCGCATGTCGTGCGCCCGGGCGATGATCTTGAGATTGGGAAAATGCTGGCGCACCTTGCGAGCGAGTTGCGTGGTGGCATCCGGGTCGTCCAGCGCCAGCACGATCAGGTCGGCGCTCGCCGCCCCTGCCGCTTCGAGCAGGTCGAGCCGCGTCGCATCACCATAGAACACACGAAAACCGAAGCGGCGTGATTGCTCGACGTGATCGGGGTCGTCGTCCAGTATGGTGGGCTCGATGCCGCTGCCATGCAACAGGCGCGCCACCACCTGGCCCATGCGGCCAAGGCCGGCGACGATGACTGTTGCGGCCACTGGCGTCTCGTGCGCGGTCGGCGCGTCGATCGGCGCAAGGTGCGGCACCAGCCAGCGGTCGTATGCCAGCAGCACGAAGGGCGTGGCCAGCATCGACAGCGCCACCGCAAGCGTCAGCGCTTCCGCCGCCGCCGCCGGCAGCGCGCCGCGCGCCACGCCCAGACCCAGCAACACGAACGCGAACTCGCCCCCTTGCGCCAGCAGCACGATGAACAGGGGGCGCTCGCCGGCGGGCAGGCGCGCCACGCGCGCGATGATCCACAACACCGTGCCTTTCAACACGAACAGGGCAAGGATCAACCCGGCGATCATCAACGGCCGGGTCCGCAGCAACCCGAAATCCACGCTCATGCCGACCGAGATGAAGAACAGGCCGAGCAGCAGGCCCTTGAAGGGCTCGATGACGGCTTCGATTTCGTGGCGGTATTCCGACTCGGCTAGCAGCACCCCCGCGAGGAAGGTGCCGAGCGCCATCGACAGACCGGCCTCCTCGAAGCCAAACGCGATGCCCAGCACCAGCAACAGGGCGAAGGCGGTAAAGATCTCGCGTTGCCGGGTGCGCGCAATGTGGCGAAACACCGGACGCACCAGGAAATGCCCGCCCAGCAGGGTCGCGGCAATCACGCCGAGCGCAAAGCCGATGCCGTGGGACGAACCGGACGCCTGCGCACCTGCAACGCCAAGCAGCGGCAACAGCGCCAGCATCGGGATCACCGCAAGATCCTGGAACAGCAGGATCGAGAATGCCGCCTGCCCGCCCTGGGTCTGGAGCCCGCCGCGCTCGGTGAGCGGCTGCAGGGCCAGCGCGGTCGAAGACAGTGCCAGCGCCATGCCCGCGACGATGCCGGTCTTGTAGTCGATCCCGAACGCCCAGGCGGCGAGCACAATCAACGCAATCGACCCGGCCACCTGCGCCAGGCCCAGGGTCAAGAGGCGCATGCGCATGCTCCACAGACGCTTCGGCTCCAATTCCAGGCCGATCACAAACAGCAGGAACACCACGCCAAGTTCGGCGAAGCGCCGCACGTCCTCGATCTGGTCGATCAGCGCGAAGCCCATCGGGCCGATGGCGATGCCGGCGAGCAGATAACCGGCGACCGAACCGAGGCCCAGGCGATGCGAGATCACCACGGCGAGCACCGCGGCACCGAGGAAGATGATGCCCTGCACCATGAACAGGTTGCCGTGCTCCATCAGCGAAATCCGTGCTGTTCGACGCGCGGCTGCGCCAGATAGTCGAGCGTCTGCATTTCCTCGATGCGGCTCACGGTACGGGCGAACTCGTGCGCCAGCGCACCCGAGGTGTAGAGGTTGTCGGCGGGCACCTGGGCCGACATGATCATCTTGACGCGTGCGTCGTACATCACGTCGATCAGCCAGGTAAAGCGGCGCGACTCCGCGGCCTGGCGCGGCCCCATTTCGGGAATGTTCGACACCATGATGGTATGGAAGCGCTTGGTCAGGTCGACGTAGTCGGTGTAGGAGCGCGGCCCGCCGCAGATCATCGAAAAGTCGAACCAGACAATGCCGCCGGCACGGCGGATGTAGGGGATCTCGCGCCCCTCGACGTCGAGCGACTGGGTTTCGTCCTCGACTTCGGCGATCCGTTCGAACTCCGCCGCCAGCGCCGCATTGGTATCCGGCGTGATCGGCGTGTGGTACACCTTGGCCGATTCGAGGGCACGGCGCCGGTAATCGACGCCGGCATCGACATTGATGATGTCGAGGCGCGCCTTGATCAGGTCGATCGCCGGCATGAACTGGGCGCGTTGCAGACCGTCCTTCCAGAGCAAGTCCGGGTGGTAATTGGAGGTCATGCACAGCATCACGCGGCTGTCGAACAGATGCTTCAACAGCCGCGCCAGGATCATCGCGTCGGCGATGTCGTTGACGTGGAACTCGTCGAAACAGATCAGGCGGTATTTTTCGGCAATGTCCTGAGCCACCAGTTTGAGCGGGTCTTCGGCGCTCTTTATTTCATCCATCGCCTGGTGCACGTCGCGCATGAAATGGTGGAAGTGCACGCGGCGTTTCTTCACCAGAGGTACGCACAGGTAAAAACTGTCCATCAGGAAGCTTTTGCCCCCCCCCCCCCCCCCCCCCCA
>CANJDH010000108.1 GCA_947473125.1 Burkholderiales bacterium
CATCGCCTACGGGCTCGACAACGCGTCCGAAGGCATTTACGCGGTCTACGACCTTGGCGGCGGCACGTTCGACATTTCGGTCCTCAAGCTCACCAAGGGGGTATTCGAGGTGATGGCCACCGGCGGCGATTCCGCCCTGGGTGGCGATGATTTCGACGCGGCCCTGGCTGAGTGGGCGTCCCGCGAGGCGCACCTGGAGCGCTTCTCCGGGGCGATGCATCGAAAACTGTTGGTGGAAGCGCGTTTCGCCAAGGAGCGCCTGACGGACCATGATGCGACCTTCTTCAACGTACCGAGCGAAGACGGGCAGGTGGTGGCCCTGCATGTGACGCGCAAGATGTTCGAGGCGCTGACCGAACCGCTGCTCAAGAAAACCCTGGTGGCGACGCGCAAGGCCTTGCGTGATGCAGGCATTGCGGCGGCAGAGATCAAAGGCACTGTGCTGGTGGGCGGGTCGACGCGCATGCCGCAAGTGCATGCCGCGGTGCGCCAGCTATTCGGCAAGGAGCCCCTGACCAACCTCAATCCCGACGAAGTGGTGGCGCTGGGTGCGGCGATGCAGGCGAACCTGCTGGCCGGGCACCACGCCGAGGGCGAGGAGTGGTTGTTGCTTGACGTGATCCCGCTGTCGCTGGGTCTGGAGACCATGGGCGGCCTCGCCGAGCGTGTGATTCCGCGCAATTCGACCATTCCGGTGGCGATGGCGCAGGAGTTCACCACCTTCAAGGACGGCCAGACCGCGATGGCGATCCACGTGGTGCAGGGCGAACGCGACCTGGTCGCGGATTGCCGTTCGCTGGCGCGCTTTGAGCTGCGCGGTATCCCGCCGATGGTCGCGGGTGCGGCACGGATACGCGTGACGTTCCAGGTCGATGCCGATGGCTTGCTCTCGGTCGCTGCCGAGGAGCAGGCCTCCGGGGTGAAGGCAGACATCATCGTCAAGCCGTCGTACGGCCTCGGGGATGACGAAATTGCACGCATGTTGCGCGAGTCATTCGATCGCGCTGGCGACGACATCAAGGCGCGCGCCCTCAGAGAGCAGCAAGTCGAGGCCGAACAAATGATCAATGCCGTCGATGCCGCCCTGGGCCACGACGCTGCTCTTTTGAGCCCTGCGGAGCGCGCCGCGATTGACGGGCTCAGCGCACAGCTGCGTTCGACCATCGCGGGGAACGACCACCTTGCGATCAAGGCGGCCATTGAGGCACTTAACAAGGGCTCGGAAGAATTTGCCGCACGACGCATGGATCGTTCGATCCGCTCCGCCCTGACCGGGCGAACCCTTGACTCCGTCGGAGTCTGACCAGGAAAGTTGTGATGCCTCAAATTGTCGTGCTCCCCCATGTGGAGTTGTGCCCGGATGGTGCCGTGATCGAAGCTGCCGCGGGTGTGTCGCTGTGTGACGCCTTGTTGACCCACGATGTGGAGATCGAGCATGCCTGCGAGAAATCCTGCGCCTGCACCACGTGCCATGTGATCGTGCGTGAAGGTTTTGGCGGCCTGGTGCCTTCCGACGAGAAAGAAGACGACCTGCTCGACAAGGCCTGGGGCCTGGAACCGAATTCACGGCTGTCGTGCCAGGTAATACTGGGTGACGCCGACCTGGTCATTGAGATCCCGAAATACACCATCAACATGGCCAAGGAAGGCAAGCATTGACCCCGCCCGGTCGGATGCGTTGCGCCGTTGGCCGCTGCCCTTGAGGAATCGTCATGAAATGGACCGACTCACGCGATATCGCCATCGCCTTGTGCGAGGCGCATCCCGAGGTTGACCCGCTCGGGGTGCGTTTTACCGATTTGCACCAATGGGTGTGCGCGCTGCCCGGTTTCAGCGACGATCCGGGCCGCTCCGGGGAAAAAATCCTCGAGGCGATCCAGATGATGTGGATTGACGAAGCCTCCTAGCAGCGCGGCGATGCTCAGGCCAGCGCAATGCCGGCCAACCCCAGCACCATCAGAAGCGCGGCCGTGACGCGGCGCGGCGCATCTCCCTCTTTGAGCAAATGCGTGCCATACAGGGCGGCGATCAGGATGCTGGTTTCGCGCGCAGGCGCCACGTAGGAGAGCGGCGCCAGTTTCATCGCGAACAAGGCCAGGCAATAGGACAGCGGCGACAGCAGCGCCACGATCAGCACGGCGCGGCGACTGTCGCGCCAGATGGAGCGTACGGCCGGCATCTGGCGCAAGGCGTGCGGCGTGGTGACGACCAGCCGCAGCACGATCGACCCCCAGTAGTAGATGATCGGCGGGATCAGCAGTGCGGCCACCGCCTGGCGGTCCCATACCGTGTAGACCGCAATCATGGCGCCGGTGAGCAGCGCGAAGCCGATGCCGTGGCCACCCTTGCGCAACATCGCCACCGGATTGCCTGACAGCAGGATCGCGCCTCCTCCGATCAGCAATGCCCCCGCCAGCGCCAGTGGGGCCGGGCGCTCGCCGATCAGCACGATGGCGGCGATGATGGTAAGCAGCGGGCCACTGGCACGCGCCAGCGGATAGACCACGGAAAGGTCGCCGGACCGATAGCCGCGATCCAGAAAGGCGAAATAGGCCACGTGGATCACCGCACTGCCGAGCATCATCAGGATGCCGAGGGCGTCGGGCCGGTAGCCGGTTGCGACAACGGCGAACACCGCAACCGGCAAATACACCAGGCTCTCGACCCACGCCACCAGCCAGAAAAACGAAATGCCGCCGCCCGGGCTCTTCTTGAGCACCAGATTCCAGGTCGCGTGAAAGAACGCGGCGGCGAGGACCAGGGCGAGGGCGGAAAGCGGCACAGGGCGGGCGGCAGCGCAAACGCGCAAGGGGGGTGTACAAAAAACCAAGGGCAGCCATCAGGCTGCCCTTATTGTGGCACGGCGCATCGCCCGTGCCGCCGAATCAGTATCAGGAATAGTCGATGCTGATATTGCTGCCGTCAAGTCTGACCCGTTCGCCGGTGCGCCAGTTCGGCTGGGTGGCGCTGGGCACGGTGCGCATGCTGCCGTCTTCCATGCGGATGGTGACTTCGTAGGTCTTGCTGCTGCGCACGCTCTTCTCGATCTGGTTGCCGGCAATGCCGCCACCGATCGCGCCAAGCACGGTGAGCACGTCGCGGCCGCGGCCGTTGCCGAACTGCCGGCCCAGCACGCCGCCGCCAAGGGCGCCGCCGGCGATGCCGACACCGGATGCCTCACCGGGTTTCTCGACCGTGCGAATGCTCTCGATCGTGCCGCAGCTGGTGCATATCTGGCGAACCGGAACCGGGGCCTGCGCGACCTTGGGATAGGATGAAACGTCGCCTTGGGTCTGCGGGTACGAGGGATAAGCCGGGTACGGCAGCGGGCCGCTACCCGATGACGAGACGGCGACCGGATGCGTCGATACCGGGGATGCGGCGGCGGTAGGCTCCTCGATCCGGCGCGGCGCCGGCTTGGCGATGCGCGGCTTGGCTGCACGCTCGACCACCGGGGCGGCAGGCGGCGCAGCAGGTGTCGTGCTGGCGGGTACCGGCGCAGCCAGAGCAACGGCAGGGGCCGGCGCTACCAAGGCCGCCACCGGTTGCAGGGCCTCTGCCTTCTTGACCGGCAGGTATCCGGTCATCGCGCCGATGCCGGCAATCGACAAGGCAATCACCGACACGGCTGCGGCCTTGTACAAGGCGGGTACGGCAGCGTAAGGTGCGGTGTGAATGACGTTTTCCATGTGAACCTCCAGGTGTGTGCGCATCAGGCAGCGCTGATCGGATAACGTGCATTGTGGCCAGCTGGACCACCACAAGCTGTGAGCGTTTGTAATCGGATGTAAGCGCTGTTACGCTTGGCGCATGTTTGTGTGCAAAGGAATGGGGGCAAAGGGATGGGTGCAATGCGGCTGCTTGCCATGGTGGCACTGTGGTTCTGCGTGAATGCGCTCGCCCAGGAAGTCGCATCGGAACGGGTGCGCTTTCGCGTGGTGACGCTGGCCAGCGGGTTGGACCACCCGTGGTCGCTGGCTTTCCTGCCCGACGGCCGCATGCTGGTGACGGAACGTCCGGGGCGCCTGCGCCTGATCGCGCGCAATGGCACGCTCTCGGCGCCGCTGGCAGGGTTGCCCACGGTTGCCGCGCAAGGGCAGGGCGGCCTGCTCGACATCATCGCGGATCGTGACTTTGCCAGCAACAAGACGCTGTATTTCTGCTTTTCAGAACCGGGGCCGGGCGGCACGGGAAGCGCGATTGCACGCGCACGACTGGGGGAGGTCGGACTCGACGACCTGCGCATCATTTTCCGGCAGAGCCCGAAGGCCTCGGGTGGCTTGCATTTTGGTTGCCGACTGGTGGCCGCGCCAGACGCTACGCTGTTCGCCACGCTGGGGGAGCGTTACCAGCGTGATCGAGCACAGGATCTGGGCACCCACCTGGGCAAAGTCATTCGCATTCGCACGGACGGCAGCATCCCGCCCGACAACCCGTTCGTCAATCGCGCCGGTGCGCTGCCGGAAATCTGGAGCTATGGCCATCGCAATCCGCAGGGCGCTGCCTTGCATCCGCAGACCGGCAGGTTGTGGACGCACGAACACGGCGCACGCGGTGGCGACGAAATCAACCTTCCCGAGGCGGGCAGGAATTACGGCTGGCCGGTGATTACCCATGGGATCGATTATTCCGGCGCCAGCATCGGCATCGGCAAGGCGGCGCCGGGCATGGAGCAGCCACGCCATTTCTGGGTGCCATCGATCGCGCCATCGGGCATGGCGTTTTACGTCGGGGACGCGTTTTCGCCATGGAAGGGCAACCTGTTGGTCGGCGCCTTGGCCGGGCAGAGGCTGGTGCGTCTCGAGCTCGCCGGCGATACCGTGAAACACGAGGAACGGCTTCTGGCCGACGTGAATCAGCGCATCCGCGATGTCCGGGTCGGGCCGGATGGCCTGGTCTACGTGCTGACCGATTCGTCGAACGGCCGTATCCTGCGGCTGGAGCCGCTCAGATAGTCCTGGGCGCCTGCCTGTAGCGCCGGCAGCAGACCGAGAAAGCCGGCGACGATCTGCGCCTCGTGCTTTACCAGCGTGTCGATGCCGGCCGCGAGTTCGACCGGCCGCTTCAAGCGCTGGGCAATGCGCCCGAGCGTGTGCGTACAGCCCGCGATGCTCGCGCAGGAAGCGAGTGCGTCATGGGCGCGCATGCGTGCCGAGACCGTGCTCACCTGAACCGGCATGCCCGGCTCCTGCCTCTCAAGACTGGCGTAGACCTCGGCACTGAACGCGGCGCGTGGAAGCGCTGCCACCGACGACCAGTGCCGGATCAACGCGTAGTCGAAAAAAACATCCAGCAGAATGCCCGCATAACGCCTGAGATCCGCATCCACCAACGGTTTTAGGGCCATCACCTGAGGCGACTGGTCGACCAACGCGTCGATCCGGCGATGCAGGCGAATGCCGCGTTCGACCTGCGGATGAAATGCGCCCAAATCGGTCCCGCGTGCGTAATCGGCGATCAGCGTGCCGGCACGCAGCGCGTCGTCTGGTGGACACAGCAGGAAATGGGCGAGGTGGTTCAAGGTCGCGCCGGTTCGCGCCCAAGCGCGCTCCTACTCTTCGCGCCGCAGCTGCGGGAACAGGATCACGTCGCGAATCGATGGGGCGTCGGTGAGCAGCATCACCAGCCGGTCAATGCCGATACCTTCGCCGGCGGTGGGTGGCAGGCCGTGTTCGAGCGCGCGGATGTAATCGCGGTCCTTGAACATGGCTTCCTCGTCGCCGGCTTCCATTGCGGCCACCTGCGCATCGAAGCGCGCCTCCTGGTCTTCCGGGTCGTTCAGCTCCGAGAATCCGTTGGCGATTTCACGCCCGGCGATGAACAGCTCGAACCGGTCGGTGCTGTCGGGGTTTTGGTCGTTACGGCGTGCCAGCGGTGACACTTCGGCCGGGTAATCGATGATGAAAGTGGGGTTCCACAGTTGTGCCTCGGCAGTTTCTTCAAAAAACGCCAGTTGCAGTGCTCCCAGGCCGGGTGTGCCGCGCGGTACCGCGTCGCGTTTTTCCAGCCAGCTTCTCAGAAACGCGCCGTCGGCCAACTGCGCGTCGGTGTACTGGGGCGCGTATTTCTTGATGGCGTCGGTGATGGTAAGACGGTCGAAGGGTTTGCCGAAGTCGATTTCCCTACCCTGATAGGTCACGCTGGTTGTCGCCAGCACGCTGGTGGCGATGCTGCGGAACATTTCCTCGGTGAGGTCCATCAGGTAACGATAGTCGCGGTAGGCTTCGTAAAACTCCATCATGGTGAATTCGGGGTTGTGGCGCGTCGAGATACCCTCGTTGCGGAAGTTGCGGTTGATCTCGAATACCTTTTCGAAGCCGCCGACCACCAGCCGTTTGAGGTAGAGCTCCGGCGCGATGCGCAGGAACAACTCCATGTCCAGCGCGTTGTGGTGCGTCTTGAAGGGCTTGGCCGCCGCACCGCCGGGAATCGAATGCATCATCGGCGTCTCGACCTCAAGGTAACCCTTGCCGACCATGAAGGCGCGGATTGCCGTGACCACTTGCGAGCGCACCATGAAGGTCTTGCGCGATGCTTCGTTGGTGATCAGGTCGAGGTAGCGCTGGCGGTAGCGCACTTCCATGTCGGCCAGGCCGTGGAATTTCTCCGGGAGCGGGCGCAGGGCCTTGGTGAGCAGGCGCAATGACGTGCACTTGATCGACAGTTCACCCTTGAGCGTTTTGAACACGACGCCCTTGGCGCCAACGATGTCGCCCAGGTCCCAGTGCTTGAAGGCTTCGTGGGTCTCATCGCCAACGCCTTCGTTGTTGATGTACAGCTGGATGCGCCCGGAGCCATCCTGGATCGTGGCGAAACTGGCTTTGCCCTGCACGCGTTTGAGCATGATGCGCCCGGCCAGTGCTGCGGGGATCTGCTTGCCCTCGAGTTCCTCGCGGGTCGCCGTTTCGTGCGCCGTGTGCAGGTGCCCGGCATGGTCGACACGCTCGAAATCGTTCGGGAAGGCGACGCCGCCCTGCGCGCGCACCTTGGCCAGCTTTTCGCGGCGCTCCGCAACAATCTGGTTATCGTCGACGGCGGGAATTGGCAGGGGCTCGGTCATGGTGCGGCGGTTCCGGGAGGGGGGGAAGTTCTAAGAATGGCTCCAGGAGCCATTCTTCATGGAGTTCAAATGCCTTGTTTCAGGCTGGCGCTGATGAAAGCGTCGAGATCGCCGTCGAGCACCGATTTGGTGTTGCTGATTTCGACATTGGTGCGCAAGTCCTTGATGCGCGACTGGTCGAGCACGTAGGAGCGGATCTGGTGGCCCCAGCCGACGTCGGTCTTGGAGGCTTCGAGGTTGTCCTGCTCGGCCTGGCGCTTTCTCAATTCGAGCTCGAACAGGCGCGATTTGAGCTGGGCCATGGCTTCGGCCTTGTTGCGATGCTGCGAGCGGTCAGCCTGGCATTGCACCACGATGTTGGTCGGCACGTGGGTGATGCGCACGGCCGAATCGGTTTTGTTGATGTGCTGGCCGCCGGCCCCCGATGCGCGAAACGTGTCGATGCGCAAGTCGGCGGGGTTGATGTCGACCTCGATCGAATCGTCCACCTCCGGGTAGACGAACACGCTGGCGAACGAGGTGTGGCGCCCGCCGGCCGAATCAAACGGCGATTTGCGCACCAGGCGATGCACGCCGGTTTCGGTGCGCAGCATGCCGTAGGCGTAATCGCCGGTAACCTTGATCGCGGCTGACTTGATGCCGGCGACCTCGCCGGCGGACTCTTCGAGAATCTCCGGCTTGAAGCCCTTGCGCTCGCAGTAGCGCAGGTACTGGCGCAGCAGCATCGACGCCCAGTCCTGGGCCTCGGTGCCGCCGGCACCGGCCTGAATGTCGATAAAGCAACTGTTGGCATCCACCGGGCCGGAAAACATGCGACGAAATTCCAGGTCGGCGACGATAGTCTCGAAATTGGCGACGTCGTCCGCCACGGCGCGCAGGGTGTCGTCGTCGTTTTCGGCCCTGCCCAGTTCGAACAGCTCGCCCGAATCCGACAGGCCCCGCGTCAGGCGACCCAACGACCCGACGGTCGCATCGAGGGATTTTTTCTCGCGGCCCATCTCCTGGGCGCGTTTCGGGTCGTTCCACAGCGCCGGGTCTTCCAGCGCCGAATCAACCTCGATCAGCCGTGCAAATTTGGTATCGAAGTCAAAGATACCTCCGCAAGTCTTCGCTGCGGGCCTTGAGGTCCGCAAGCTTGGCTGAGAGGGCGTTGAGTTGTTCGGCTTCCATGGCTGTGATTCGCAGGTTTTTCAAACCCCGATTATACCGGTCGCCCCTGGGCCGGCTCCCAGCCCTCGACGTACAGGCCAACCTTACTCATGCCGTTGAATTCGTCGACGCCGAGGCGGAAGGCAATGCGCGCGCGGGGCGGCACGGCATCTGTGGCGTTGAACTGGATGGCATCGAATTTCCTGCCGTCCTTGAGCAGCGCGAGCTTGAGGTGCTTGTCCTTGACCAGGCGTTGCGAGGTTACTTCGAATTCATCGGCGAAGACCGGGCCGGCGAATCCCTGGCCCCAGACTTCGGCTTCAAGCGTGCGCACAAACTGCAAGTTGAAATAGGCCGATTCGATCGGGCCGTCGGTCGCGAGTTCCGCGGTAAGGTCGGTGGGGAGCAGTGTGGTGCGTGCTGCGTCTTCAAAGGCCTGCTCAAAGAGTGCGAAGTCGCTACGCGCGATGGTCAGGCCGGCGGCGGCGGCGTGGCCGCCGAAGCGCCGGATCAACGCGGGGTGGGCCTTGCTGACCAGGTCCAGGCAGTCGCGCAAGTGCAGGGCGCCGATGGAGCGGCCGGAGCCCTTGATCTCGTCACCCTCGCCGGGGGCGAACACAAACGCGGGACGGTGAAATTTGTCCTTGAGGCGCGAGGCGACAATGCCGACCACCCCCTGGTGCCATTCGGGATTGAACAGGCTCACGGTAAAGCGGTTGGTGACATCGACTGCATCGAGCGCGCTCAGGGCGCCTTCCTGCATGTCCGATTCGATGCTGCGGCGTTCGCGGTTGAGGGCATCGAGTTTCTGCGCCAGCGGCAACGCGGCGTGGAAATCCTCTGCGATCAGGCAATGGATGCCGAGCGACATGTCATCGAGTCGCCCGGCGGCATTGAGGCGCGGCCCGGCGGCGAAGCCCAGGTCAAAGCTGCCGGCCCGGAGAATATCGCGCGCCGCGACAGTGAACAGCGCGGCAATGCCGGCGCTGGCCTTTCCCTGGCGCAAGCGTTTGAGCCCCTGCGCGACCAGAATCCGGTTGTTCTGATCGAGCTTGACGACATCGGCCACCGTGCCCAGTGCGACCAGGTCAAGCAGCGCTCCCAGGTTGGGCGCGGCGCTGGTAAAAGCATTGCGCTTGCGTAACTCGCCGCGCAGGGCCAGCAATACGTAAAACATGACGCCGACGCCGGCCAGGTTCTTGCTCGCAAAGTCGCAACCGGGTTGATTCGGATTGACAATGCAGGCCGCTGCCGGGAGCCGCTCCGCCGGCAGGTGATGGTCGGTGACCAACACCGCGATGCCCGCGGCATTGGCCGCGTCTACGCCTTCAATGCTGGCGATGCCGTTGTCCACTGTGATGATCAGGTCCGGTTTGCCGGCCGCGTGGGTGGCAGCCAGCGCCACGATTTCCGGCGTGAGGCCGTAGCCGAACTTGAAACGGTTGGGGACCAGAAAGTCGACGCTGGCTGTGGAACCGGTGGTCGCGATCAGGGCGCGCAGCCCCTTCAGGCCGACCGCGCACGCGGTGGCGCCGTCACAGTCGTAATCGGCAACGATCAGGAGCCGGGCGTTGCGTTCCAGGAGGGAAGCGAGCAAGCGCGCCGCCGCGTCGGCATTTTTGAGCGATTCCGGAGCCAGCAGAGAGACCAGCGCGTTGCTCAGCTCTACCTGCTGTCTGACGCCGCGCGCCGCGTAGAGGCGCGCCAGTACCGGATGGATGCCGGTTTGCTCCAGCAGCAGGCTGGTGCGCTGGTTGTAGGGGCGGGTAACGATGCGGCGCGGCATGCGGCCATTTTACGGGCAGCAGAAAACAGGCCCGGCATGTGCCGGGCCTGCCTCTGCCTATTTGTCACGCGTCTCGCAGGGCACCGTCTATTTCTTGGCTTCGGCCGACGGATACAGCGCGCGTGCGCGCTCGATCTGGCTCAAGGCCTTTTCATAATCGCGCTTGCTGGCCTGCTTGAGTTGCGTCGTATTGGCGGCCGAGCCGATATCGACTCCCTTGAGCGCGGCCTGTCCCTCGGGAGTCAGGTGCATTCCCCAGAGTACTTTGGTGAGTTGCTCGGCATGGTCTTTGTCCATGGTCGGCGACACCGCAATGCCATAGCCCGGCATCGGGTCGGATTCGCTGATTTTCTTGATGCGATCACCGAATTTTTCCTTGGCCTTGTCACCTTCGGCCCGGGAAAGCCCGATCAGGTCCACCCGGTTCTCCATGAGCGCATCGGCGAGATCATCCTGGTTTTTGAATTCGACGACATGGCTTGAGTCGATCGCTATGTCGTTGAGCATCAGCCAGTTGATCGCCGCCGGCCCGATGCTGCTGCCTTTGGTGAATACGCCGACCTTCATGTTCTTGACGTCGGTGATCTTGTTGACCGCTTCGCCCTTGCCGCTGGATTTGACGTAGAAATGGGCGCGCAATTCGCGGAATCCGGCGATCGGGATGTAGCCGTGATCGCGTGCGGCCTCGCCCAACTTGTCGGTCACCGCCATGATCATGTCGAACTGGGGTTTGCCTTCAGATGTCGGCTTGAAATCGGCGGTGAGCTTCATGTCGACCGCGCGCTTGGTGCCTTTTTGTATCTCGTGGAAAAAACCGTCAAGCTTGGCGCGAATCTGCGCGTCATCAGACATCCGCGCCGCGCCGGGGTTGATGCCAAAGGCGAGTGTAGCGCCTCCCATGCCGCGGCCCGGTTTCATGAAATTGAGGCCGATGGCGGCAACCGCCACGACCGTGACGGCGGCAAACCCCAGCTTCATCCACAGCGGGACCCGCTTGACCGTGGTGGTGGTGCCGAGCGGCCCCATCTGGTTGTCGCCGATCAGTACCGGCAAAAACTCGGCGACAGACTGGGGGCGTTTCTGGTCGTCAGGCAACAGGGCCCAATCGATTGCCTTGAGGAACGGCTCGCTGTAATTTCCGGCGCCGATCGCGACTGCGGGTTCCTGCGGGTCACTCTGGATGCGCGCGGCAGCCTCAATCGGCTTGCGGCCCGCTACAAACCAGTAAAGTACGCCGCCCATCGCGTACAGGTCCGACCACGGGCCCTGCCGTCCGTGCGAGTGGTATTGCTCAAACGGCGCGTAGCCGGGCGTCACGATCGACGTCATCCCCTCTTTTTCAGAGTTGGCGGTCTGGCGTGCCGCGCCGAAATCGAGCAGCACCAGGCTGCCGTCGGAATCGCGCACGTAAATGTTTGCCGGCTTGATGTCGCGATGCAGAAAGCCGGCTTCATGGACTTTGTCGAGGCCCTGGATCAGCGGTACGATCATTTGCAAAAGGGCCGCCTCGTCGGGCGGCGGGTCGCCGCGCTCCAGGCGCTTTTTCATCCACGCGTTGAGGCTCTCGCCAAACTCGTAGTCCATCACCATGTAGGCGGTGTTGTTGGCTTCGAAGAAGCGGTTGACCCGGACAATATTCGGATGGCGGAAGGTGGCCAGAGTGCGCGATTCAAGCAGGAACCGGTCTAGCCCGATCCGGTATTCCTCGTTGTCATTGCTGCTCTTGGCGCACACGGCCGCCGTTTGCTCGTCGCGTACCGCCAGGTCGTTCGGCAAATATTCCTTGATCGCCACCTTCGAATTGAGATTGGTATCGTGCGCCAGATAAGACACGCCGAACCCGCCAATCCCCAACACCTTCTCGATGCGATACTCCTGCAGCATATAACCCACCGGCAGCGAGAGCCGGCTTTCGTCGTTGCCGCTTGCCTGGGCGCGGCGTTTCAATTCGGAATACGAAGGCCCTTCGTAGTCCGATTCGAGTATGCCGCGGTGTTTCGGTGCGTTTGGATCCTTGCGGGTCTTGTCGTCCGCATCGACCGTAATGGTGGGGTCGAGCGCAGGGCTGTCCTTGAACTGACGCAGCTGCGCCTGAAGTTCATCGAACGACACTTCGCCTTCTGCGACCGACGCATTTGCGCCCGTCTCGGCGGGCGTGCCAGCCGACTGCGGCGAGGCAGCGAGATCGACAACGACCTTCTTTTTTTCCGGATTGTCGGACACTTGGAATCCCTGCAAACAATGATGATCCACCAAACGCAACTTGGTCGAAATGGTACACGAGACAGTCGGTGCCTAGCGCCAGCGGAGTGGCTACAGCGTCTGGCACGGCCAAGAATTTTCGTGAATTCTCGATGCTATGTACATAATACGCAAGAGTTTTTTCCCATTTCGGTGATTTTGGTCACGAGGATGTGAATTCTTGTGAACTTGCCGGCTGACCCCGCTTCGCCCTGATGCCGACCGGCGTAGGCCGGGTTGAGCCGGTAAACGCGCGGTGGCACACTGCGCCCGGCACCTGCGTCAGCGCCCGTCTTCGGCGGGTGCCATGACACATGCGGTCGCGTGGGTCAGCGCGAGGCGGTCTTCATCAAGCGCTGCTTTTCTCTGGACCACTCGCGCTTTTTCTCGGTCTCGCGTTTGTCGCCCTTCAGCTTGCCTTTCCCCAGGCCGACTTCGAGCTTGATTCGGCCGTTTTTGTAATGCAGGTCGAGCGCCACCAAGGCGAAGCCTTTTTGCTCGACCTTGCCGATGAGACGCTGTATTTCATCGGAGCCGAGGAGCAATTTGCGCGTGCGCACCGGGTCCGGCGTGATATGTGTCGAGGCGGACGGCAGGGGGCTGATGTGCGCATTGAGCAGCCAGAATGCGCCATTGCGCAAGATCACGTAAGCTTCGTTGATCTGGGCGCGACCGGCGCGGATCGCCTTCACCTCCCATCCTTCAAGTACCAGTCCGGCCTCAAAGTTCTCTTCAATGAAATAATCAAATCGGGCGCGTTTGTTTTGGGTAATGCTCATTGCTGCTGGTTTTCTCGATTTGATTGCTCGGCTAGAATTTTAGCCTGTGCCTCTATCCGGTCCCTACCACGTGCCCCACATCCGTAAGTCGGTTCTGGTTCCGTATAGCGCGGGCCGCATGTTCGAACTGGTGGCAGATGTCCCGGCCTATCCTGAATTCATGCCCTGGTGCGGCGGTGCCCGGGTGCTGGCGCAGCCTGACGGAAGGTTTCGCGCCACCATCGACATTGATTACAGGGGAATACGGTCAGGTTTTACCACGCTGAACCGCCATCGCACGGCGCAGGAGATTGAAATGGAATTTGCCGACGGGCCGTTTTCGGCGCTGACAGGCCGCTGGCAGTTTGCGCCGTTGAGCAGTGAAGCGTGCAAAGTCGAGTTCGCGCTCGATTACGAATTTGCCGGAAGCGTGATCGGGCGCCTGGTGGCACCGGTGTTCGACGTTATCGCGGCATCCTTCATTGATGCCTTTTCCTCGCGCGCAGAGAGTATTTATGGCCGAGACGCTTGAAGTGCTGGTCGTCGTGGCGCCTGCGCCGGGTCAGGCGGAGCAGGTCAGGGAAGTCGCTCTCAGGCTAGAGGACGGTGCAACAGTGGCTGACGCGCTTGAAGCAAGCGGCCTTTCAGGCGCGGGCGACGTTGCCGCTGCCAAAGTAGGCATATGGGGCAAGCTCGTGCCTAGGGATAGTGTGCTTGCCGCACACGATCGTATCGAAATCTACCGGCCCCTTAGGGTAGACCCCAAGATTGCCCGCGCAAGGCGGGCAACCAAGAAAAAGGTTTCCGGGCAGCGCTGAAAAACGCAAGCTGTCGCGTAACGGCTAGCGCATCAACTGCACTTTGCCGCAGCCATGTCTTGCCGAGCCTTGGCGACATCCCGGGCGCGCTCGGCGTCTTCAATGAAATAGCGCTCGCCCTTGCTGTCGACCTTGGCCATGCGCTGGCCGCTTTCAAGCGTGACGAGATTCTGTGCCAAGGACTGGCACTGCGCCTTCTGCTGGTCTTCCTGGGCGGTCTTCTCGCCTTGCTCCTTGGCCTTTTTTTGCTCTTCGATTTGGCGCTTCTTGTAATCCGCTTCGCGTTCGGCCGTCGACTTGACCTGCGCCTTGCGCGAAATCTGGCCCGGTTTGGGATCCGCAGCGCCACCTTGAGGTGCGGCCGGCGCTGCCGCCGCAGCGGGAGCCGAGGCTTTTACCTTGGGTGCCTGCAGGATATTGCGCGGCGGAATGTTGGAAGGAGGGGCCGAATCGCTGTAGACGATGGTGCCGTTCTGGTCGCGCCACTTGTAAGCCTGCGCGAAGGCCGCACCCGGAATCCCGAGGGCGACCACCATCCCGAATACGAATGCAGCACGCGATTTGATCATCTGTTTATTCCCGCAAAAAATGTGAATGCACCATAAAGGGTTTTGCTTGCCCCGTCAATTGCCGCAAGACCGGCGAGTGCCTCGGGCCGACCTGCGTATAATACGGCTTTGCAGCTACAGGAACTTGGCCCATGAGGCTTGCCGGCAAAGCCTATACGTTTGACGACCTCTTGCTCGTCCCCGCGCACTCGGCAGTTTTGCCGCGCGACACCTCCCTCAAAACCCGCCTGACGCGCAATATTGCGCTGAACATTCCGCTGGTTTCGGCCGCCATGGATACGGTAACCGAGTCCGCTCTGGCGATTGCGATGGCGCAGGAAGGCGGCATCGGCATTGTCCACAAGAACCTGACGGCCAAGCAGCAGGCTGCCGAAGTGGCCAAGGTCAAGCGTTTCGAATCCGGGGTACTCAAAGACCCCGTGACGGTCGCGCCGTCCATCACGGTGCGCGAACTACTGGCGCTGGCCCATCAATATCGCGTGTCGGGATTCCCGGTGCTCGAAAAGGGCGTGGTGGTCGGGATGGTGACCAATCGCGACCATCGATTTGAAACCAATCTGGATGCGCCGGTATCGGCCATCATGACGCCGCGGGAGCGCCTGGTTTACGTGAAAGAGGGCGCTTCACCAGACGAAGCCAAGGCCTTGCTGCAC
>CANJDH010000109.1 GCA_947473125.1 Burkholderiales bacterium
GCGGCGCTGGCGCGCTGGAAAGCGCGCCATGAAAAAGTCGACGGGGTCAAGCGCGCCGGGTTTCCGGTGATTCGCGCCACCTTTCTGGTGGCGGCACCGGCGTTGCTGCTGCCGTTCCTGATTCGCGGTGCGGTGGGCGGGGGCGTTGCCACGGCGACCGAAGTGTCGACCCTGGCGGTGCTCTACGCGATGGTGACGGGCATGTTTTTGTACGGCGGCATCGGCTTGCGCAAATTTTACGACATGCTGGTCGAGACGGCGGCCCTCACCGGCGCGATCCTGATCATCCTCGGCACGGCGCTCTCCATGGCGTGGGTGATCGCGCAGTCGGGCGTGGCCCAGCAACTTGCCGACTTCATGACCAACCTGCCGGGTGGCTGGGTTGGCTTCATGGCGGTCACCATCGTGGTGTTCCTGGTGCTCGGGTGCCTGCTCGAAGGCCTGCCGGCGATCCTGCTGCTGGCGCCGCTGATGTTCCCGATCGCCAAGAAGCTCGGCATCAACGACGTGCACTACGCGATGGTGGTGGTGACCTCGATGAACATCGGCCTGATGATGCCGCCGATCGGCGTCGGGTTTTACGTGGCTTGTCGTATCGGTAATGTCGCGCCCGACGAGGTGATGGGGGCGATCTGGCCCTACATTGCTGCGCTGCTGGTCGGCCTGATGTTCATCGCCTACATTCCGGCGATTTCGACCGCGGTGCTGTAAGTCGCAAGGCCGCTGCAGCGGGCCGGCTCAGCCCTTGCGGGCGGGGCTCTTGATGTGGCAATGCTGGGCGAGGATGCGCACCAGCGGGTCGAGCGCGGCGTCCTGATCTTCAAGAATCAACTGCTCGATCACCTCGGGCAGGAATTCATCTTCCCATAGCGAGATCAACCCGTCGATCATCTGGTGCGGCGCACTGCGCCGGATGAACTCCGGCACGCTTTTGAGCGCCGCGCCATCGGTGCGGATTGCACGGATCGCAGTCTTGGCCTCGGTGGCGCTGATTTCCGGTTTCGGCGGCCGGCCTGCGGCCAGGCACAGGAACACCGTGTTCATCGAGTCGGTATCGGTCTTGCCCTTGGTGACCTTGCGCCATTCGTCGGTGACCAGCGCGTCGTAGTCGCTGACTTCGACCGACAGCGAAAACACGTGGAAACGGTCGTGGTATTCGCGCACCAGGTCGTTGAAGGCGACCTTCATGTCGGTGATGCGCGGCAGGTCCTTGGCGACGATGCGCTGCAGGTGCCGTTCGAGTACTTCGCGGTGTTCTTCAGGTACATCGTCGAGCAGGGACGCCTTGACCGGTGATTTCTTTTTGGCGCGGCGAAACGCCTTGAGGAAGGCCTTGAGTTCCGCAGCGTCGAGCAAGCCGTCGTCAGCACGGCCGGCGATGCGCGTCAGCAGGCAGGCATCGAGAATGCTTTCGGCGGATTCGCCCATCAGGGCGTCGTGGTCAAGGCCCATTTCGACGGCGAACCAGAGCGCCGCGTCGATCTCGGCCTGGCAGGCGCGGCGCTCGGCGAGGCGGGCGCGGTATTCGGCCACGCTCCACGTGTCACCCAGGGTGCGCGCGCGCAGGAATTCGCGCACGCCGTCGGCTTCGAGCGGTTCGTGGATGACGGTATCGGTTGGCATCGCGAACAGGGTTTTCAACATCTCCGAGCCGCCGCGCGAGTGCGACAGGAAGGTGTGCTCCTGCAACGAGCGCGCCGCGCGCGTGAGGCTGCCGTCGGAACGGTGTTCCAGGTACAGGCTCGCCAGGGTCACCATGCGCTTGACCGCATCGTCGAGGTCGGTACGCAGGTGCGCGGTGCCGAAAAAATTGGCGATCTGCACGATGCCCTTGGCGCCGTCGGTGCGCATCGCCTCGAGCTTTTCCGAATCGATGATGCCGTTCTTGAGCCCGTAGTCGAGCGCACGCGCGAAGTAGGGGCGGTCGTCGTAGGTGGCCAGCGCCTGCGGCGCCGTGGTCGTCATGGGAGCGTTCAAAGCGCGGATTCTTCAGCGGGCGCGGCGCCGCCAGGGGCGCTGGCTTCGGGCCCCTCGCCGGCGTCCGCGTCGGCGACCTTGACCGGGACCTCGTCGGTAACGCGGTTGCGCGCCGCCAGAATCTGGAACACGTGAAAGAACTCGTCGGGGTGGTGGTGCGCGAGGCGCCAGGTCAGTTCCATCCAGTCCTGGTCGCTGACTTCGTCGAGGGTCACGCCGCCTTTGGGCATCTCGAACTGGTCTTCGCGCACCGCGTCTTCTTCTTCGTCCTTCGGCGCGCGTTCGTCCTCGGAGGCGACGAAACTGCCGCAGGCCTTGAATACCTGCAGTTCGTCAAAACGGTCATCGAGGTAGTCGGCCAGCACTTCGAGCCCGAGGTCTTTTTCGGCCAGCGCCGCGATGAACTCGTCGGGCTCGACATCGTCGCGGTAGATCACCGAGTTGATCATCGAGCGCAGGCGGTCGCGGTTGCGTTCGGCATAGAGCCGCTCCATGATCACCGCGTCGGCAAACTGCTTCGGTGTGACCAGCAGGTTCACCACCGAGGGTTTGGCGGAGTCGTATTCGCGGATGATCGCGAGCAGGTCGCGCGGCTGGAGCTCATCGAGCACTGCGACCAGGGCGTGGTCGCCCTCGGTGTCGACCAGTTCGGTGAGGGCCGATTCGGCGGCGGCGATATCGCCGGCGTGGATCAGTGCCGATGCCTTGATGACGGCGGGGTGGGACATGATGTTTCCTCGGGTGTTGCGTGACGGTGCCTTGAAGCGGCCTTGACGGTGCGGGGATCAGCTGCGGCGGTCGAAGCCCTGCTCATTGAGGAAGTCCTCGCCGGCTTCACCGAGGTCTTCATCATCCGGATCGATCTCTTCTTCCTCTTCGGTGCCGGCATCGGCGCCGCCGGCTGCGGCCGTGGCGCCAAGCTTGGACAGGATGTATTCGAGGCCCGCAGCGATCAGCATGAACTGTTCGCCGCCAGGCCCTGGCAAGGCCAGATGCGCAAGCTTCGCCGCCCAGGGCTCCATTTCCAGCGCCGCAGCGACGGCAGACCAGGCCGGGAACGCACCGGGTTGGGCGCCGACCAATTGGTCGAGCAAGGCCGTGTCGGTAAACCTGAAACCGTCGTGGAACGCCGGTACCACCATCACCGGAAACGACTCGCACATCGGCAACAGGCCGGCGAACTGGTCGCGCTTGTCCTTGAGGCGCGACTTGAGCACATCATCGCCGCCCGAGTCGTAGGTGAGGTCCTCGATTTCGTAGGCATACGACGACGACAAGTCGTTGAAAAACGGCGACAGCTTCATGTGAGCGCGCCCTTCAGGTAGGCACTCCAGATTTCGCGGGCGGTCTCCGCCGGGTGTTCGATCAGGCTGCGACGCCGGTTGTCGTCGTAGGCGCGGCGTTTGGCCGTGTCGGACAGCACGTCGTAAGCCTCCTGCATTTCCTGGAAGTCGGCGTGCGCCTTCACCGAAGGATTGCGGTCCGGGTGCAGCGCCGAGGCCTTCTTGCGATAGGCAACCTTGACCTCCGCAAGCGCTGCCGTGGGCGGCAAGCCCAGAATCCGGTAGTAATCCTTCATGGCTTTCCTGATGATGGTTTTAGGCGCGGTATCAAGGTACCCGGCGTGGCGCAGGGCGCGCGCGGGGACGGGGTGTTGATCGGGTCGGCGTGTTCCGGTGTTGCACCGGCCACCACCGCGATCTCGAGCCTGACGCGTCCGCTAGATTAACCGATCCTGCCGCCAAACCGTGTTGTGTGCTCCCGGGTCAGGGTCCGGCTGGCGCCTTGGCGGCGGCGGGTTCGTGTTCGATGGCGCGGCGTACCCGGTTGATGCGGTAGATCGGGAAACACCAGGCCCGACGCTGCGTCACCGTCAGGTCGAACAGCAGCATCGGCGCGATCATTGCATAGATCAACGGGTCGGTGACGAGGTTTTGCGAATGGCGCTGTCGCCGCGCATCTGGTCTACCTTGACGAAATAGTGGCGCGCGTAGGCCAGCAGCTGGCCGTCGGTGGGATGGTCTACCGATTCGATGCCCACGACCTTGTCGGCGACGGCGGGGTCGTGCTTGTGCATGTGTTTCATCAGCGCCAGCTTGGCGCTCGAAGGCCCGACGATCAGTATTTCCGTTGCGTCGGCAACCGCATGAGCTACCTCGTGGTAGTACTTCTGGTCTTCCGGCGAGTGCCCCGACCCGGGAATCCCGGATTTGGTGTGCAGATGCTTGTGTTTTGAATGTGCGCGGATATGCGCGTTTTCGGCCGCATCAGCGTTGAAATGCTGGATATGGGCTTCGTGGTGGTCGAGCCAGACGACGGCGTGGCTGAGTGACATGGCATTGCTCCTGGAGAATTCGGGCGACGAAACGAGTTGCAGCGCGACGCGCCGACGCGGCCCTGTTGGCACAATACGTTGATGCCAGGGGTCGGCTTTGATGTCGATCAACAAAGCCGCGCTATGCGGGGTGTACCGACCGCTCGGCGTCGATGCGCGGGCCGCCGGGTTATGCGCGCCGTGTGGCTTTGGCGAGATGGCGCGGAAGCTCGGGGGAGCCGGTGCGACGCAGGGGCGGCCCCGGTTTCGGCTCGAGGGCCGTACGCCAGGCGCGTCGTATCTGGCAAGGGCCGAAGATCTGTCCCCGCCAAGGGTTGTCGATGCAAGGCCGGACGCGACTCAAACCATCCCTGATACATTACGTGCTCGAAGTGGGCCGCGTCGGGCAGCCCGCAATGGCAGCGCTGCGGTTGCAGCAAGCGGGAGAACCCGGGTGATTCGCGTTTGTCTTGGGCAATGCAGGCCGCGAAGTCAGTTCAGGCGCGAGCATATGTCGCTCCGGGACTGGTGACGCCGAGATGACGAACGGCACAGCCGCCGCCGGGGCCCTTGACGGGGTGCGCGTGGTCGACATGACCTCGGTGGGGATGGGGCCGTGGGCGACCCAGATGCTCGGCGACATGGGGGCCGACGTCATCAAGGTGGAGGCGCCGGACGGCGGAGATGTGTTTCGCCACGCGCACCCGCAGCGCCACGCCGGCATGAGCCATGCTTTTCTGAACCTGAACCGCAACAAGCGCAGCGTGGTGCTCGATGCCAGGCGCGAGGCCGATCACGCGGCCTTGCTTGCGCTGATTGACCGCGCCGACGTGTTTGTATCGAATGTGCGTCCGCAGGGGCTGGCGCGGCTCGGATTGGACTATCCGCAATTGCGCGAGCGCAACCCGCGCCTGATCTACTGCGGCTGCTACGGCTATGCCGAGGCCGGCCCCTATGCAGGGCGTCCCGGCGTTGACGACACGATTCAGGCGGCCAGCGGCCTGGCCTGGTTCCAGGGCGGAGACGAGGGGCCGCCCCGCTACGTGAAGAGCATCGTTGCGGACAAGGTGGCAGCCCTCTGGGTGACGCAATCGATCGCCATGGCGCTGTACGCGCGCGAACGCTCCGGCGTCGGGCAGGCGATCGAAGTGCCGATGTTCGAAAGCCTCGTCGCTTTCATGATGGTCGAGCACCTGGCGGGTCGCAGTTTCGTGCCGCCGATCGGGCCGGCCGGCTACAACCGCATCACGGCGGAGGGCCGCAAACCGTTCAAGACCCGTGACGGCTACCTCGCGGTGGTGCCGTATACCGACGCGCACTGGCGCAAGTTCTTCGATCTGGCCAACCGCCCGGACCTTGCCGCCGATACGCGATTTTCCGGTCTGGTTGAGCGCAACCGACACATCGCGGCGCTGTATGCGCTGCTCGAGCCGATCCTGGCCGAACGCACCAGCGCCGAATGGATCGTGCTGTTCACGGCGGCCGACCTGCCGTTTGCGCCGGTGAATTCGGTGGATGATTTGCTGCACGACCCGCACCTCAGGGCCGTCGGCTTCTGGCACGCGATGGACCACCCCACCGAAGGCGCACTGACCATGCCCGGCATCCCGGTGCATTTTTCCGGCACGCCGGGCAGCATTCGGCGCCCGCCGCCGAACCTGGGCGAACACACCGCCGAAGTACTGGCTGAACTGGCGCTTGCCGCACCCACAAAGGAAACGCATGAAAAATGAAACCGCAGCGCGCCGCTTGTGCTTGATCAGCTTGGCTTGCGTGTGTATCCTCGCCGTCCTGCCGGCAGGTACCGCCCGCGCGCAGGACTACCCGGCCAAGCCGATCCGCTTTGTTGTGCCGTTCCCCGCAGGCAGCGGCATCGATACGATGAGCCGCCTCCTGATCGAGGAAATTCGCCGTGCCAGCAATGCGACCATCGTGGTCGATTACAAACCCGGGGCCCTCGGCCAGATCGGTACCGACTTCACCGCCAAGGCTGCCCCGGACGGATACACCGTGATGATTTCCTCGAGTGCCACCCACTCGTCGGGGCCGCAGCTGGCGAAGGCCGTTCCCTACGACCCGCTGCGCGATTTCACCCACATCGGCCGGCTTACCCGTTTCGACGTGGCGATGGTGGTCAATCCGCAACAGGGCTTCAAGTCGGTTACCGACCTGGTTGCCGAAGCCCGGCGCCGTCCCGGCAAGCTGTCATTCGGCTATGGCTCCGGCACGGCACGGGTGGTCGCGGCAGCTTTCAACTACGCTGCCCGGATTGACGTGCTCGGCGTGCCCTACAAGGGTCAGCCGCCGGCGTTGACCGACCTGATGGGCGGCCAGATCAATTTCGTGATGGCGGATCTTGCGGTGATCATGCCGCAGGTCAAGTCCGGGCGCCTCGAAGCGCTGGCGATTGCGTCGCCGCGCCGCTCGACACTGTTGCCCAACGTGCCGACCTTTACCGAGCTGGGCATACGTGATGTCGAATTGGCCGGCTGGACCGGCGTCTCCGGACCCGCCGGCATGCCCAAGGAGGCGGTCGCGTGGTGGAGCGCCCAGATGAACCGGGCGTTTGCGTCGCGCGAGTTCATCGAGCGGCTGCACGCCATCAGCGTCGAGGGCGAGCCGAACGGGGTTGACGAATTTACCCAGTACGTGCGTACCCAGCATCAGGTCTGGGGGCAGCGCATTCGCGACGCCGGCATCGTGCCGGAGTAGGGGGCAGGAACCGGCATGCCGGTTAAACTTGCGGCCCTGCAAATCACACCGCGCGCAGCGTCATGAAAAGCCTCTGGACCGACACCGAAGCGGCGCAATTTGCCGGCGACCTGGCACTGCGCGTCTACACCTCGCGGCTGCTCGGGCGCGATAAAACCCTGGTGCTGCACGGCGGCGGCAACACGTCGGTCAAGCTGACCGGCAAGAATGCCTTCGGGGAAGACGAGGCGCTGCTTTACGTCAAGGGCAGCGGCTGGGACCTGGAGAAGATCGAAGAGGGCGGGTTCGCCCCGGTGCGCCTGAAACATCTGCAACGCCTGGCGCAATTGCCGGCACTGCCGGACCCGCAGATGGTCAACGAGCTGGTGACCAACACGGTACGCGCCGGCGCGCCGGTACCGTCGGTCGAGGCCATATTGCACGCGATCCTGCCGCACAAGTATGTGGATCACACTCATGCCGACGCCGTACTGTCGGTGACCAACACCGCCGACGGCGCAGCGCGCATCCGCGCCATCTACGGCACGCGCGTCGTGGTGATTCCCTATGTGATGCCGGGCTTCGACCTTGCCACCTTGTGCGCGCAACTGTTTCCGCAGCATGCCGGGCCCGACACCATCGGCATGGTGCTGATGAACCACGGCATCTTCTCGTTTGGCGCCACCGCGCGCGAATCGTACGAGCGCATGATCGAACTGGTCGGCATGGCCGAGGCGCATTTGCAGGCGCACCAGGCGTGGCAGATTGCCGTGCCGGCGCCGGCACGCACGGCAGTAGACCGAGTGGAACTGGCGCAGCTGCGCCAGCGGCTTTCGGCCGCCGTCTGCGCGCCGGTGCTGGTGCTGCGGCAGGCAGACGACAAGTCGCTGGGATTTGCGCAGCGCGCCGACTTGGCGGTGATCAGTGGCCAGGGCCCGGCTACGCCGGACCATGTGATCCGTACCAAGCGCATCCCGATGGTGGGACGCGACATCGACGGCTACATGAAGCAGTATCAACGCTATTTCGCAGAGTTCGAACCGACGGCGAAAGAGCGCAAGACCATGCTCGATGCCGCGCCGCGCGTGTTGCTCGACCCGGTGCTCGGCCTGTGCGCCATCGGCCGCAGTGCCAAGGATGCCGCGATCAATGCCGAGCTCTACGACCACACCATCGACGTGATCCTGCGTTCGGTGGCGCTGGGCGGTTACCAGGCGCTGCCGCCGAAAGATATTTTTGACGTCGAGTACTGGGACCTGGAACAGGCCAAGCTGCGCAAGGCCGGCAAACCGCCGGTGTTCACCGGTGAAGTCGCGCTGGTGACGGGCGCCGCCTCGGGCATCGGCAAGGCCTGTGTCGCGGCCCTGCTGGCGCGCGGCGCCGCGGTGGTCGGGGCCGACCTGAATCCTGCGATCGAGACCCTGCACCAGCGGCCCGACTACCTCGGCGTGCACTGCGACTTAACGTCATCCGCAGCCGTGATGCGCTTGCTCGAAGCCGCAGTTGACCGGTTTGGAGGGCTCGACATGCTGGTGCTCAATGCCGGCATCTTCCCCGGTGGCCGCAACATCGCGGATCTGGAGCTCGACGAATGGCATCGGGTGATGCGCGTCAACCTGGATGCCAACCTGGTGTTGCTGCGCGAATCGCATCCGCTGCTCAAGCTGGCGCCTGCCAAGGGGCGCGTGGTCGTGATCGGCTCGAAAAACGTGCCGGCACCGGGCCCCGGTGCTGCGGCGTATTCGGCCTCCAAGGCGGCATTGAACCAGCTGGTACGCGTGGCGGCGCTGGAGTGGGGCGCCGACGGCATCCGCCTCAACACGCTGCATCCAAACGCGGTATTTGACACCGGCATCTGGACCGATGACGTGCTGGCCGCACGCGCCAAACACTACGGCCTGACAGTCGAGCAGTACAAGACCAACAATGTGCTGCACACCGAAGTGACCAGCCGCGACGTGGCGGAGCTCGCCGCCGAGATGTGCGGCCCGCTGTTCGCCAAGACCACCGCCGCGCAGGTGCCGGTCGATGGTGGCAACGACCGCGTGATCTGAGCGCCGCGCGGCGCTATAGAAGCCGGTAGGTCGCCCGGGCGCGCAGCGCCGCCAGTTCGGCTTCGAGCGACTCGATGCGGTCGAGCAGGCGGATCGCCAGCGCCAGCGCGTGGGTGTCGAGTTCCAGGTCGTCGCGCAACCGGCTTGCCTTGCGCACCCTGAAGACGCACTCGACACTGAAGGTCGATTGCGGCTCGCCGGGGTTGGCCGGCACCAGCACACCGTAGCTGACCAGTTCGTGCAACTCGGCTTCGGAGAGACCGCAGGATGCGGCCAGTTCGGCGATCGTCAGCAATTGCCATTGGTCGTTCCACTGCGGGTCCTGCCACAGCGCGTCGTGCGGTTCACCCTGCATGGCGGGCCTCCTGACTGAAATGGGCGCGTGGGTCAAACGTCGACGCCTCGGCCAGTTGTTTGTACAGCGCCTGTTCGGGTTTGGTCACGTCGGCCGGCATGGCCAGGTGCACCACCGCATACAGATCGCCCTCGCCGCCCTGCGGTATCGGCAGGCCACGTTTCGACAGGCGCATTTTCTTGCCGGCCCCGGTTCCCGGCGGCACCTTGAGCTGTACCGGGCCGCCGAGCGTGGGGATTTCAATCGTCGCGCCCAAGGCAGCTTCCCACGGTGCCAGCGGCAGGTCGAGATACAGGTCGTGTCCGTCGACGCGAAACAGCGCGTGGGGGCGCAACACGATGTTCAGGTACAGGTCGTCATCCGGCCCGCCGTTGCGGCCCTTGCCGCCCTGCCCGCGCAGCCGCAGGCGCTGGCCGCTGGTGGCGCCCTTGGGGATGCGCGCTTTGAAGGTGCGCTCGACATGATGTATCCGGCCCTGGTGGTCGTAATCGGGCACGCCCAGGTGCAGGTCCACCTGGGTGCCGTGGTAGGCATCCTCCAGGCCGATCTCGGCAGTGACGTCGTAGTCGCGACCCGCCATCGGCCGGTCGGCCCGCGCCCGGCCGCCGTGCTGGCGGCCACCCGAGAGGCCGGCGAACAGGTCGGCGAGGTCGATGTCGTCGAACGAAGGCGCGCCGGCGCCGCCGTTGCCGAAGTGGGCGCCCCAGTCCGGCGGTGGCCGGAAGTCCTGCCCGGCCTGGTGGCTGCCGAGCTGGTCATAGGCGGCGCGCTTTTCCGGGTCCTTGAGGGTCTGGTAGGCCTCCGAAACCTCCTTGAAACGGGCCTCGCCTTCCGGATCTTTCGACACGTCCGGGTGGTACTTGTGCGCCAGCTTGCGATAGGCGCTCTTGACGTCGGCCAGCGCGGCGCCGCGGTCGAGCCCTAGGATGGCGTAATAGTCCTTGTATTTCATGATGGTTCATTAGACGCCTACGTAGCGCGGCGATGTTGATTTCTGTCAACAAACGCCCGGGGCGCGGCCGGCGCCACACCCGCGCACGGCACACTGTGTCTCTTGATGCACCTCAAACGTGAACTCGAGAATGCGGCCTACCATGGCCCAAAGGAGCAACACGGCATGAAAAAGAAGCATCCACCGGTCCACCAGCTCGAACTGCGTGTCAGCACGCTTTCGGAGTTGTTCAATTCGATGGACCCGGCGCCATTTCAGCACCGCGACCTCGACGCCGAGGCCGAGGAATTCATCGAAAGCTGGGCGCTGGAGTACCCGCAAGACAGCCACTTTCGCATCATCGTGCACATCGAGCAGATGCCGCATGACAACCCCACGCCGCCAGTCGCGACGGCGATCCACAATTATTTCAAGTACAAGGCGGTGCTGGCCACCCGCAATGTGCGCATCCTGTTGCTGGAGGGGCGCACCAGCCTGCTGATCGGTGTCGGCTTCCTCGCCATGTGCCTGCTTGGCGCCGACATGCTCACCCCCTATGCCGGCAACACCTTCCTGCGCGTCGTCAAGGAAAGCCTGCTCATTGGCGGCTGGGTGGCGATGTGGCGACCGATGCAGATTTTTCTCTACGAGTGGTGGCCGCTGGTGCGCCGCGGGCGGATTTACCGCAGCCTCGGCGAGGCAATCGTGCGGGTGGCACCCGCAGAGGCGCATGGATAGGGAGTTTCAGCCGATGATGGCCTGAAACCCGCTCCCACCAACGGTTTCAAGATTTCCCTATTTCAGAAATGGGCCTGTAAGCATGCCACTCATGGCGGTCTAAATCGGGTAATCATTTGGTTAAATGGGGTAATGGGGTGGCGTAATACCCCAATGCATCACAGGACGACCCCATTTCCCTGTGCTTGCATATGGCTGGTTTGGCAAGGGCAGAATTGCAATAAAAATATCAATTTGATATAATTCTGTGCATGCACATCATTTCCCTCAAGATGCTCCGCACCTTTTGGGGCGTGCATCCTGAGTCGGAAACTGTGCTGCGTGCCTGGCACACGGTACTTGAACACGCGAGCCTGGACGATTTTTCGGACCTCAAGGCGAATTTCAGAAGTGCCGATTACGCAGCGCCCTATACGATCTTTGACGTGGGCGGAAATAACTACCGTGTCATCACGGTGGTGCGTTATCGGGCGGGCAAGGTATTTATCAGATGGGTAATGACGCATCGCGAATACGACCAGTGGTGCAAGCTCTACAAAAAAGGCGAGGTGTGATGATGCAAGCAGCAAGTGCCGCGATTGATGTCAAAGGTCTTCAGAAAGCGTGGACGGCGTTCGACCGTATCGCCCACCTTCGCCCGATTCGCAGCGACAAGGAGTACGAGCGCACCGTGGCGTTGATGAACACGCTTCTCGACGCGGCAGGTGACGATGAGAATCACCCGATGTCAGGCTTGCTCGATCTGGTCAGCGATCTCGTTGAAGACTATGACGCTGTGCATTTCACGCCGCCAGCGGCGCAACCAAAGGATGTTCTTCAGCACCTGATCGAGATGCGCGGCTTGCGTCAAAGCGATCTTTCCGAGGTGATTCCACAAAGCAATCTTTCGGCGATTCTGGCGGGCAAACGGAAGATCAGTGCTGCGTTGGCGGGCAAGTTTGCGAAGTTCTTCGATGTAAGTCCGGCGCTATTCATCCCAGTGTAAAGAATTGGCGGCGGTACCCGCGAAACAATCGGTAACCAGCAATCCTCAGTTGGATGATTTATTTGTGAAGTTGACGTCTTAGTCCAATTTTTAGCCGACAGCAGGCCGGAAAGGCTCAAGGATAGGGCATCTTGGAGGGGGTTGGACTGAAGGCCGCACCCACCAACGGTTTCCGGGAGGCGGTAGTTGTGTAAATTGATTTGCAGCCACACTAAGCGACTTCATCTACATCACTATGCTCGCGCCTTTGCCCGCTCTCGTAAACGTCGATCAAGCATCGGCAGAAAGCGCGACGGCTTGATGGGGCTCACTGTAAGCCACTGGCCGAAAAATTCAACGCTGGACATGCCGGGATACAAGGCTTCGGCAAGGTGCAATCGGGCCTGGCGCTCCGCGCCCTCACCGCGAGCAATCAGCATTGCCACCCCTGCCATAAACCATGGCGAGCCGGCATCGAGCCAAATCTGCGTATCGAGCGAGCCGGAAGCGCATAGATTCAGCAACGCTTCCTCCTCGGCACGTCCGTAGGCTACGGGTAGCTGTGATTTGGCGGGCAAACGATTGATCATGAGAGCAATGGTAATGCTCCGTTGCACCAATCAAAAGCCGCGAAAGGCGTTTCAGCCTGCCGATATGCAGATCAGTCAGCCGGCGCTAACCCCATCGCCTCGCCCATGCGCACCGTCCGCTGCGGCGCCCACTCCGGGTTGAAACGCATCGCTCCTTTCGGGAACAGCATCACCACCGTGGAGCCGAGCAGGAAGCGGCCCATCTCCGCGCCTTGCGCGAGCGTGACGGCCCCGCCGTCGTAGCGCCATTCGCGGATGTCACGCGTCCTGGGGGGATTGACCACGCCGTGCCACACTGTCGCCATGCTGCCAACGATGGTGGCGCCGACCAGCACCAGCACGAACGGCCCGTGCGCGGAGTCGAACACACACACCACGCGCTCATTGCGCGCGAACAGGCCGGGGATCATGCGCGCCGTTGCCGGGTTCACTGAAAACAAATCACCCGGCACATAGACCATGCGCCGCAGCGTGCCCTGCGCCGGCATGTGGATGCGGTGATAGTCCTTCGGGCTCAGGTACAGGGTGGCGAAGGCGCCGTCGTCGAACTGTGCGGCCAATGCAGCGTCACCGCCGACCAGGGCGCGGGTCGAGTAGTGATGGCCCTTGGCCTGGAAAATCTGGTCGCGCTCGATTACGCCGTACTGGCTGATTGCGCCATCGACCGGGCAGACCCAGGGCGCCGCGGCGAGCGGGCGCGCGTCATCGCGCAGGGCGCGCGTGAAAAAGGTGTTGAAGCTGGCGTAGCTCTCGATGCGCGGGTCGGCCGCTTCGCTCATGTTCACGCCGTAGCGGGCGATGAACCAGCGGATCAGTGCGCCGGTGCGCTCGCCGGCTTCGGCGTTGGCGATGCGGCTGCCGAATTCGGTGATCGCCTTTTTCGGCAGCAGGTATTGCAGCAGGGCTGCGGAACGATCGGACACGAATGAAAAGAGGCCTGGGCCGGGTATGGGGTGCGCGATTTTAGCGGGTCTGCTACGGCGCTAGGCCCGGAGCCCGAGCAGGCGTGCGGCGTTGCCGCCGCTGACCGCCGCGAGGTCGGTGCCGTTCAGTCCGGCGCTTCTGAGCCAGCCCACCGGGTCTGCTTCCCCGACCGGATAATCGCTGCCCATCACGAGGCGGTCGACTCCGACGCGTTCGATCAGCACCCGGAGCACGGCGGGGTCGTAGACGCAGGTGTCGTAGTAAAACGAACGCAAAAAATCCCCCGGTGTCCTGCCCCCGGTATTGCGCACCGTGTCGGGCCGGTTCGCGGTGTTGCGGTCGAGGCGGCCCAGGTAGTGCGGAAAGTAGCCGCCGCCGTGTGCCATCACCACTTTCAGGTTTGGGTGGCGCGTCATCACGCCTTCGTAGATCAGCGAGGCCATGGCCCGCGCTTCCTCGATCGACTGGCCCAGCGAATTCCATAAGGCGTAGCGCTGAAACCACGGGTCGCGCGTGCCTTCGGGGTGGACCCAGACGGTGATGCCGTGCCCGGCCACCGCTTCCCAGAAGGGCGCGAACACCGGATCGCCGATATAGGCTCCGCCATAGTTCGAGGCAACATTCGCGACTTGCACGCCGAGTGTCGTGTGCGCGCGTTCGAGTTCACCGAGTGCGAGCGCCACGTCCTGCAGCGGCAGCACCATGCTGCCGACAAAGCGCGTTGGGTGGCGCGCCACCCAATCGGCGGCCTGGTCGTTGCAGCGCCGGCACAACGCCAAGTCGGTTGACGGGTCGGCCCATGACGTGCCTTGCAGGACAGTGGAGGAACTGACCACGCTGATGTCGATGCCGCGGGCGTCCATGTCGGCGATCTCGGCGGCAGGGTCGAACATGCGTGCCATCAGGGTTTGCGCGCCGGGGCGCGGTGCTGTGGCCGGGGTCGCACCGAAGCCGGTGAACACAGTCTTGTTGGTCGAGGCCTTGAACACCTCCGGCTCGAGCATGTGGGCGTGGAAATCGATCACCGGCGTGCGCGTTGCGTCCTGCAGCATGGCGCGACTCAATTGTTCTGCTTGATGTTGGCCTTTTTGGCCACCGCGCTCCAGCGTGCAATTTCAGCGGTAATCAGCGGCCCGAGTTCAGCGCCGCTGGCGCCGCCGGCGCTGACCGTCAGGGTGTTGAAGCGCTGCA
>CANJDH010000110.1 GCA_947473125.1 Burkholderiales bacterium
AACGAAGTCACCGTGCTTGAACGTATGCGCCATGCCGAAAAAAGCTGCCGCTGCGGTGAGCCACGAGACGATGTCTTCGAATCCGCCGGTGCGCCAGCCGATCTGGCGAAACACGCTGGTGCCGATCATCACGGCAAAGATGACAAAAACAAAAAACGCCGCGAGTGTCCCCGCGGCGTCGTAGAGGAAGTCCAGAAAACGTCGCATCAGGAACGACGTCCGGATTCCGGCGGTGCCTTACTTGCGGTAGGCATCAACGATGGCCTTGCCTTCCGGACCGGCCTTCTTGAGCCAGTCGTCAAGCATGATCGTGCCAACCTGTTTGAAGTCGTTCGACAGTTTGGCGGACGGTTTGAGAACCTTCATGCCTTTTTCGACCAACGCCTTCTTGTACCACTCGTTTTTCTCGTCGGAAATTTTCCAGCCGCGGGTTTCGATGTCTTTCGCGACTTTCAAAAGCGTATCCTGCGTCGGCTTGTCGAGGGCATCAAACGCCTTCTTGTTGACAAGCACAGCATTCTTGGGCAACCAGGCCTGGGTGTCGTACCAGTATTTGATGTGCTCGTAGGTCTTGGAGTCGTATCCGGTGGCGCCGGACGACATGTAGGACTCGATCGCGCCGGTCGCCAGGGCTTGTGTGAGTTCGGCCGCCTGAATCGTCACCGGCTGAGCGCCGATCAGCTCGGCAATCTTCGCCGTCGACGGGCTGTAGGCACGCCACTTCACGCGGCGCATGTCAGCCACCGAGTCGATTTCCTTCTTCACGTACAAGCCCTGCGGCGGCCACGCTACTGCGTACAGCAGCATCATGCCGCCCTCGGCGAGCTTTTTCTCGAGAGCCGGCTTCATCGCCAGATGAAGTTTCCAGGCATCCTTGAAGCTGGTGGCGACGAACGGAATGCCGTCGAGCCCGTAGCCGGGCCATTCGTTCTCGAAGTTGACCAGCAGGATTTCACCAAGTTGTGCCTGCCCGGTTTGCACCGCACGCTTGATTTCCGGGGCCTTGAACAGCGAGGCATTCGAATGCACCGTGATCTTGAGCTTGCCGCCGGTGGCCTTGTCCACCTCGGATGCGAACATCACCGCGATCTCGGTGTGGAAGTTTGCCGGCGCGTAGGCTGTCGGCATGTCCCACTTGGTCTGGGCCAGGGCTGCGCCTGATAGGGCCATGACGGCCGCAGCGACGAGGGAAGCAGAAAAGCGCATGGAGTCTCCTTCAGAATGCGAATCGGGAATCTGGGAATAAATTTAGCAGCTACTGTGCCAATGTCCGGAATTGTAACGTGGCGCCGAGGGTTATTGCGGGGTCTATCAGAATTGTCTGATTGACGATGTCAAAACGGACGCTGCTGCGTGTGAGGTGCGCGGCGACCGAATCGAGGGATGCGACTCCGAATGCGAGCCCGGTCATGGCTGCAGGCGGCGCACGCTGGCGCAGATGCAAGGTGCAGCCCTGCAACCGGAAACTGGCCTGTGGGCCGCTCCCACCAAGGGTCTCGGGCTGGGTGCCGAGCAGGCACTCGGTATAGCGCGGCAACGCGGTGGATACGTCGGGTACGGCAATCTCAAGTGACGCCATGCCTTGCGCATGGTTCGCATGCTGCTGCCACTCCGGACGCCACACCAGTTCCGGCGTCAGATGCTGGCAGTAGTAGAACCAGGTGCCGGGCACGGCGTCGGGTTCGAGGCGCGTCACGCGGAACGACGCGTCGTGCAGGCCAGCCTCACCAAGATCGACTGGACGGGAGAAGGATTGCACCGGTCGGGGGCTTAACCCGCGCCGGATCAGGTTGGCGTGTGTTGCGTCGGCATCAGAGGTTGCCAGCACCGTGGCCATCAGGCCGAGCGGTTGGGCGACAAGTTCGGGACGGCGCTCGGGTGGTTTGCCCGGTGGATAGCCGAGCAGTTCCAGGTAGTCGTGTTCGAACACAATCACGTGGTTGATCGACCCGAGTGTGTGGTGGCCTCTCGGCGCGACCGTGAAGCCGAGCCGCTCGAACAGGGCCACGACTTGGTCCATCCGGTCGCGTGCGTTGAAGACGATATGGTCGAGTGCTTGCATGCCGCGATAATATCTGCTCCACTAGAGGAGTCAAAGAATGACCCAGTTAACCGGCGCCGAAGCGATGGTGCGCATGCTGCAGCAGTTCGGCGTGACGCACGTGTTCGGCTTGTGCGGCGATACCAGCCTGCCGTTGTACGACGCGTTTGCGCGCCTAGAGCATGGCATCACCCACGTCCTGACGCGCGACGAGCGCAGTGCGGCCTACATGGCGGATGGCTACGCGCGCATTGCGAAAAAGCCGGGCGTTTGCGAAGGGCCCTCCGGCGGTGGCGCCACCTACATCTTGCCCGGTGTGGTCGAAGCCAATGAATCATCGATTCCGGTTCTGGCGATCACCACGGACATCGCCACGACTTCGCGCGGACGCTACACGCTGACCGAACTCGATCAGCAGAATCTGTTCCGGCCTCTGACCAAGTGGGCCGGCGTGGCCAATAGTGCCGCCGACATACCGCGCCTGATGCGCACTGCGTTTACGCACATGAGCACCGGGCACACCGGGGCGGCGCACCTGTCGTTGCCGTTCGACGCGCAAAAAGGCGCGGTTGACGACGATGAGATCTGGGGTGACGCGGCCCTCGGTGGCTATCCGGTGCGGCGCTCGGGCGCCGACCCGCACGATGTCGAGCGTGCGGTGGCACTGTTGACCTCGTTCGCCAACAAGCTGTTCGTGATCGGCGGCGGCGTGGTGCTGTCCGGCGCGGAGCGCGAATTGGCGGAGCTGGCCGAAACTCTGCAGGCCGGTGTCGTCACCACCATCAGCGGGCAGGGCAGTCTTGCCGAGACGCATCCGCTGTGTGGCGGCGTGGTCGGCAGCAACGGCGGCACGCGCTGGACCCGCAGCATTGTTGAAATGGCCGACCTGATCGTGTTCGTCGGTTGCCGTGCCGGCAGCGTGACCACCGAGCGCCGGCGCTTTCCGGCGTCAGGCAAGGTCAGGGTGCTGCATATCGATATCGACCCCGCCGTGATCGGCGCCAACTACCCGACCGACCTTGGACTCGTGGGCGATTGTCGTGTGGTGTTGCGCCAACTGATCAACGCACTTGCGGGACAGACCGTGTTTGAACTGCCTTCACGCCTCAATGCGGCGGCCATTGCCAAAGCGAAAGCGGACAAGCACAGCGCGTTTCTGGCGTTGGCCCATAGCGATGCTGCGCCGATACTGCCGGAGCGCGTGGTGCACGACCTGCAGGCGGTGCTGCCGGACGACGCGATCGTGGTGGCCGACCCGGGAACGCCGTGCCCTTATTTTTCGGCGTATTACGAGATCCGCCGGACCGGGCGGCGCTTTTTCTCGAACCGCGCCCACGGCGCCCTCGGTTACAGCATGGCCGCGGCACTCGGTGCCTGGTTTGCCGAGCCTACCGCCAAAGTGGTGTCCGTTATGGGCGACGGCAGCTTCGGTTTCACCGTTGGCGAGCTCGAGACCATCGTGCGCGTGAAGGCGCCGATCACGATGGTGGTGATTTCCAATTCGGTCTATGGCTGGATCAAGGCCGGCCAGAAGACCGGGTTTGATGCGCGCTATTTTTCGGTCGATTTCAACCGTACCGACCATGCCGCCGTGGCGGCAGCCTATGGCATCAAGAGCTGGCGCGTGGAAGATCCGCGTGCCTTGCGCGGGGTGCTCAAGCAGGCGGTGGAGTGGGGCGGACCCACCCTCGTCGATGTCATCTGCCAGCCGTTGCAGGATGCCCAGGCACCGGTCAGTGAATGGGTTGCCTGATGCGGCGACCTCGGGCGACATGGGTGGCACCACGTAATTTGTTGGCGCCCCTCAGGACAGGCTGAACGATTCCTGCACGACCCCGAGGATGCCGCCGGCGGGGCTAAAGCTGCGCTCTTCCCAGAACACGTCGCCGGTGCGGCAGACCCACAAGAGGGTAGAAGCGCGGGTGCCGTAGCTGGGCGACCGGATCATCGCACTCGAGAGCATGCGTTCGCGCTCGTGCGTGAGACCGGTGTCAGGCAATCCGGCGTCGGCGCTGGGCCGTGTATTGGCCAAGGCCTCGAACAGCCGAGGGGCCAGTGTGGAAATCGTTGATGGCAGGGCTTCTTCTGATCGCGCTTTTCCAAGAGTGGTTGCCAGAGCGGATTTGAGCGCGACGACCTTGGGCCACGGCGTGTCTAACAAGGCGTTGGAAAGGCCGTAGATTCCCGGCGACAGCTCCTGCGGCGCGGCGCCGCGATTGCCGGTGTAGCCGAGTTGCTCCATGGTGCCGGCCAGCAGGTTGAAACCGTTGAATCGGGCGCTGCTGGAGTGTAGGCGTGCCAGATGCTCCACAGGGGGCGAGGATGACACAAGATAATCGGTCACCAGCCCCCCGCGTGACGGCGCGTCAGGGTCGGGCGCCCGGATATCGCGAAAATTGGTCAGCGCCGCGAAGCGCCCCGAGCGGGTGATGCCCATCCAGGTGCCGCCAGACTGCAGGTCGCGCCCTGCCAGCAGATCCGGCGCCGACTCCCACCAGGTCGATGCAGCCGCTTCACGCACATGGTATTCATCCCGGTTCGCTGCCACAACCAGTGGGAAATCGGGGTCGGCCTTCCAGGCAAATCCAATCAGGCACATGGGAAGCAGGGGCGCCGTCGCACAGATTGCTCAGGCGAGCGGGTCGTGGAAGATTTCGCTTTTGCGCACCGAGGCCTCGAGCTGAAACTTGCCGATGCCGAATCGCGACACGCAGTCGGCCAGAGTGGCCTCGAACAACAGGCGCTGATGCACCCCTTCGTAGATTTCCATCCAGGTTGCGTCATCGCCTGATTTCTTCTTGAGCCGTCCGCGGACCCCGGTCAATCGGTACACGTCGGACTGCATTGCGATGACTACCGGAATGTAATCGTTGATCTGATCGGCGTTGACCTTGTAGTAGACGTAGTAGTCGGTGATCGGGCTCACGCCAGCTCCGATTTCAGGCTAGGCTGCATCGGGAAAGGCATAGGGCAGGGTGGCGAAGCGGAGCAGTGGACCCTCCGCGCTGCCCAGGCGAACCGTGGCATTGTCATGGCTTTGAATCTGCAGTACCGCCAGAATCTCGCTGCCGCCAGCGCCGTCCGGCGCGGCGAGGGCAACCACGCCACTTTCCTGCCCGTTAAGGTCGCTGGCAAACAACGCGTCCCCCGGTTTTGCCGGTGCGTCGAGCGAGGCACGGTACATGCGCCGCTTGACGGCGCCGCGGTAATGCGCACGCGCCACGATTTCCTGACCCGGGTAGCAGCCCTTTTTGAAGCTAATGCCGCCAAGAACATCAAAATTGACCATTTGCGGGACAAATTGTTCCTCCGTCGCCGGCGTAATCCAAGCCTCGCCGGCACGTACCATGAAGCGCGTCCACTGAGTAGCATCTGCCTGGCTGAAGCCGGTGGCAGCGCCATACATCGGCGCATTGCCGGCAGGTACCCACACTAGGCTGCGCGTGGCCGCATCAACTGCGGGCAGGCCGACACGCATGTTCCCGTCTAGCGCCGAGGCACGCATCGGCGGCTGCTCCGGCCCATCGAGCAGGCCAAACGCAGAAAATTGGGCTGATGCATCTTCGATGTGCACCTTGGCGCGGAGCACATACATCGAGAGCCGCTTAACCAATGCTGCTATCAGGCCCCGATGGGTCGCCAGGAAATACCCTTCGGCGCCATCATGCCAGAGCAAAAATCCCGCGAGCATCCGTCCTTTGGCAGTGCAATACGCGCTCCACTGGGCCGCGTCCGCATCGAGATGCAAGAGGTCGTTGGTCAGTTGGCCATGCAGAAACGTCTGGGCGTCCGCGCCCGATGCCCGGATCAGGCCCCATTCCGGCAGTGAACAGATAAATGCCATCTCTGAATGTCCTTGTTGCACTATTATAGCGGCTGCCCGTGCCGTGGCCCGGCCCTGCCCATTACCTCGACACGCCATCCGCTTGTGTTTCAGACCCTGTTAAAAACTCTCAAAGCACTGATTTTTCTGGCAATTTTGACTGCGGCCGGAGCGGCGGGCGGCCTCTGGTGGTATAGCGAACACCCGCTTGTTTTTGGCGTCGAATCGGTCGATTTCACGGTGGCACCGGGAAGTTCCATGCGCGCCGCCGCGCGCCAGGCGGCAATGGTGATGCCGGTGCATGCCGATTTGCTCGTCCTGATCGCGCGCCTTTCCGGGCGGGACACCCAAATAAAGGCGGGAAGCTACGAAATTAAGGACGGCATCACGCCGCTGGCGCTCATCGACAAACTCACGCGTGGCGACGTGGCGATGCAGGAGCTGGGTATTCCCGAAGGGTGGACGTTTCGTCAATTCCGCGCGGCGCTCGACGCGCACGCCGGCGTCGAGCATACGACCGCGGGCCTGCCCGACGCTGCGATTCTGGCCATGCTGGAAAAGACGCTTGCCGGCAGTCCGGCGCCGGTAGTCCATCCGGAGGGATGGTTCTTTCCGGATACGTATCTGTTTGCCAAAGGATCGAAAGACATCGACATCCTGCGCCGTGCCCACCGCGCCATGAAAAAACGCCTCGCTGCCGAATGGGAACGGCGTGCCCCGGGCGTGCCTTATGCCAGCGCTTACGAGGCCCTGATCATGGCGTCGATCGTCGAGAAAGAGACCGGGCAGGCCAAGGAGCGCCCACAAATCGCCGGCGTATTCGTGAACCGCTTGCGGCGCGGCATGCTGCTGCAGACCGACCCGACCATCATTTACGGCCTGGGGGTGGGATTTGACGGGAACTTGCGCAAGCGCGACCTGCAGGCGGACGGCCCCTACAATACCTATACGCGCGCGGGGCTGCCGCCGACGCCGATTGCGCTGCCAGGTCTGGCGGCGATCCAGGCGGCACTCAAACCGGCGCGCACCGATGCGCTGTATTTTGTCGCGCGCGGTGACGGCACCCACGAATTCTCGGCTTCCCTTGAAGCGCATAATCGGGCCGTGAACAAATTCCAGCGGCGAGGCGGTTGAACAATGAGAAGGTGCGTCTGACTGTGCGAGGCAAGTTCATCACCTTCGAAGGCATCGATGGTGCCGGGAAAAGTACCCATATCGAGTCGACGGCGTCACTGATTCGTAGCCGGGGGGCTGAGGTCGTCGTGACCCGGGAGCCGGGTGGAACGCCGCTGGGCGAGAAATTGCGGGCCCTGTTGTTGTCAGAGCCGATGCACCTCGAAACCGAGACCTTGCTCATGTTTGCAGCGCGTCGCGAACACCTTGCCTGTGTGATCGAGCCCGCGCTCGATCGCGGAGTCTGGGTGATTTCGGATCGTTTCACGGATGCGACGCGCGCCTATCAGGGGGGCGGGCGTGGTGTCGATGCGGCGAAAATTGAACAATTGGCGCGGTGGGTGCACCCCCATACCAACCCCGATCTGACCCTCCTGTTCGATCTTTCTCGGGAAGTTGCCCAAGCGCGCCTGACGACCAGTCGGACGTTGGACAGGTTCGAGCAGGAGCAGGGCAACTTCCACAGTCTGGTTCGATCAGAGTATCTGAAACTGGCGCAGGCCGAGCCCTCGCGATTCCGTGTTATCGATGCAAGCCTGACTCAGGAAAAAATCAAGAAATTACTTGAAAAAATAATAATAACAATATGAAAAATATTAACTATCCATGGTTTTTTAATGACTGGAGCAGGCTCAACGCACAGCGCTCGCGGCTTCCTCATGCGCTGCTGATCCATGGTTCACCCGATATCGGAAAGTACGAGCTGGCGAGCCATTTTGCCCAAAGCCTGCTATGCAACGCGCCTGCTGCGCAGGGCCATCCCTGTGGCGAGTGTCAGGCATGCCGGTGGTTTAGCGACGGGAATCATCCTGATTTTCGGGCGCTGCTTCCCGAAATCTTGCAGCCTGATGGGGCAGAATCGGAAGAATCTGGCGAAAAGTCCTCCAAGTCCAAGACCCCTAGCCGCGAGATCAAGATTGAGCAGATCCGCAGCCTTGACGTGTTTTTCAACGTCGGGACGCATCGCGGTGGCGCCAAGGTCATCCTGATTTATCCGGCGGATGCCCTGAATGTGCCCTCCAGCAACGCATTGCTGAAGGTGCTGGAAGAACCGGCACCAGGCACGGTTTTTTTGCTGATCACGAGCCACCCGGATCAGGTGTTGCCCACCATCCGCAGCCGGGCAGCGAAGTTTGCCGTAAGCCATCCGGCACCGGCACAGACCATCGAATGGCTGACGGATCAGGGACTATCGCAGGCGGCACACCGTCTGGCAGAGGCCGGTGGCGCGCCTTTGGCAGCCATGCGCAGTGGTGCCAGTGATGCACATTACGCGGAGCGGGCCGAACTGATCGACGCGCTGGTTTCTGCACAATTTGACCCGCTCGTGGCGGCAGAACGCTGCGACAAGGCTGGCAATGAAAATATCGTCCTTTGGCTGCTGCGCTGGGTGGCCGACGTGCTGCGCTCCCGACAATCCGGCGCTGCCCCACGCTATCATCCATCCTTGAGCCAGGCGGTGCATGCCTGCGCCAGCCGAATGGACCTCCATGCGCTACATGGTTACTACCGAAAGTTGCTGGCAGCGCGCCGCGTAGCGTCGCACCCGCTCAACCCACGATTGTTCGTTGAAGAGCTGCTGATCGACTATGGTCGTTTGGTCCAGCGCCCGCGTTAGGACTACAGGACATTTCCGTGTCAGCAACCGACCCGTCAACGCCCGGTGCGCGTCCGAGCATGCTTTCGTTCAACATCATGGAGAAGTCTGCCTTGTATGCCGCACTCATGCCGCACCTGACGCTTGGTGCGACGCTCCAGACTCACACACTCTGAACTCGGAAGTACGCTGAACCCGATGTTTGTCGATTCGCATTGCCACATCAATTTTCCGGAGTTGCGGGAACGCCTGCCGGCAATCCTGAAGTCCATGGTCGACAACAAGGTTACGCACGCGCTGTGCGTCGGGGTCAGCTTTGAAGAACTGCCCGGTATCCTGGATCTGGCAAGCGCGCACGAGAACATTTTTGCCTCGGTCGGGGTACATCCCGACCACGAAAAGGGCGAAGAACCTACGGTGGAGAAATTGGCCGGACTCGCCTTCCACCGAAAAGTGGTGGCCATCGGCGAAACTGGCTTGGACTACTTTCGTCTCACGGGTGATCTCGAATGGCAGCGTGAACGCTTCCGGACACACATCCGCGTGGCGCGGCAGTGCTCAAAGCCCCTGATTATTCATACCCGGGCGGCGGCCAATGACACAATTGCGATCATGCGCGAGGAGGGGGCGGGGGAGGCCGGTGGCGTCATGCACTGCTTCACCGAAACGCGCGAGATGGCAAAGGCCGCTCTTGACCTTGGCTTTTATATCTCTTTCTCAGGTATCGTCACTTTCAAGAGCGCCCGGGATCTCAAGGAAGTCGCACAGTTGGTACCATTGGACCGCTTGCTGATTGAAACCGACTCTCCTTATCTGGCGCCGGTGCCCCATCGGGGGCAAACCAACGAGCCGGCCTGGGTGGTGCACGTTGCCGAGGAACTGGCTCGCTTGCGAAGCGTATCGGTTGAGGCAATTGCCGAGGCCACATCTGACAATTTTTTTACCCTTTTCAAGGACGCAGTGTGAAGGTCTTCCATGGCGCCGCCGTAATTCTTGCCGTCCTGCTGTTTTTGCCAGGCCTTGGCATCGCTGCAGCTTATGATGACTTTGTGGCAGCCGCGGGCCGTGGCGACCGTGCTGAAGTGATTTCGTGGTTGCGCCGTGGTATGGATCCGAATACGGTTGATCCCGGCGGGCAGCCAATCCTGCACGTCGCAGCTCGCAACGGCGCACTTGAGGTGGTGAAAACGCTGGCGGCGGCGCAAGTCAACCTGAATCGTCGCAACGGCGCAGGGGAAACCGCTTTGATGCTGGCGGCGCTCCACGGCCACCTGGACGTGGTGAAGTTTTTGCTGGAACAAGAAGCGGAGGTCAATCATCCCGGATGGACCCCTTTGATCTATGCCGCGACGTCCGGCAAGAATGATGTAGTAAAAATTCTATTGGAAAATCATGCATACATAGATGCAACTTCACCTAGTGGTGTAACTGCGTTGATGATGGCGGTCCGCGGCGGGCACGTTGGCACTGTCAGGTTATTGGTTGATGAGGATGCTGATGTGAGTGTGGAAAATGACGCCGGTGAGTCGGCCTTGGTTTGGGCAGATCGGCGTTCCGAGCCGGATATCGCAAAGTTGCTTCGGATCAAATTGATGCCTTGAAGCCCGGTTATTTATATTAGAATGTTTATTATGTTAAATATATTTTGTGTGTTTCATGCTCGTCGACAGGCCAAAAGAAAAGGCGCCCCAACCGGGGCGCCTTCGTCAATTCGCTCATAGGAAACTAGTGCTTGATCGGGCCCGCTGATCCCACAGTCCCAGCCTCGGTCTTTGCACCAACGGCCACCACCGGAGCATCGTCAGGCAACGGTACCGGTTTGCGTTCAAGCGCCAGATCAAGCACCTTGTCAATCCACTTGACCGGAATTATTTCCAGACGATTTTTGATGTTGTCCGGAATCTCGGCCAAGTCCTTGACGTTATCTTCTGGAATCAAGACGGTTTTTATTCCGCCCCGATGGGCCGCCAACAGTTTTTCTTTCAGTCCCCCGATGGGCAGCACTTCGCCGCGAAGGGTGATCTCCCCTGTCATGGCAACATCGGCCCGCACCGGAATGCCGGACAGGACAGAAACCAACGCGGTCGTGATCGCGATGCCTGCGCTGGGGCCGTCTTTTGGGGTCGCGCCCTCTGGCATATGGATGTGCAGGTCGGTCTTTTCATAGAAATCTGGCTGGATTCCGAGCATGCGGGCGCGCTTTCGTACCACGGTGCGAGCCGCCTCAATCGATTCCTTCATTACGTCGCCCAAGGTGCCAGTGCGCGTGATCGCGCCTTTTCCTGGCACCGCGACGGTTTCGACCGTAAGTAATTCGCCGCCTACTTCGGTCCATGCCAGTCCGGTAACTTGGCCAACCTGGTTCTCTTTTTCGGCAATGCCGAAATTGAAACGTCTGACTCCAAGGAACTTGTCGAGGTTTTTTGCGTTGACCGTGATCTTGGTTTCTGTTTTCTTCAAGAGTAAAGTTTTGACAACTTTACGGCAGATTTTTGAAATCTCGCGTTCAAGACTGCGTACCCCTGCTTCGCGGGTGTAGTAGCGAATGATGTCGCGGATGGCGCTTTCGGCAACGGATATTTCACCTAGTTTCAAGCCGTTGTTCTTGATCTGCTTGGGCAGTAGATATTTTTGCGCAATGTTGATTTTTTCGTCTTCGGTGTAGCCAGAAAGGCGGATGATTTCCATGCGGTCCATGAGCGGCGCAGGAATGTTCATCGTATTTGCCGTCGCGACAAACATCACTTCCGATAGGTCGTAGTCGACCTCGACGTAGTGGTCGGCAAACGTGTGGTTCTGTTCCGGATCTAGCACTTCCAACAGGGCAGAAGACGGATCGCCGCGAAAATCCATGCCCATCTTGTCAATTTCATCGAGTAGGAATAGGGGATTTTTTACACCCACCTTCGTCATGTTCTGCAATATCTTGCCAGGCATGGAGCCGATATAAGTCCTGCGGTGTCCGCGTATTTCTGCTTCGTCGCGTACCCCGCCCAATGCCATACGAATGAATTTTCGGTTTGTCGCGCGAGCAATGGATTGTCCCAGAGAGGTCTTGCCAACCCCCGGGGGGCCGACCAGGCACAGTATTGGTGCCTTGACCTTGTCTACTCGTTGCTGAACGGCAAGATATTCCAAAATGCGTTCTTTGACCTTGTCCAGGCCGTAATGGTCTTCATCCAATACTTTATTTGCATTGTTTAAATCATTGTTTACTTTGCTTTTTCTCTTCCAAGGAAGATTGCAAAGAATGTCGATGTAGTTACGTATGACCGTGGCCTCGGCAGACATCGGAGACATCAGTTTGAGCTTTTTGAGCTCAGCGTCCGCCTTCTTTTTCGCCTCTTTCGGCATGTGCGCACGCTTGATGCGCTTGTCCATTTCTTCGAGATCAGCGCCCTCCTCCCCTTCTCCGAGCTCTTTTTGAATCGCCTTGACCTGCTCGTTCAGGTAGTACTCGCGCTGGCTCTTTTCCATTTGACGCTTGACGCGACCGCGGATGCGCTTTTCGACTTGCAGTATGTCCAGTTCGCCCTCGAGCGCGCCGAGCAAGTGTTCCAAGCGCTTTTGCACCGGAAACATTTCGAGGATTTCCTGCTTTTGCTCAAGCTTGAGCGGCAAATGTGCGGCAATGGTATCGGCAAGGCGCCCGGCATCGTCGATTCCCGCTAACGAGGTCAGAATTTCTGGGGGGATTTTTTTGTTCAGCTTGACGTACTGGTCAAATTGCTGAACCAAGGCGCGTCGCAAGGCTTCCACTTCGGAATTGGTTTCGGATCCGGCACCTACCGTCTCGGCATCGCATGAAAAATGGGCGGGCAGATCGTGGATCTGGCTGATATTCGCCCGCTGCACGCCTTCCACCAATACCTTGACTGTGCCGTCTGGCAACTTGAGCATCTGCAGTATGTTGGCGACGCAACCGACCCGATACATGTCTTCCGGCGAAGGCTCGTCCTTGGCGGCAGATTTTTGGGCAACCAGCATGATGCTCTTCCCGGCTTCCATCGCGGCCTCCAGAGCCTTGATCGACTTCGGGCGCCCGACGAACAGCGGTATCACCATGTGCGGGAACACAACCACGTCGCGCAGTGGCAACAGCGGCAGTTGAACGGGAAGTTGGCTCTCCAGATCGCCTGACATGACGAATCCTTTCAGTTAATGGTACGGCAAGCTAACAACGTCGGGGCAGACCTGCAGATCGCAATACCGCCCAGCAGGCAAATTCGATGAGCTCAATGAACTCGAAACATCCCATATCCTACGGTATTCCAATTCCGGTCATTAAAGAGAAAGCGCACCTTGCGGTGCGCTTATTCAGGGCTTACTGAGCAGAAGCGACTTTGGGCGCCTCCGAGTAGATCAGGATCGGTCGACCGTCTCCGTGGATGGTGTTTTCATCGACCACCACCTTGCTCACGTTTTGCGACCCGGGCAGTTCGTACATGGTGTCCAGTAACGCCTGCTCAATGATGGATCGCAATCCGCGGGCACCCGTCTTTCGCTTGAGCGCCTTTTTTGCAATCGCGATCAACGCCTGGGGCCGCACTTCAAGGTCCGCCCCTTCCATCTGGAACAACTTCGAGTATTGCTTGATCAGCGCGTTCTTCGGCGTCGTCAAAATCTCGACCAGTGCATCTTCCTCGAGTTCGTTGAGCGTGGCCACAACTGGCAGGCGACCTACCAACTCCGGAATCAAGCCGAATTTGATCAAATCTTCCGGTTCGACTTCCCTGAGGGTATCGGACAGTTTTCTGTCAGACAGCGATCGCACCTCGGCACCGAATCCGATACCGCCCTTTTCAGCGCGTGCACGAATGACTTTTTCCAAACCATCGAATGCGCCGCCGCAAATGAAGAGGATGTTGGTGGTATCGACCTGAACGAAATCCTGATTGGGATGTTTGCGCCCACCTTGGGGAGGTACGGAAGCGATCGTCCCTTCGATCAGCTTGAGCAGCGCCTGTTGAACTCCCTCACCGGATACGTCGCGGGTGATGGAGGGGTTGTCGCTCTTGCGTGAAATCTTGTCTATTTCATCAATATAAACAATGCCCTTTTGGGCCTTCTCGATCTCATAGTTGCAATTCTGCAGAAGCTTCTGGATGATGTTTTCGACGTCCTCACCCACGTAACCCGCCTCGGTCAAGGTGGTTGCATCGGCGATCACAAACGGGACATTCAGAAGACGCGCCAGCGTCTGGGCCAACAATGTTTTCCCGGATCCGGTGGGCCCTACCAGGAGAATATTGCTCTTGGCAAGCTCGACCTCGTCGTTCTTGCCCATGTGCTTGAGGCGTTTGTAGTGGTTGTACACCGCTACAGACAGGATGCGCTTTGCGGTTTCCTGCCCGATCACGTACTGGTCAAGGATTCCGCAGATCTCCTGGGGAGTCGGAAGATCCGACTTGGGTGTTTTACCCTGGGCGTCTGGACTGGCAGTTTCATCGCGGATGATGTCGTTGCATAACTCTATGCACTCATCGCAGATGAACACAGACGGACCAGCGATCAGCTTTCTGACTTCGTGCTGGCTCTTGCCGCAGAAAGAACAATAGAGAAGCTTTTCTCCGCCGGCTTTCTTATCCGTCATCGCAATTTTCCGCGTCTAATCACTGCAAAATTGACCACAGAAGCGCTCATGAGGGATAGCTTAGGGGGTTTGCCGGCGCGAAGCAAGGGAAAATGTCGCAGAATTTGCACCGCCACCGGGATCAGGCGCGCTTCCCCAGTACTTTATCAATCAGTCCGTAAGTCTGCGCCTCGGTGGCGGAAAGGAAATTGTCGCGATCGGTATCTTTCTCGATCTGGTCTACCGGTTGTCCCGTGTGCAATGCCATGAGTTCA
>CANJDH010000111.1 GCA_947473125.1 Burkholderiales bacterium
CGAATAGTCGGCCTGCGGCACAAATTCGGTGCCGAGCAAAGGCACCAGCGCGAAGCTGCCGAAGAAGGTGAACACCGCCAGCAGCAGGGTGGCAAAGCGATGCCGCAGCGACCACCCCAGGAGGCGCTGGTAGAAGGCCGAAATCGCGTCGACCATGCGTTCGAACAGCGCCATGAATTTCTGGAACGGCCCTTTGGGCGGGCCGCTGCGCACCGGGTCGGGCCAGACCGACGACAGCATCGGGTCAAGCGTGAACGACACGAACATCGACACCAGCACCGCCGCGACCACGGTGACGCCAAGCGAGTAAAAAAAGCGCCCGATGATGCCGGCCATGAAGCCCACTGGCAAAAATACCGCCACGATCGACATGGTGGTGGCAAATACCGCGATGCCGATTTCCTGGGTGCCCTCCATCGCCGCGGTCTTGTGGTCCTTGCCCATCGCCGCATGGCGCACGATGTTCTCGCGCACCACGATGGCGTCGTCGATCAGCAGGCCCACCGACAGCGACAGCGCCATCAGGCTCATCATGTTGATGGTGACGCCGGCCAGGTCCATGAAAAAGAACGTCGCGATGATCGCGATCGGAAGGGTCAGGCCGGTGATGATGGTGGAGCGCCACGAATTGAGAAACAGGAACACGATCAGGATCGTCAGGCCGGCGCCTTCGATCATGGTGCGGCGTACGTTGTCGACGCCGGTGCGAATCTGGGTCGACGCATCGCGAATTACGTCAACCTGGACATCTGCAGGCAGCTCGCGACGCAGCGCCACCACCGCCTGCTTGACGGCTTCGGCGACGTCGATGGTGTTCTGGCCCTGCGCCTTGATGATGTCGAGCGCGAGGATGCGCCTGCCGTCGCGCAGGGCCAGGCTTTCCTGCTCCTGCTGGCCATCGACTACGGTGGCCACTTCGCGCAGCGTGATGGCCTGGCCGCCGCCGGTCCCACGCCGGGCCACGATGATGCGGTTGAATTCGTCTACCGAGCCGATCTTGCCCTTGATCTGCACCACCTGCTCGCGCTCCAGCGAGCGGATGCTGCCGGCCGGCAACTCCTGGTTTTCGTTGCGAATCGCGTTGATCACCTGGTCGACGCCGACGTTCAGGGCTTCGAGTTCGACCGGCTTCAACAGCACCTGCACTTCACGCTTGACACCGCCGACGATGGTGACGGAGCCGACGCCGCGTACATTTTCGATGCGCTTTTTGATCAACTGGTCGGTGAGGCTGGTGATGTCGCGGGCACTGCGGGCAGTGCTGGTGCCCGGGGCGGCGCCGGCAGCCGCGCCGCCAACCGAGGTTCCGGAAGCGGCCCCAGAGGCGCCCGACGAAACGCTTAGCGATATGATCGGCCGGTCAGCCGGGTCGAAGCGCGAAATCTTCGGTTCCTTTACCTCCTTGCGAAACGCCACCTTGACGATCGCGACCTTTTCGCGCACGTCCTGCGCCGCCTTGGACGGATCAATCGACAGGTCGAACTCGACGATCACCACCGACTGGCCTTCGTACGAACGCGACGACAGCGTCTTGATGCCCGACACCGTGTTGATGCCCTCTTCAACCGGGCGCGTAATGTCGGTCTCGACCGATTCGGGTGAGGCGCCCGGGTATTCGGTGGTGACCACCACGATCGGAAAGTTGATGTCGGGGAACTGGTCGACACGCAGGCGCTGGTAGGAAAAAATGCCCAGCACCACCAGCACCATCATCATCATGGTGGCCAGTACCGGGTTGAGAATGCTGATGCGGGTGAAGAACATGGCGGTGTCCGGTAGGGGCCTACTTGGCCGGGGCGGCGGCAGGCGCGGCGCCGGGCGCAGGGCTCGCCGGGACGGAAGCGGGCCCCGATTTGGGCGCCACCACGCGTACTTCCACGCCGGTGTTGAGTGCGCCGAGGTTGGATTTGACGACCCGCGCGCCCGGTTGCAGGCCCTGCGTGATTTCGACCCAGGCTTCGTCTTCATTGCGCGTGCCGGTCTTGACCGCCAGCCGCGCCAGACGGTCGTTTTCCAGTGCGTAGACCACGGTTTCACCGCGCTCCTCACGCAGCGCGGCGATCGGGATGGCGGTGACGCTGTCGCGCCGCATCAGGGTGATATTGCCCTTGGCGAACATGCCGCCCTTGAGCGCGTCGTCCGAGTTGGGTACTTCGATGTACACCATGATCGAGCGCGAACCGGCCTGCGACTGCGGATTGATGCGTGCAATCGCCCCTTCAAAAGAGCGGGTGCCAAAGCCTTCCACCCGGAATCGTACGGTCTGCCCGACTTCGACGTTGGGAATGTCGCTGGCCGGCACGGCGGCTTCAACCTCCATGCGCGACAGGTCGACGATGGTCAGCAGCTTGGTGTCGATCGAGGCCTTGTCGCCGACCTGCATGGCGCGTTCGGCGATCATGCCGCCCCACGGCGCCTTGATGATGGTGTCGTCGACCGAGCGTTTCGCCAGCGCCACGTTGGCCTCGGCTGCCTTGACCTGCGCCAGTGCCACCGACGAGTTGGCCAGTGTGTTGTCGTAAGCCTGCTGCGAGATGAAGCCCTTGCGCAGCAGTTCTTCGTTGTTCTTGCGGGTGCGCTCGTTGTTTTCCCAGGTGGCCTTGTTGGCGGCGAGGGTGGCAAGACGCTCGTTGAGGCGCGCCTGATGTTCGGCCGCATCGAGCCGCGCCAGCACCTGGCCAGTCTTGACGGTTTCGCCTTCCTTGATGCGCATCTCGACCACTTCGCCGGTCACCTTGGCGCGTACCAATGCCACATGGATCGGCCGGAGCTGGCCGGTAAGAGGTAGTTCGCGCCGCACCTCCCGGGTTTCGGCAGTGGCGAGGTCGGTTGTGGCGAGTTCGATCCCCTGCGCGGCTTGCAGCACAACGGTCTTGGCGGCATCGCCCCTGACAGCGTTGGTGGGAGCGGCTTCCGGGGCGGGAGCCCTCATGCGCTTGAGCGCGAAGGCGCCGCCGGCGCCGAGCACGATGACGACGGCGAGTGCAATCAGGATTTTTTTCATGGGTGATTCACTTTTTTGCCTGGGATAGGTGGAAGCGGTTGCGGGCGCAGCGCCGCCAGCACCATGTCGATTTGCGTGTCCAGAAAACGCGCCGGGTTGATCACCGAGGGCTGTTCGAGATGCGGCAGGATCGAGTGGCGCCACATCGACATCAGCATCATTGGTGCGGCCATGATCATCATCGCCTCCTCGATCGGCAGGGCACGAAACTCACCGGTTGCGACGCCGCGTTCGAGGATCATGCGGTGCGCCTTGCGAAAGCGCGACACCACTTCGGTGTCGTAAAAGCGCGCCAGCTCGGGAAAATTGCGCGCCTCGGAAATGATCAGTTTCGGGATTGCCGATACCTTGGCGTCGCCGAGGCGCTCGAACCAGCCGCGCAGCAGCCACTCGAGCAGTTGCGACGCCGAAACCCCTTCGGTGCGTGCCAGATCCTCTGCAGCCGTGAGCGACGGCACCACATGCTCGCGGACGGTCGCCTTGAACAGCTCTTCCTTGTTGGCGTAGTACAGGTACAGCGTGCCTTTGGAGACCCCGGCGCGCGCGGCGATGTCCTCAAGCCGGGCGCCGGCGAACCCGCGCTCGGTAAAGACTTCCAGCGCCGCCGTGAGCAACTCGGCAGGGCGCGCGTCCTTGCGGCGCTGCCAGCGTGGTTCGGTGCGCGCAGCAGGATCGGGAGGGGAGGGCAAGGCGGACATTGAGCGGTTACGTGAAGTTAATTACTGACCGGTCAGTAATATATATCGAGAGCAATGCGACGTCAAGCGGTTGGCGCACACAGTTGGCGCAAACAAGGCGACACACCGGTTTTGCTTGACGCCGTACGCCGGCGCCGCGAAAGTGCGGGTGGGAGACAAATCAGCATGCACAACAACATCGAAGAAGGGCGGCCGCTGCAGGCGCTCCTGCTGCAGCGCGTGGTCCAGGGCAATTTCGACCACTACTACGCGGGGGTCGAAGTCGCCCATGACGCGGGCCGCAACCTGGCGCATGTGGCGGATGGCCCGACCGTGTCGCCGCGCCTGGCCGAGCACTCGCGGCGCATGGCGCAGCGCATCTATCGCGTCGCCGAGCGCGTCTACTGCGCGGTCGGCTATGCGCTCGCCAACGTGATCTTCGTGGTCGGCGACGACGGGCTCGTGATCGTCGACACCACTGAGTCGAAAGAGGGCGGCGAGGCCGCCTGGGTCGATTTTCGCAAGGCCGCGCCACATGCCGCCGCGCTGCCGGTGCGCGCTGTGGTCTACACCCACAACCACACCGACCACGTCGGCGGGGTGCGTGCATTTGCCGACGAAGCGCGCGTCACATCGGGCGCCACCTGGATCATCGCCCATGAATCGTTGATGGAAATTGTCATCAACAATGCGGCGCTGGTCGGGCCGATCCTCTCGACCCGTGCTGCGTTCACCTTCGGCATCCGCCTGGAAGTCGGCGCCACAGGCAACGTCAACGCCGGGATCGGCCCGATCCATGCGCGCGGCCAGACCACCTTCCTGCCGCCCACCCACACCTTCAAGGATAAATGGGACGTCACGCTTGCCGGCGTGCGCTTCGAATTCATCTATGCGCCCTCCGAGGCGGACGACGAAATCATTGCCTACCTCCCCGACCTCAAGGTGTTGCTCTCGGCCGAGGTGATCCAGGGCGAATGCTTTGCCAACGTGCACACCATCCGCGGCACGCGCTATCGCGACCCGGTGCAGTGGGTGCGCAGCATTGACATGATGCGTCGCGTCGTCGATGAGCATGGCGCCGGCTACATGGTGCCCGCGCATGGAAGACCCGTCGCCGGGACTGCCAACATCGCCGAGCTGCTGACCGCCTACCGCGATGCCATCGCCTTCACGCACGACCAGGCGGTACGCTTCATCAACAAGGGCTATACCCCCGACGAACTGGCCGAGACCCTGCCGGCGCTGCCGCAGCACCTCGCCGCGCACGCCTGGCTGGGCGAGTATTACGGCACCGTCAAGCATTCGGTGCGCCAGGTGTTCTCGGGGCAACTGGGCTGGTTCGACGGTGACCCGGCCACGCTCGACCCGATACCGCGCGCCGAGCGCGCGCGCCGGCTGGTTGCCCTGATGGGCGGGCCGGAGCGCGTCTATGACGAGGCATGCAGTGCGCTCGTGGCCGGCGACGCACGCTGGGCGGCCGAACTGGCGAGTTACCTGGTGCGTATCGACAGCGGTGATGCCGATACGAAAACGGCAGCAAAACAAATCAAGGCCGACGCCCTGCGCGTAATGGGGTTCGCGAGCGACAACATCAACTGGCGCAACTGGATGCTCACCGCCGCGCACGAGCTTGAAGGCAAATACGATGACCTGCCGTATCGCGGCGGTGCCGGGTTTGCGGCGGCCGACATCCTCGCCGGGCTGCCGCTCGAAAACCTGCTGCAGTTTCTCGCGGTGCGCGTGGCGGCAGAGCGCTGTTTTGACGCGCAGCACGTCATCGACATCACCTTTGCGCCGGAAGCCCGGGCCTTTGTCCTCGAGATACGCCGCGGCGTGTTGCAGGTGCATGCCGCCCCTGCCGCAGCACTGCGCGCCAGGGCCGCTGCGGCGATCGAGATCACGCGTGCCGGTTTCATTGGCCTTGGCCGGGGCGTCAAATTCGCCGAGCTGGCGGCGCAGGGCGCGGCCAGGATCACCAGCGGCACGCCGGCCGCGCTGGCCGCGTTCTTTGCGTGTCTTGAAGCGCCGCCGCTGCACCCGCCCAAGCTCGCCTCGCGCTGACCGATCTTGAAAAAGGGACACCACATGACAGTTGCCTCCATGCTGCTTGGTCTAGTGTTTGCGGCAAGCGCCGCCGTGGCGACCGCCCAGACCCCGCTCAGGATCGTCACCACCGACCAGCCCGGCGGTGGCATGGACGCGTTGATCCGGCCGATGGCCGAACGCCTCGGCCGCGAGCTGGGCCGCCCGGTGATCGTCGAGAACAAGCCCGGCGGGCGCAGCCAGATCGGTGCGCAGGCGGTGCTGCAGGCGCCTGCCGACGGCAACACCATTTTCATCACCATCCAGGCGGCATTTGTCGTCAGCTCGCATGTCTACAAATTCAACTACGACCCGCTCCATGATTTCGTCCCCATCACCAATCTCGGCCAGGGCAGCCTGCTGCTGGTGGTCAACCCGCAGGTGCCGGCAAAGACCCTCAAGGAGCTGATCGATTGGGTCAGGACAAAGCCCAAAGGCAGCGTCAACTACGCTTCCTACAGCGCGGGCACGCTGTCGCACTTTGGCGGCATCCTGATCAACCAAGTGGGCGGCGTCGAGATGGTCCATGTGCCCTACAAGGCTTCGCCGGACGCGTTGAAAGACGTGATCCCCGGCAACGTGCCGTTGATGTGGGATGGACCAGCGACCTCGACCCAATTCGTCAAGGCCGGGCGCCTGCGCGCGCTCGCCTACATGGGCACCAAACGTCTGCCGGCACTGCCCGATGTGCCGACGGTACGCGAAGCCGGCTATGCGGAGATCGAGAACGACGGCTGGATCGGCGTGTTCGCCGCCAGGGGCACACCGCCCGAGACGATTGCCAAGGTGCGCGATGCCATGGCCAAGGTGCTGGCGACGCCGGAGATCAAGACTTTTTACGGCAACTTCGGCTTCGAGCCCGGCGGCATGACGACCACGGATTTTGCCCGCCTGATCAAGACCGACTACGAGAAGTGGGGCAAGTTCATCAAGACGATCGGCTACACCGGCGAGCCCTGAATCAGGGCTGATCCGGTATCAGGCGGAGATTTCCCCCCGGTAACCTAAACTCGGGGCATGAGAATCCCCGACCGCCTGCAACCCCTCCTCGAAGACGGCCTGATCAGCAGCGTGGTACGCCAGCTGATGAGCGGCAAGGAGGCCATGGTGTTCGTGGTGCGGCGCAGCGATGACGACCCGGCCTGCTGCGCCAAAGTCTACAAGGAAGCCAACAAGCGCGCGTTCCGCCAGGCGGTGGATTACACCGAGAACCGCAAAACCAAGAACTCGCGCCAGGCGCGTGCCATGGCCAAGGGCACGCGCTATGGTCGCGAGTCACAAGAGGCGGCGTGGCAAAGCGCGGAGGTCAACGCGCTATATCGTTTGGCTGCTGCCGGGGTGCGCGTGCCCGAGCCCTATGGTTTCCATGAAGGCGTGCTGCTGATGGAATTGGTGGCCGATGCCGACGGCAACGCCGCGCCGCGCCTCAACGATGTGGAGTACAGCGAAGCCGATGCCATCACCACCCACCGCGCCCTGATCGGTGAAGTGGTGCGCATGCTGTGTGCCGGCGTGATCCACGGCGACCTCTCAGAATTCAATATCCTGATCGGCGCCGACGGCCCGGTGATCATCGACCTGCCGCAGGCTGTGGACGCGGCCGGCAACAACCACGCCGAAGCGATGCTGCAGCGCGATGTGGCCAACCTGCGCAACTACTTCGGCCGTTTTGCGCCGTCGCTGCTTGCGACCGTCTACGACCAGGAAATCTGGGCGCACTACAAGACCGGTGCGCTGACGCCCGAGACAGTGCTTACCGGGCGGTTTGACCGCGTGCTCAAGGCCGTGGACCTGGAGGCCGTGCTCAGCGACATCGAAGACGTGCGGCTCGACGAGCAGGCGCGGTTGCTGCGCATGCAGAGCGCGGGCTGACCGCCGGCGGCGTGCGTGCCTTGCCAGATCACGCCACTGCTCGACATTTGCCAGCCTGCGTATCGCGCCGGGCCGGGTTGAGGCAGATCAAGCGGGGCGGCGCGTCCGCACGGCCGGCACGGCGGTTCGTGCCGATCCGGCGTAGCAGTGCGAGAATACGGGCACAAAAAACACTTCGGAGACAAAATGTTCCCATCACCCTCTTGGCGCCATCTGCGCGCCGCGGCAGCCGTTGCATGCGCCGTGTTTGCCGCACCCGCCCTCGCCCAATCCGACTACCCCAACAAGTCGATCAAGATCATTGTCGGCTTTCCGCCAGGGCAGGCGACAGATGTGATCGCGCGTCTGCTTGCCGAGAAGCTCACCACGGTGCTCGGCCAGCCGGTGGTGGTCGACAACAAGCCCGGGCAGGGCGGCAGCATCGGCGCGGCCGCTGCGGCGAAGTCGCCGGCCGACGGCTACACCATGCTGCTCTCGGCAACGGCGCCGCTCGCGACCAACCCGAACCTCTACAAAGACCTGCCGTATGAGCCGGTGCGCGATTTTGCGCCGATCACCCTGGTTACCAACCTGCCGTTCGTGCTGGTGGCGCGGCCCGGCCTGCCGGTGACCAACATCCGCGACCTGGTGGCGCTGGCCAAGGCGCAGCCCGGCAAACTGACCTTTGCCTCGTCCGGCAACGGCTCGACCTCGCACCTGTCGATGGAAATGTTCAAGACTGCCACCGGCACCGACTTTCGGCACATTCCCTACAAGGGTAGCCCGCAGGCCTTTACCGACGTGATTGCAGAACAGGTGGACGTGGTGTTCGATACCGCGGTTTACGCGCTACCGCAGGTGCGCGCCGGGCGCGTCAAGCTGCTCGCCGTGGCCAGTTCGAAACGCTCGGCCCTGATTCCTGATGTGGCCACCATCGCCGAGCAGGGCGTGCCGGGCTACGACTCCGGTGCCTGGCTGGGCGCGCTGTTCCCGGCCGGCACCCCGAGCGCCATCGTCAATCGCCTGAACGCCGAGATCATCAAGATCGTGCGTACTCCCGACATGAGCGAGCGCCTCAACAAGCTCGGCGGTGAACCGCTGTCGAGCACACCGGAAGAATTCTCGGCGCATATCAAGTCCGAACTGCGCAAGTGGGGCAAGGCGGTGGTCGATGCCGGGGTCAAGATCGAGTGAAGTTGATCGGCACCCGGGCGATGCAGCAACAGCGCCGCCGCCACCTGATCCTGCCCAACGGTACCGGCTACTACAAGGGCGATACATGCAAGAGTCGGCGAGCGAAGCCTCCGGCGCGCCGCATGCGTTTTTGATCGAACAGGACCCCGATACCACGATCCTGCCGCACTTTCATCGGCAAAACCAGTTTCAGGTCATCGTTGGCGGGGGCGGTTCGCTCGGGCGCCACGCAGTGCAGCCGCTGCTGGTGCACTACGCTGGGGCCTACACCGGTTATGGGCCGATCGTGTGCGGGGTGCAAGAGGTGCAATACCTCACGCTGCGGCCACGCTATGACTCCGGCGCGCAGTTCATGCCCGAAGCGCGCGAACGCCTGGTGCGCGGGCCGAAAAAGCATTTCAGTTCGGAGCCGATTACCCTGCTAAGTGCCGATGCACTGCGGGCGTTGACTCGCGACTAATGCGAAGAACTGTTGCCGCTGGAAGAGGGCGGCCTGGCGGCAATGTTTTACCGTCTGCCGCCAAACGGTTCGGCGCAAGGCCTTGCGCCGGCGAGCGGCGTCGGCCAGTACACCGTGGTGGTCGGCGGCGCCTTGCTGCACCAGGGTCAGGCCCTGCACGGCCTGGAGAGTGTCTACCTTTCACCCGATGAGCCGACGCTGGCCATGACCGCAGGTGAAGACGGCGCCGAGGTGCTGCAATTGCAGTTTCCGCCGCTGGCGGAGGAATATCGCGCGACGGCGGCGAATTGAGCCGGCCGGTTGGCGAACAATGGGAAGTTGGTCAGCCGGAAAAGCGCTGCCAAAGCCGTTCCTGAAGTGATGAATCCGGGATTACATTGCTTTGCGATCAGGTCGATCAATGCATGACGCCGGCAAACTACCGCTTTACCGCACCTGTTGTATTATCCGTATTACAAGCATGCTGAAACCGATGTCATGACACTTACAGTAAGACTCAGCCCTGATTTGGAGAAGCGCTTCAACGCACTGGTGCGGCGCCAGCGTCGTACCAAATCCGAAGTGGTGACGCAAATCCTCACCGAATTTGTCACCGCACGCGAGCCGAAATCGGCTTATGAGGTGGCGCTGGACGTGGGCGTATTCGAAGCGCCGGTTGAGAAAGCGCCGACTGATTTGGCGCGCGATCACAAAAAATATCTGGTCGCGGCGCTCAAGGCCAAGCATCAGCGGTGAAGCAGCTTTTGCTCGATACCGGGCCGCTTATCGCGTTGTTCGCCCGGCGCGACGCCGACCACGTATTGGTGCGCGACTATTTGCGTGATTCGGCTGCGCATCTGCTGACCACTTGGCCGGTGGTGACCGAAGCCTGGCATTTGCTTGCGCCCAGCCAACGGCTCACGTTGGTGCGCTGGATCAAATCGGGCGGCGCCACCATCGCGCCGTTCGACGATGAGGCCGGCAATCAATTGATCGACTGGCTGGAAAAATATCGTGATCTGCCGATGGATCTGGCCGACGCCTCACTCGTATTGTTGGCGCAGAAGACTGGGGTCATTGACATCCTTACGCTCGACCGGCGGGATTTTTTGACCTATCGCTTGTCCGGCAACAAACGGTTTCGGCTGGTGCTGGATGTGTGATCGTGCCATTGATTGCTTTTTGCAGGGTTTCGGGCTAAGGTTCTACCCTGCTTGGGGGTCCTGTAGCCACGTTAGGAAAAAGCGTGGATGCGGGTGAGAAATACCCTTTGAACCTGTACGGATAATGCCGAGGCAGGGAATGCGAAGTCAAGGTTGGCGAATTCCGCTGTACCCCCGCTTCACCTCCCTGCGCTCGTGAACTCTCACTGGAGCGCACCATGAACGCCGCAGTTCTCAATACCTCGAAATTCCTCGCCGCCACTGCCGAAGTGGATGGCGCTGCCATCAAGACGCTGCCTAATTCGCGCAAGGTGTATGTCACCGGTTCGCGCCCCGACATTCAGGTGCCGATGCGCGCGGTGACGCAGGCCGACACGCCCACCATGTTCGGCGGCGAAAAAAACCCCGACGTGTTTGTCTACGACTGCTCCGGGCCGTACACCGACCTCAATGCAAACATCGACATTCGCGCCGGCCTCGCGCCGATTCGCGGCAAGTGGATCGAGGAGCGCAACGACACCGAGTTGCTCACGGGACCGAGCTCGCAATACGGCATTGAGCGCCTCAACGATGCCAAGCTGGCTGAACTGCGCTTCAACCTCAAGCGCACGCCGCGCCGCGCCAAAGCCGGCGCCAATGTCTCGCAGATGCATTACGCGCGCAAAGGCATCATCACGCCGGAGATGGAATACATTTCGATTCGCGAGAACATGCATCGCGAGCACTACATCGAATCGCTCAAGCAGGGCGGCAAGACCGGCGCGAAGATGCTCGATTTGATGATGCGCCAGCACAAGGGCGAGTCGTTCGGCGCGTCGATTCCCGAACTGATGACACCGGAGTTCGTGCGTTCCGAAGTCGCACGCGGCCGCGCCATCATCCCGGCCAACATCAACCATCCGGAATCGGAGCCGATGATCATCGGCCGCAACTTCCTGATCAAGATCAACGCCAACATCGGCAACTCCGCCGTGTCATCCGGCATCGGCGAGGAAGTCGAAAAAATGACCTGGTCGATCCGCTGGGGCGGCGACACCGTGATGGATCTGTCCACCGGCAAGCACATCCACGAGACGCGCGAGTGGATCGTGCGCAACTCCCCGGTGCCGATCGGCACCGTGCCTATCTACCAGGCGCTCGAAAAGGTCGACGGCAAGGCCGAAGACCTGACCTGGGAAATCTTCCGCGACACCCTGATTGAGCAGGCCGAGCAGGGCGTGGACTACTTCACGATCCACGCCGGTGTGCTGCTGCGTTACGTGCCGATGACGGCCAATCGCATGACCGGCATCGTCTCGCGCGGCGGATCGATCATGGCCAAGTGGTGCCTCTCGCACCACAAGGAAAGCTTCCTGTACACCCACTTCGAAGACATCTGCGACATCATGAAGGCGTATGACGTCAGCTTCTCGCTCGGTGATGGCCTACGCCCGGGCTCGGGCTACGACGCCAATGACGAAGCGCAACTGTCCGAGTTACGCACGCTGGGCGAACTGACCCAGGTGGCGTGGAAGCACGACGTGCAGGTGATGATCGAAGGCCCCGGCCACGTGCCGATGCAGTTGATCAAGGAGAACATGGACATCCAGTTGAAGGAATGCCATGAGGCGCCCTTCTATACGCTGGGGCCCCTGACCACCGACATTGCACCCGGCTACGACCACATCACTTCAGCGATTGGCGCCGCGCAAATCGGCTGGTACGGTACGGCGATGCTCTGCTACGTAACGCCGAAGGAACACCTCGGCCTGCCGAACAAGAAGGATGTGAAGGACGGCATCATGGCGTACAAAATTGCCGCCCATGCGGCGGATCTTGCCAAGGGCCACCCGGGTGCGCAGATTCGCGACAACGCGGTGTCAAAGGCGCGCTTTGAATTCCGCTGGGATGACCAGTTCAATCTGGGGCTCGACCCGGATACGGCCAAGGATTTTCACGACGAGACCCTGCCAAAGGACTCGATGAAGGTGGCGCACTTCTGCTCGATGTGCGGGCCGCACTTCTGCTCGATGAAGATCACGCAGGATGTGCGCGATTACGCCGACAAACTCGGCGCCGACAACGACACCGCCCTCAAGAAGGGCATGGAAGAAAAAGCGATCGAGTTCGTCAAGAAAGGTGCGGAGATTTACCACCGCGCCTGAGATCGTCGATCGCGCGAAATCGGCAATATGCGGGCGCCGCCCTCAGGAGGCGCTTCGCACCATTTATTCCGGTTCGTCCGGGCGGCCTGCTTCGATCTGGGCGTCGTAAGCCGCAACGTCGGTGCCGAGTCGGGCGCGCGACGGGCGGTCGAGAGGATGGCATTTGCGCGAGGTGAGGGTCCACTTCGCGGCATGCTCCAGCGCATTCTTGACGGCATCAGGGTCGCACATCATGGCGAACGGGTTGACGTTTTGGTTGAGGGTTTGCATGGTGCACCTCCGTTGAATCGATCTGGTTGGACAGCGATGCCAGTATCCGGCCGCCATCGCGAAAACTGAAGTAGATGGCCGCTGAATCGCGTGTAGGAAGTTGTCCTACACCGCGTGCCTGACTACGACGGGTTCGATGTCCTTGCGTGTCTCATTCGAAGCTTCGATTGCGGCGCCGCACCATCGACCGGCCCTCATGCCATTTGCAAACCCCCGGCGCGGATCGCAGCGGGCATGGAGAGCGGATTGAGCATGCCGGGCAACGACTGCATGTGCGGATGCGATGCGCTCGCCTTGCATGAAACATCGGGTAACAAATCAGCATCGACGAATCGGCATGGCCGGTGCGTTAAACCACATACAATCCTTGATCGCGTCGTTTCCCCTCGCAGGGCAGGCATGGCCATCACATTCCGCAGTTCCGTTCGCGTCGTCATCGCGCTGCTCGCGCTGGCCTTGGCCGGCGCCGGCTGGTGGTGGTATGCCAAGGGCGGCAGTGACAACGCCGCGACCCAGTTTCGTACCAGCAAGGTTGAAAAAGGGCTCTTGGTGGCCATCGTGTCGGCGACCGGTACGCTCAATCCGGTAGTGTCGGTATCGGTCGGTTCGCAGGTCTCGGGCCAGCTGAAGGAGCTGTTTGTCGATTTCAACAGCGCCGTCAAGAAAGGCCAGCTGGTGGCGCGCATCGACCCCGAGCAGTTTGAATACAAGCTGCGCCAGGCGCAGGCCGACCTCGACGCGGCGCGCGCTTCGATCGGCACGCAGCTTGCCAACGTGGCGGTGCAAAAGGCCGAGGTGGCGCGCTCAGAGGCCAACCTTGCCGAAGCCAAGCGCGATGTGGAGCGCAAGAAATCGCTGGTCGAAAAGAATTTCATCGCCGCCTCCGAAGCCGAAAAGGCCGATTCGGTCTACAAGGCACAGCTTGCCGGCCTGGAATCGGCCAAGGCGCAACTGGGCGTGGCCGAGGCCAACGCCAGAAACTCGCAAGCGGTGGTCAAGCAGCGCGAAGCGCAGTTGTCGCAGGCCAAGGTGGACCTCGACCGCACGGCAATTCGCGCGCCGGTGGATGGCGTGGTCGTCAAGAAATCGGTGGAGCCGGGGCAGACCGTCGCGGCCTCGCTGCAGGCCCCCGAATTGTTTGTGATCGCCCAGAACCTCGCCGACATGCAGGTCGAAGCCGCGATCGATGAGGCCGATGTGGGCCGCGTGCGCGAAGGCCAAAGCGCCACCTTCACGGTCGATTCATTCGCCGGCCGCACCTTTACCGGCGCGGTGCGGCAGGTACGCAAGGCCGCCACCGTCGCGCAAAACGTTGTGACCTACGTGGTGGTGATCTCGGCTGCCAACCCCGACCTCAATCTGTTGCCCGGCATGACGGCCAATGTGCGCATTACCACTGACCGCCGCGACAGCGCGCTCAAGGTCGCCAATGCTGCCCTGCGTTTCAAGCCGCCGGGCGCAAGTGAAGAAGCCCAGAATCCGCCTGCGCCAACGGCCGCAGGCCAGGATGCCGCCAAGAGCGGCTCTGGCAGCGCCTCTCCCGCTCCCGGCTCGACTGGCCCGGGGGCCGGCGGCCCCGGCGGCGCCG
>CANJDH010000112.1 GCA_947473125.1 Burkholderiales bacterium
CTGATGGCCGGCCACGCCCCGGCCGACATCGCCACCGACCTCGCGCGCGGGCTGATCGGCCCCGCCGCCGCCGCCGGCGCCTACGACAAGCTGCTGTCGGCGATGGCGCGCCTGCACCGCACCTCGTACATGAAAACCGTGCATGCCTCGGTGGAACAGGACCGCGGCTTCGTGCTCGACGACATCGACGTGCCGACGCTGGTGATCGTCGGCGCCGAAGACAAACTCTACCCGCCGACGCTCGCCGCCTCGATGGCCGGGCGCATCGACGGCAGTGTGCTCAAGGTGCTGGCGCACGCCGGGCACTTGTCGAACATCGAGCAGCCCGAGGCTTTCAACCGGGCGCTGCTCGGCTTCCTCAGCGGCATCGCCTAAGCCCTGCGGCGGCGGCCGCGCCCGGGCATTGGCCGCGCGGGGCCGGTGATGGCACACAACATGCTCCGGAGTATTTAGTGCACAATTGATCGCATATTGTGCACAATATGCCCTGACACGGTGCAAGCCTGCACCATGTGCAGACATCACCGCCCCGCTTCCCTCCCCTGAAGGAGAGTGCCATGATCCGTCGCAACGCACTGCCTGCCACCCGTTTCACCACATCCCTTTCCGGCGTCCTTGGCGCCGCCGGCCTGGTCGCGGCCAGCCTGGCGCTGGTCCCGTCGGGCGCGCACGCCCAGCCGGCCGCAGCCTACCCAGACAAGCCGGTACGCATCATCGTACCGTTCCCGCCCGGTGGCGCTGCCGACACCTTCGCGCGCCTGGCCGGCCAGAAGCTTTCCGAGGCCTGGGGCAACAAGCAGGTGATCATCGAAAACCGCCCCGGCGCCGGCGGCATCATCGGCACCGAGGCCACCGCCAAGGCCCCGGCCGACGGCTACACCTTCGAGATGGTCACCATCGGCCATGCGGTCAACCCCTACATGTATTCCAAGCTGCCTTACGACACCAAGGCGGAGCTCACGCCGATTGCGGTGATCGCCAATGTGCCCAGCCTGGTGGTGGTCGGCCCCGGCTTCGCAGGCAAGACCCTGCGCGACCTCATCGCCGCCGCCAAGGCCAAAGCGAATGACATCCAGTACGCCTCCTCCGGCATCGGCAGCACCAGCCACGTTGGCGCGGCGCTGATGGAATCGCTGGCCGGCATCGACATGCTGCATGTACCGTACAAGGGCGCCGCACCCGCACTGCAGGACGTGATGGGCGGGCGCGTGCCGATGTCGGTGGACATCATCACTTCCTCGATCCAGCAGGTGAAGGCGGACAAACTCCGGGCACTGGCGATCACCAGCGCCAAACGCTCGCCGCAATTGCCCGACGTACCCACGGTGGCCGAAGCCGGCATCCCCGGCTACGAATTCACCGCCTGGTACATGCTGATCGCGCCGGCCAAGACGCCCGCCGCAATCATCGAGCGCGTCAATGCCGACCTGCGCAAGATCGCCACCCTGCCCGATTTCAGGAAACGCATCGAAGACATCGGCGGCGAGGTGCTGTCGATGAGCGTCAAGGAATCGAACGACTACCTCAACGGCGAGTACGTGCGCTGGGCCAAGGTGGTCAAGGACCGCAACATCAAGGCCGACTGAACGCCAGGCGGCGCATCCCCGGACGGAATTTGAGCATGCGTGATTTTCGCGGCTATGGCGGCAAGCCGCCTGCCGTGCGCTGGCCCGGCCAGGCACGGGTGGCGGTGTCTTTCGTCGTCAATTTCGAGGAAGGCGGCGAATTCTCGATCTCCGACGGTGATGCCCGCAACGAAGCCGTCTATGAGGTGATCGACCGGCAGGAATCTGCCGACCCGTGCATCGACAGCCACTTCGAATACGGCACCCGCACAGCGTGGTGGCGCATTGCCGACCTGTTCGACAAGTATGGCGTGCCGTTCACGCTCAACTCCTGCGGGCGCGCGGTAGAGCGCAACCCCTGGCTAGCGCAAGATGCAGTGGCGCGCGGCCATGAAGTCTCCGCCCATGGTTATCGCTGGGAAACCCACGCCGGCATGGACGAGGCCGCCGAGCGCGCCAACATTGCCGCTACCGTCAAGGCGATCCGCGCTGCCACCGGCGCCGCACCGCGCGGCTGGCACACGCGCTCGGTGCGCACACCCAACACGCGGCGCCTGCTGGTCGAACAAGGCTTCCTCTACGACAGCGATGCCTACAACGATGACACGCCCTACTTTGTCGATGTTGTCGGCCAGCGGCATCTGGTGTTGCCCTATGCGTTTGACACCAACGACATGCAGTTCCAGCATACACAGCGCTTTGTCACCTCAGCCAATTTCTCGGACTACGTGTGTGACGCCTACGACTGGCTGGTGCGCGAAGGCGAAACCATGCCGCGCATGCTCTCGATTGGCCTGCACCTGCGCATGATTGGCCGGCCCGGGCGCATGAAGGCGCTCGAGACCATCCTGCAGCACGTGGTCGATTCAAATGCCGAGTGGGTGGCCACGCGCGAGCAGATCGCGCGCCACTGGATTGCCCACGCGTCGGCTTGACGCAGCCGCGGCGCGCATCCCGGCAGCGACGCAAGCATGACCGATGCAAGCGCAGGCATGCGCTACAGTCACGCCATGCCCGCCACTGAAGAACTGATCCACCAGACCCTCGCCAAGACGCTCCTCGCGGGGCGCCTGGCACCCGGCACCCAACTGGTCGAAACGCGCCTCGCCGAGATCTTCGGGGTGACGCGCGAACGCGTGCGCAAGGTGTTGCACCGCCTCGGCCACGAGCGCCTGCTCGACGTCGTGCCGAACCGCGGCGCCTTTGTCGCCAGCCCCACGCTCGATCAGGCGCGCGAAATCTACGAAGCGCGGCGCATTGTCGAGGGCGGCATCGTCGGCCGCCTTGCCGGGCGCCTCAGCGCCGCACAGATTGCGGCCCTGCGCGCGCACAGCGCGCGCGAGAAACAGGCCTTGCGCCAGGGCGACCGCGCCGTGTCGATCCGCCTGTCGGGCGAGTTCCACAGCCTGCTCGCCGAGTGCGCCGCGAGCCCGCTGGTGCTGCGCCAATTGCAGGAGCTGGTGAGTCGCACCTCAATGCTGGTGGCGTTTTTCGAGCCGGCCGCGTCGTCCGAGTGCGCCTGCGAAGAGCACGAGGCGATCCTCGGAGCGCTGGCGCAGGGCGACACCGGGCGCGCCATCAAAAGCATGCACACCCATTTGTCGTTGATCGAAACCCGCCTCACGCCGCGCGCCGCAACGCCGCTGCCGCTCGCCGCACCCGAAGAGGAACTCAAGCGCGCCTGGGCCGCGGCGCAACGCGGCCAGCGCAGCGCAGGCAAGGCGACGCCGCGCAAGGCCGCCAAGCGTTGACTCCGCGCTGACACCCGCGCTGACACCCGCGCTGACACCCGCGTTGACACCCTCCACCGGCGGCATGGCGCCCGGCATCCATTCCGGGTAACCTCACCACTGGAGGAGACCCAATGCGCCTGCATTCGCACCAGCAACGCCCGTTCCACCTGAGCCCGCTGGCGCTCGAGCGGCTCGCACGCATTTCCGGTGCATCCCCTGAAACCCTTGGTGGGAGCCACTCGCAGCCGATGGACCAGCATGCCGCAAGCAGCGATTCGATTGCCGCGGTGCTGCCCGAGTACTTCACGCTGTTCACCAAATTCCTCGAGGGCCCGGTGGCACCAGGCCTGGCGCCGGTGCCCGACGACCCGACGCTGCGCGCCAACAACCTCAAGGCCTCGGCGTATTTTCTCGATGCCACCATTGCCGGCTGCTGCGCCTTGCGCTCCGGCGACAACGCTCCGCCGGACCACACCCACGCCTTCGTGTTCCTGATCGAGTTCGGCCGCGAGCCCAAGCCGGGCGAGCCCGGCGCCAAGTGGATCTGCGGCACCAACGCGGCGCGCACCGATGTACGCTGTGCCGAGCTGGCGGTGATCCTCTCCGGCTACCTGCGCTGGATGGGCCACGCCGCGCGCGGCCACGCGCCGGGCGCGGCCCTGATCGACATCGAGCAGCTCGCTGTGCGTGCCGGCGTGGTACGCGCCAACACTGCAGGTGAGCTTGAAGCGCCCTACCTGACGCGCGGCTTTCGCCTCGGCGTGGTCACCACCAGCTACGCGCTCGCACCGGACCTGCCGCTCGACCCGGGCGCGCCGTTCATGCCGGACGATGCCGCGCAGTTGGCAGAACTGCGCGACGGCGTGATGGGCACGCGCCCCCTGTGGTGGGATGCGAAGATGGCCGAGCGCCCACTGCACCTGGGGCGCTACCCGATGGAAAGCATCCCGCGCGTCGAGGTCACGACGCTCGCCGCATCCGCGGCTCCCGAACCCTCCACCCTGGTGTTGCGCGACGAAATACAACGCATCCCGAAGCGCGGTGATTTTTTCAAGCGCGCGCAATCGGGCGACCTCGGCGAAAAGGCCAAACGCGAGCGCATGCGCTTTCCGATGAAGCACCCGTACGCGCTCGGCATGCAGCCGCTGATCCAGCAGATGGTGCCGCTGCAGGGCGGGCGCGAAAAGCTGCAGCCCACCGGCATCGGCGGCGAGTTGTCCGACCCGCAGCGCAACGCCGACGCGATCAAGGCGCTCGGCTATTACCTCGGCGCCGACTTTGTCGGCATCTGCAAGCTCGAACCGTGGATGGTGTATTCGCACGATGAGATCGAGGGCAAGCCGATCCCCGTGTATCACGACTACGCCGTGGTGATGCTGATCGACCAGGGCTACGAGACCATGGCGGGCGCCTCGGGCGACGACTGGATCTCGGCCTGCCAGTCGATGCGCGCCTACCTGCGCGGCGCCGAAATCGCCGGCATCATGGCCGCGCACTCGCGGCGCATGGGCTACTCGGCGCGCGCGCACTCCAACGCGCACTCCGAAGTGATCCACAACCCGTGCATCCTGATGGCGGGGCTCGGCGAAGTGAGCCGCATCGGCGACACCATCCTCAACCCCTTCATCGGTCCGCGCTCGAAAAGCGTGGTGTTCACCACCGACCTGCCGATGGCGCTGGACCAGCCGATCAATTTCAACCTGCAGAATTTTTGCGAGAGCTGCAAGAAGTGCGCGCGCGAATGCCCGTGCAACGCAATCCCCTTCGGCCCCAAAGTAATGTTCAACGGCTACGAGATCTGGAAGGCCGACGTTGAAAAATGCACCAAGTACCGCGTCACCAACATGAAGGGCTCGGCCTGCGGGCGCTGCATGAAGATGTGCCCGTGGAACCGTGAAGACCTGGTCGAGGCCGGGCAATGGATGTGGCAGGCAATACAACACCCCGAGCAGGCCAAGGCCCTGGCCGACCAGGACGACTTCGACGGCAACGGCGCGCGCAATCCGGTCAAGCGCTGGTGGTTCGACCTCGAAGTGGTCGACGGCGTCGCGGTGCACCCGGTGGCCGGCATCAACGAGCGCGACCTCGACTTTGAGCGGATTCGCCTCGGCGACAAGCAAAAGCTCGCGATGTTTCCCGCCGAACTGCAGCCGCGCGGCGGCACCACGGTGTCGACCGTGGTGCCGGTAGACCGCGCAGCCGGCCTCGCCGCCTACGCCAACGCAGAATCGGTGCCGGCCGCGCGCGCGCGCATCGCCACCAAACAGGAGGGTTAACCCATGAACCTGATGAAACGCTGGAGACACGGGCTGTGCGCGGCCCTGCTGTGCGTCGGCAACACAGCCATTGCGCAAGGCTTCCCGAACAAACCGGTCAAGCTGATTGTGCCGTTCCCGCCGGGCGCGGCTACCGACATCCTCGGCCGCCTGGTGGCGCAAAAGCTCACCGAGGCCTGGGGCCAATCGGTGGTGGTCGACAACAAACCCGGCGCCGGCAGCATCGTCGGCGCCGAACTCTCGGCCAAAGCGCCGCCGGATGGCAGCACCATCTTCATGGGCCACATCGGCACGCACGGTGCCAACCCGGCGCTGTACAGCAAGCTGCCCTACGACCCGGTAAAAGATTTCGCCCCGGTGTCGTTGCTGGTGACGATTCCCAATCTGGTGGCGGTCAACCCGGCGCTGCCGGTGAACAACATCCGTGAACTGATCGACCTGGCCAAATCCAAACCCGGCGCACTCAACGTGGCCTCGCCGGGGGTAGGCACCTCGGCGCACCTCAACATCGCGTTGTTTCGCTCGCTCACCGGCACCGACATGACGCACGTACCGTTCAAGGGCTCGGTGGCGGCGATGCAGGCCATGGTGGGCGGCGACGTGCAAGTGGCGTTTGACACGGTGACAACAATCATGCCGCAGGCGCGCGCCGGCAAGGTGAAAGTGCTGGCGGTGTCGTCGAAGGAGCGCTCGCCCATGGCGCCCGACGCACCGCCGCTCAACGACGCCGGCGTGCCGGGCTTTGACGTCGCCACGTGGTTTGCCTTTTTCGTGCCGGCTGGCACCCCCAAGGCGGTGATCGACAAGATCAACGCCGACACCGTGCGCATCCTGCAGTCCAAAGAAACAGCGGAACGACTGCAAGGCATGGGCATGAACATCGTGGCCGGCACCCCCGATCAGCTGGCAGCGCATGTCACCAGCGAAATCGCGCGCTGGGGCAAGGTCGTCAAAGAAGCCAACATCAAGATCGAGTAAGCAAAACACCAGCAACGCCAGAGGACACACAGGTCATGTCAGCCCCCGCCCCCTTCATCCCCCTCACCACCTACCGCGAATACCCGCAGGCCGAAATGGTCGAGCGGGCGCACCAGTTCAACAGTGAAATCCAGCGCCGCCGCACGGTGCGCGAATTCACCGACCGCGCCGTGCCCCGCGAAATCATCGAGCAATGCCTGCTCGCCGCAGGCAGCGCACCTTCCGGGGCGGCGCTGCAACCCTGGCACTTCGTGGTGATCACCGACCCCGCGATCAAGCACACGATCCGCGTGGAAGCCGAAAAGGAGGAGCAGACCTTCTACAACGGCCGCGCCCCGCAAGAATGGCTCGATGCCTTGGCACCCCTCGGCACCGACGAGCACAAACCGTTTCTGGACATCGCGCCCTACCTGATCGCGATATTCGAAAAAACCCACTCGCACCTCGACGATGGGCGCCGCGTCAAAAACTACTACGTCGGCCAATCGACCGGCATCGCTTGCGGCATGCTCATCACCGCGCTGCACCACGCCGGCCTTGCCACCCTCACCCACACGCCCAGCCCGATGAGCTTTCTCAACAAGATACTGGGCCGCCCCAAAGAGGAGCGGCCGTTCCTGTTGCTGGTGGTGGGATATCCGGTGGACGGGGTCAAGGTGCCTGACATCAAGCGCAAGCCGCTCGACAAGATCGCCACGTTTTTGTAAGGGCGTCGGCCTGCGAGGCGCGCCCGCCAAGGGTTCTGGCCTGGAACGCCAATGGTGGCAGCTATCGCTCTTGACCGGAATCTTTATTGTAGCTACAATAAATAATGCGCATCGAGTTCGATCCCGTCAAAGACTTGGGAAACGTCGCGAGGTGAAACACTATGTCGAAAATTTCTAAGCGCCCTTCGGTGGTCATGCCGACCTTGCGGGAAGATCGTGCCATCAGGGCCGCTGCGAAAGCCGATCCGGATGCCCAGCCGCTTACCCAAAAGCAGCTCAATTCAATGACCCCCATGCGCGGCAGGCCCAAAACCGGGAATGCGAAGCAACTCGTCTCGGTGCGCTACAGCCCCGAAGTGCTGGCGTATTTCAAATCCACCGGCCAGGGCTGGCAGGCGCGCATGGACGGCGTGCTACAGGCATTCGTCGCGCGTCATTCAAGCAAGGTTTGAATTGGAATTGACCTGAAACCCTTGGTGGGAGCGGCTGTCAGGCCACAGACCGGCCGTAGCCCGCATGCACCAACGGTCTTGGCGGCATGCCATAAGGCAAAACAAGCTCCTCGACCCGCAATCCGCCCTCTGGCACGGCGTGCAACAAGCCATCCAAAGGACTCGCCACCCCGCGCCCGCCCTTGTTGAGCACGTGGGTGTAGATCATCGTGGTGGACACATCTGAATGGCCGAGCAGCTCCTGCACGGTGCGGATGTCGTAGCCGCCTTCAAGCAGGTGCGTGGCGAACGAGTGGCGCAAGGTGTGCGGCGTGGCCGGCTTGGCGATGCCGGCATCGTGCACCGCCTGGCGCAGCGCGCGCTGAATCGCCTGCTCACCCAGATGGTGGCGGCGGATTACGCCGCTGCGCGGATCGACCGCGCGGCCCGCAGCGGGAAACACATACTGCCAGGCCCACTCGCGCCCGGCATTGGGATATTTGCGATCCAGCGCATACGGCAAATACACGTCGCCGTAACCGGCGGCGAGATCTTCCTGGTGCAGCGCACGCACGGCTTCGAGATGGCTGCGCAAACCATCGGCCACAGTGCGCGGCAGCATGGTGACGCGATCCTTGAAGCCCTTGCCCTCACGCACGATGATCTCACCGCGCGCAAACTCGACATCTTTCACCCGCAAACGCAGCGCTTCGAGCAAGCGCAGCCCGCCGCCATAGAGCAGCCCGCACACCAATTGATGCACACCCGGCGGCAACCGCGCCAGCGCGCGCGCCACTTCGTCACGCGTCAGCACGACAGGCAAGCGCTTCGGCGTCTTCGCTTGGGTGATGTCGTCCAGCCACGGCAACTCCACACCGAGCACTTCCTTGTATAAAAACAGAAGCGCACTCTTGGCCTGATTTTGCGTCGACGCCGCCACGTTGCGCTCACTCGCCAAATGGCTCAGAAACCGCTCCACATGGCCAGCCGACAGCGTGGCCGGGTGCTGCTTGCCAAAATAATGGATGTATCGTTTAATCCAATCAACATAGGTCTGCTCAGTGCGCAGCGCGTAATGCTTGACCCGGATACGGTCTCGCACTTGATCGAGCAGGCGGCGCGGGCGCGGGGCAGAGGCAGGATCGGTGAAGGCAGCAGACGCGACGGGATTCATGGAATTTTCGGACGCCCCAAATGACTGATATAAAATACAGTATATCAATTCAAGCACTTGCGCAAGCGCCTTCCAGAATGGGCGTCGCATGCGACGGTTTTTCTGGTAACGTTAGGTTCCCCACTTTTAGTTAGATGATTTCGTCCATCGCGCCCTCTGCCCTGCGCTCCGGTTGCGAAACTCGCGCCGCTGCTTCGCGGCTATCGCCTTCGGGTCGTTGCAGCCCTTGCCATCGGCGCACCAAACCATCGTGCAGTCGTAGTAGCTCTGCACCACGGCATTTTTCGCCGGGCGGCGCTTGTGGCAGCACTGGCAAAAAATCAGCCTATTGCCGGGGAACTCAAACACAAACGGCGGCTCAAGGTGGCAGTCCTGCCAGCGTGTCGCGGGCTGCATGTTCGCGCTGTAAATGTGCATTTGCATCTAACCCTACGTTCGTTCGGACTCGCTGCGCTCGCCGCACAACTCCACGTTGGCCACCCTGAATGAAAAATATAATCGACAGGATCAAGGGTTTCTTCCAGACGAGCCGTCAAGAAATGCCGGAACCGAAGTGGGTTGACAGCTCCAAAAACCAATTCGGCGTACCTCTGCTTGACCTCCGCGGTAGCGTGTTCGGATCAACAGCCTGGACTACGAAAAAAGACATTGTCGAATCCTTTTCACGAATGCGCAGGGTAGACGGGACAGAGTACGTGAACAAGCTTCCCGAGGACTATGTTGAATTCGACTCGGACCTGAGCTTCGCGTATTCCGGGGCGCATGACGAAGGTCCGGTCTTCAAGGCGCAGGCCATGGAAGACAAGTGGGATATGTATGTCTATGGAGAACGGCTTTATATGGTCCGGAGTTGGACGGGAACGTTATGTTTCGTAGCAAAATGCGAGTTCAAGTCGAATCGCGTGGAGATACACAGGATATTCACGGAGAAGCGGATCATATCCGGGGATCTCCAATACGCAGGTCGTGTTGTGGATTTTCTGATAAAGAGCCATATGTCGAACATGGTCGTGCCTCATCCATTGCCAGCCAGGTTGAAGGACGGGCCTGTCGGAGAAATAGCGGCCCATTCATTTGAGATGTTTGGACGTCGGGGGTTGTTCGGCAGCTTTGATGAGACCATAGGAATTCTGGGCCAACAGGCCGCAGCACCCGACGGCCAAGAAGCCGGCCGCGGGTGAGCTTTTCGTTAGCCAACCAAGGAAGGGACGAAAGCCATGAGACACGCAGGATTCTGGCGGAGAGTCGCAGCGTATACGATCGATGTCGTTCCTATCGTGTTGATTACGGGAACAGTGTTCTACGTATTTTTTGGCTTCGATGAGACGTGGGCGGCCTACAGCGCGGAGCCACGGAACCTACAGGTACGCGCACGGTTCCTCATGGAACGGAACTGGATTCGAGATTCAGCATTCCTTATTTGGCTTATCTATTCAGCGCTCATGGAAGCGTCTGCGCTCCAGGGAACGCTTGGAAAGGCGGCGATGCGCCTGCGAGTAGTGGGACCAGATGGCGGACGCCTGACACTGGCAAGGTCAGTTCGGCGCAATCTCGCGAAGCTGCTCTCGTACTTGCCGCTTGGTTTGGGTTTTCTTTGGGTAGCGTTTTCGAAAGAAAAAAATGCATGGCATGACAAACTCACGAAAACCTCGGTGCTTTGGCACAAGTCGACAGAGAGTACGGAGGCTGGCTAACTATAGTTGTACCGGACGCGCGATAGCGACCTTCATGTTGTTGAAAGCTGCATCACGCCCGCGCCGGTAAACATAACGTTCGGCTCTTTGTTCTTCATCTCTTGACAATATGCATTACATATGCATAATGAAGGAATGGAGTTTGAGTTCGATCCTGTCAAGGCACGCAGCAACCTTCGCAAGCATGGTGTGAGCTTTGCCCATGCCGAGCAGGCGCTTCGCGATGAAAAGGCCTTCACAGTCGAAGACCCCGATGCAGCCGGCGAGCAGCGTTTCATCACGCTGGGCATGGATGCCCTGGGGCGCGTGCTGGTGGTTGTGCAGACCCAACGCGGAGAGCGGACGCGTGTCATTTCCGCCCGAAAAGCATCTCCTGGCGAATCGGAGCAATATCATGCGTGACGAATACGACTTCAGCAAAGGAAAACGGGGTGCTGTCATTGCCTCGCCGGGCAAAACCCGCATCACTATCATGCTCGATGACGAGGTCATTGAAGCGTTTCGCGCCCGCGCCGAAAGCGCTGGTTCCGGCTATCAGACCCTGATCAACTCCGTGCTGCGTGAGTCGGTCTTCGGCGCAAAAGACAAACAGAAGCCAATCACGGTTGCAACACTCAGGCGAGTTCTTCGCGAAGAACTCCACCCGGCGTGATCTCAAGATGTCGTGGCCGAACCTTGCGTTCCAGCGGACATCCAAAAGCTTCGCTTTTGGCTGCCGCTGAACTCTGACGTTAGCCACCTTGAGCGCGCCCAAGCACATGACCCGCCATAAAACTACAATGTAGTTATACTGCATGTATGAGCACACTTCGATTTGAGTGGGATGATCGAAAGGCCGCCGCAAATTTCAAGAAGCACGGTGTGCGCTTCGAGGAAGCCAAATCCGTCTTTGTCGATGAGCGCGCGAAGCTGATCGACGATCCCGATCATTCCCAAGACGAAGACCGTTTCGTTCTACTGGGCGCCAGCAGTGCGCTTCGATTGCTGCTTGTCTGTCACTGCTACCGTAGTGAAGGTAATCTCATTCGCATCATCTCGGCGCGCAAGGCAATTGCCGGCGAATCTAAATCTTACCCATAGAGGTGTCACATGCGCAAAGAATACGACTTCTCCGCCGCGAGGAAAAACCCTTACGCGGCACAGCTCAAAAAGCAAATTACCATCCGGCTCGATGAAGAGTCCATCACGTACTTCAAGACCATCTCCGAGGATGTGGGCGTTCCCTACCAGAGCCTTATCAATCTGTATTTGCGTGACTGCGCTGCCTCGCATCGCAAGCTCAATCTCAATTGGAAGTGAGCGCCTTTTTGTCGCAGAGGGCTAACCCTGCACTCGTCCGGACGCGCTGCGCGCGCCGCGCAGCTACACGTTAACTGCAGAACACTTGCTCTCGGCAAGCAATCGGCCCAAAACCCTTGGTGGGAGCGCCTTTCAGCCCGTTACTTACCGGCGGTGCGTGCCAGCCGGTCGATCGCGAGCAGCTGGATGGCGACACGCTCTTCGATATCGAGCCCGCGCGGGGTTTGCACGCCGTAGACTTGCTTTGCGCCGTTGCGGCGCGCATAAAGCCCGAGGTTGGGCCGCGCGTTGTTGATGGCGTCCTTGTCGTTGCGGTGAAACACGGCGTCGGGCGCGCCGACGCGCAGCGGCACGCCGCGCGCGTTCACTTCGCGCGCCAATGCGCGCGCCGCAGCGAGGTTGGGGTTGTCGTAAGAGGTGACGTAAAACGGCCGCTTGGCGTGGTCGGCGTGGAGGTCGACCACCACGTCGCAGCCTTCGGCGCGCAGCAATATCTTGACAAGCTCGGCCTCGGCGCTGGGCTTGGTATAGAAAGTGCGACTCACATCCTGGTTGGCGCCGTTGCGCCGCAAGTTGCGCGCCCAGCCCCATGGGTTGACCAACGGTACGACAGTGATGTTGTAGCCGGGGTAGAGGCTCGGGTCTTTGCCCAGCAATTCGGTAAAGCGCACCGCCGCTTCGACGCTGGCCGGCTCGTTGCCGTGCACGCCGCTGAACACGCACAGGCGGTTGCGCGCGCCGGACTGCACGCGCCGCGCCACCTGCAGCGAAAACCAGACGCCGTCGTATTGCACCCGCCCAAGCTCGCTCACCGAGAGGCCGGTTGCCGCAAAGCGCGTCTGCATCGACGAAAGCTCGCGCACGATCTGGTGGCGGTACAGATGGATCAGCCAGGAATCGGCCTGGCGCGCCAGGTACGCGACGCCCCCGAGCACGATGCTGCCCGCGATGATGGCGGGGAACAGCCACGCGCGCTTCTTTTTCCTTGGGCGGCCGCGGCGTTCGACGCCGCTGTAGCCCGGCGCGGTGTTGTCGATATCTTGTTCGGTTGTCACAAAGCTGCTCCTACGCGAGGCGGCAGTCTACCGCATCACCTGGCCTGTTCGGTGGGCGAAAAAAAGCCCCGCATTGCGGGGCTTTTCGGGAGACTCTGGCCCATCAATACCAGAGCACCTTGCCAGTGGTGACATCGAGCATCGCGCCGACGATCTTGATTTCACCCTTGTCGGCCATTTCTTTCAACACCGGGCTTTTTGCCTTGATGGCGGCAACCGTGTCTTGCACGTTGGCTTCGGCCACTTTTTCGACGAAGGCATAGTTTTTCGAGGAGCGGTCGCCGGTTTCCTTGACCGATGCCACGGCCGGCTTCATCTTGGCCAGCAGGGCGGTAAGGTTGCCCATTTTCACGTCGTCGCATGCGCCCTTGATGGCGCCGCACGAGGTGTGGCCCAACACCACGATCACCTTCGAGCCGGCCACCTTGGAGGCGAACTCGAGGCTGCCGAGGATGTCTTCGTTGACGATGTTGCCGGCGACGCGCGCGACGAACATGTCGCCGATGCCCTGGTCGAACACCATCTCCGGGCCGGAGCGCGAATCGATGCACGAGACGACGCTGGCAAACGGGTACTGGCCCTTGCCGGTTTCCTTGACCTGCTTCATCAGGTCGCGCTTGACCATCTTGCCGCCGGTGAAGCGGGTGTTGCCTTCTTTCAATGCCTTGATGGCGGCGTCAGGCGTGATGGCCGACTGCAAATCCTTGTTCTTGGTGCTGTCCGGTTTGGCGGCGGCAGCGGCCATGCGCGCGGCGACAACCGGGTCCTTCGCAGCAGCCTTGGCGGCATCCTTGGGCGGATCGTCCTTGGACCAGGCGGCCCCGGCGAATACGATGGGCAATACGGCTACGAGTGCGGCGATGCGTTTCATGAATCCCCTCCGGATTGTTTTATGTCGGCGAATGCCGCCGGATATTACGGCACGCTTATCTTAAGCCAGACTTCAGTAGTGTCCGGTTAAATCAGGGTGTATCGGCCTGAGAGCCAATACAGGAGCGGGTTTCGAAGGATTTAGAGGTGTCCACGATTTGAATTTTTCCAGATGGATTTGCGATGCTTCCGGGGTTAACCGACCGGGGGTATGGCATGAAC
>CANJDH010000113.1 GCA_947473125.1 Burkholderiales bacterium
CTGCAACTGCTGCGCCGGTTCAGTCCCTCACCGGACATTTTCTGCTGGAGCGGGTGAAGGGAATCGAACCCTCGTCATAAGCTTGGAAGGCTTCTGCTCTACCATTGAGCTACACCCGCAAAGCTGGTGGTGGGGGATGGATTCGAACCATCGTACTCGTTAGAGGGCAGATTTACAGTCTGCTGCCATTAACCACTCGGCCACCCCACCGGAAGCGAACCTCAAATTATCGTACATCCTGACTATTCGGTCAAGCGAAACACTGGGCCACCGAATTGGCTGGCGGATAGTCACATTTCACTAATAACATCTTTTAAATCAGTTCGTTATGAAACACCTTGGTAAATTGCTGGCAATCCTGTGTCGTAATGATTGCTGTCGCGCGCGAGCAACGCCCCAGAACCGGCGCCCGCTCCCGAGCCGGCGTGATAATCTCGCCCGCCCATGACAGACGCACTCGCACTACTCAACTCCGTCTTCGGGTACCCGGCATTTCGAGGCAACCAGCGCGCCATCATCGAGCGCCTTGCGGGCGGTGGTGACTGCCTCGTGCTGATGCCCACCGGCGGCGGAAAGTCGCTCTGCTACCAGATTCCGGCGCTCTTGCGGCCAGGCTGCGGCATCGTCGTGTCGCCCCTGATTGCCCTCATGCGCGATCAGGTCGCAGCGCTCGAAGAAGCCGGCGTACGCGCTGCGTTTCTCAATTCCACACTCGACGTCCAGACGGCATCGCGGATTGAGGCCGCGCTGCTAAAAGGCGAGCTTGACTTGCTCTACATCGCACCCGAACGCCTGCTCGCCGCGCGCACCATGGACCTTTTGAAGTGCGCCAGGATCGCCCTCATTGCCATTGACGAAGCCCATTGCGTCAGTCAATGGGGCCATGATTTTCGACCGGAATACGGCGCCCTTGGCGTGCTGGCGCAGGCGTTTCCCGGGATTCCACGCATTGCGCTGACCGCCACTGCAGATGACCTCACGCGCCGCGAAATCATCGACAAACTGGAGCTCGCGCAGGCAGAAACCTATTTGGCCAGTTTTGACCGGCCTAACATCCGCTACACGGTGGCGCCGCGCGGCCTCGCCAAAAGCGGTGGCGCGCATGCCCAATTGATCGATTTTCTGACCGAACACCACCAAGGCCACGCCGGGATCGTTTATCGCATATCGCGCGCCAAAACGGAGGAAACTGCGCGCTTTCTAAACCAGAACGGCTTTCCCTGCCTGCCGTACCACGCCGGGCTTGACGCAGCGACGCGGGAAGACACCCAGACGCGCTTCTCAAACGAGCCCGATCTGGTCGTCGCCGCCACGATTGCGTTTGGCATGGGCATTGACAAACCGGACGTGCGCTTCGTCGCACATCTCGATCTGCCGCGCAACATCGAAGCGTATTACCAGGAAACCGGGCGTGCCGGACGTGATGGAACACCGGCAGATGCCTGGATGACCTACGGCATGAGCGACATCGTGTCGCAACGCCGCATGATTGAAGAGTCCGAGGGGGCCGATGCGTTCAAGCGTGTCGCGCAGCAAAAACTCGATGCCCTGGTGGGTTTGGCCGAGAGCGCTGGTTGCCGCCGCGTACGCTTGTTGTCGTATTTTGGCGAATCCTCCGTGCCATGCGGCAACTGCGACAATTGCCTTAACCCGCCGATCACCTTCGACGGCACAGAACTGGCGCAAAAAGCCCTGTCCGCGGTATATCGCACCGGGCAACGCTTCGGCGCCGGCCACGTCATTGATGTGCTGCTGGGGCGCGACACCGAGCGCGCCCAATCCTTGGGGCACAACACCCTGCCCACATTCGGCATCGGCCGTGACGCTGGTGAAGGCCAATGGCGCACCGTGCTGCGCCAACTGGTCGCACTGGGCTTTTTGCGCGCCGACAGCGAAGCCTATGGGGCGCTCAAACTAGAAGACGCGGCGCGTGGCGTACTGAAAGGCGAGACCAGCGTGCAATTGCGCGAGGAATCGGCCGCGCCGGCAAGGGCCAAAGCATCTCGTCAGTCTCGCAAGCGGGCCAAGGACCGTTCTGGGAGCGGCTCTTGGCCTGCTATCCCGATCGAAGCCGACACTGCGGAAGGTGCCTTGTTTCAAGCCCTGCGTGCGTGGCGTGCTGACGTAGCACGTGAGCACGGCGTACCGGCGTTCGTTGTTCTGCATGACAGCACGCTAGCGGCGATTGCTGCGGCCAAACCCGATTCGTTGTCAGGCTTGCGGGCGATTTCGGGCATTGGTGACGCCAAGCTGGCGCGGTATGGTGTGCAACTCCTTGAGGTAACCAGCGCACAGCCCGGATCCTGACTCTAAGGGCGGAGAAACGCGCAGTGCGGTAAGCGAGCGGGGTATAGCCAACGAGGCCGCTTATCTGCCATGACCTTTCCAGGCGTGTGCGGCGCACACCATCCAACCCATTCCTCTCCGGAAGCACGTTTACTGCACCGCACAAGCGCTGGCCGTTGCGCACACCAGCAATTGTCGCCACAATCGCCGTTCGGTCGCATTCGCCAAGCATTGTCCAACGTGTGAGACACCATGCCCAACTGGATTAACCGGATCAACCATCCTGTCGCGTTCACCCCGGCGGCTCCTGCCAGCACCGATGGGCTGGGTGTGGCCAAGGGTGACACCGTTGCGCAAATGGTGTGGGATGCAGTCGGGCGTCGCGGCTCACGGGTATGCCTGCGTCAGAAGGAGTTTGGCATCTGGCGCGCCATGACCTGGGATCAACTCGGCGAATCCGCGCGCGATGTTGGCATGGGCTTGATCGCGCTGGGCTTCGAACCCGGGGAAGTCATCTCGATTCTCTCAAACACCAATCGTGAGTGGATGCAGGCCGACCTTGGCGGCCACGTAGCCGGCGGTGTGGTCAATGGCATCTATCCCACCGACGCGACGCCACAGGTAGAGTACCTGTGCGCAGATTCTGAATCTGTATACCTGTTTGTGGAAGACGAGGAGCAGCTCGACAAGGCACTCGAGGTGCGCGAACGCCTTCCGCGGCTGCGCAAGATCATCGTGTTCGACATGGAAGGCCTGCGCGAACTCAGCGATCCGCAGGTCCTCAGTTTCGACGCACTGCGCGATTTGGGTCGCGCCCACCACGCGGCACATCCCGAACTGATCCGGCAGCGCAGCGCCATGCGCGGGCCGGAAGATGTCGCCATCCTGGTCTATACCTCGGGCACAACGGGCAAGCCCAAGGGTGCGATGATTTCGCACAAAAACATCGTCGTAACCTGCCGCGCATACAACGAGTTTGCGCCCCAGACCGAGTTCGATGAACGCATGGCCTTCCTGCCCTTGTGCCATATCGCAGAGCGCATCGGCGGCGAATACTTTCCGCTTTACACCGGCTCGATCATCAATTTCGTCGAAAATCCGGATACCGTGCCCGAAAACGTGCGCGAAATCCAGCCGACTACTTTCACCGCAGTACCCCGTGTATGGGAAAAGTTTTATTCCGGGGTGCTGATACGGGTTCGCGAATCGACGTTGCTTCAGCAGGCCGCCTACGCATGGGCCATTGGCGTCGGAATGAAACGCGCCAGGTTGATCGAAGACGGCGAAGTGGTGCCATCAAGCCTGGAAATGAAATTTCGCATCGCGCGCTTCCTTGCCCTCGACAACATCCGTCGCTTGATCGGTGTGAACCGCGCCCGCATTTTGCTCACCGGCGCAGCACCAATTTCGCCCGATCTGGTGCGCTGGTATCTCGCACTTGGCCTGCCCATGGTCGAGGTATGGGGCATGACCGAAAGTTGCGGCGCGGTCACATCCAATCCGATTGGCCGCATCAAGCCCGGTTCGATCGGCACTGCAACGCGCCATGCCGAAGTGAAATTGTCCCCCGAGGGCGAACTGCTGGTCAGGGGGGACAGCGTTTTCATGGGCTACCTCAACCAGCCCGAAAAGACGGCCGAGACCATCATCGATGGCTGGCTGCACACCGGCGATGTCGGTCGCGTTGATGAGGACGGCTATTTTTATATCAGCGACCGCATGAAAGACATCATCATCACGGCGGGCGGCAAGAACATCACGCCATCGGAGTTCGAGAACCAGCTCAAGTTTTCCCCTTACATCACCGATGCGGTGGTGATCGGTGACAAACGCGCCTACTTGTCGTGCCTGGTGATGGTCGACCACGAAAACCTGGAGCAATGGGCCCAGGAAAACTCGATCCCGTTCTCCGACTACAAGAGCCTGACGCGCCGTCCCGAAGTGATCCACCTGATCGGCGCCGAGGTCGAACGGGTCAACAAGCTGTTTGCGCGCGTCGAGCAGATCAAGCAATTTCGCCTGATCGAAACCAAGTTGACCGCAGAGGACGAGGAACTGACGCCCACCATGAAACTCAAACGCAAACTGGTCAACGAAAAGTACAAGGATTTGATTGATTCCATGTACACTAAAGCGGCTTGAAAACGTTGGTAGTCAACGTTCTGCGAGAAACCCTCGCGGATCATAAAAGAATTTCTACAACAGGAGACAGCATGAGAGCAACCACCCAAGTCTTAGCCGCGGCACTGGTCCTCACTTGCGGGGGCGCGTTCGCGCAAACCCAGGGAGTAACCAAGGATGAAGTCGTGATCGGCACGCTTCAAGACCTTTCGGGGCCGATTGCCGCCTTCGGCAAATCGGCGCGCAACGGCATGCAACTGCGCGCGGACGAGGCGAACGAGCAAGGCGGCATCAACGGTCGCAAGATCCGGCTGATCGCAGAGGATTCGGGTTACGACCCGAAAAAAGCCGTATTGGCTGCACAGAAACTCGCACAGCGGGACAAGATTTTCGTGACGGCTGGAAACATCGGTACACCGATCGCCATGGCCACCATGCCGATCTTCTTTGAAAAAAACATACCGCACCTGTTCCCTCTCACGGCGGCGCGCCAGATGTATGACCCCTTGCACAAGCTCAAGTACTCATTTGCCGCCACCTACTTTGACCAGGTGCGCGCAGGCGTGAAGAGCATGAACAAGACCAAGGCGGACCGCAAGTGGTGCACGCTGTACCAGGATGACGATTTTGGCTTGGAAATCCTGGGTGGCGCGGAGGCCGGACTGAAGGAAATTGGCAAGCCGCTGGTGGAGAAAACCAGCTACAAGCGCGGTTCGACCGATTTCTCGTCGCAAGTGGCAAAGATGAAAAGTGCGGGGTGTGACACCGTCATTCTTGGCACCATCATTCGCGAAACGGTTGGGGCGATCGCAGAAGCGAAAAAAACCGGCTTTAGCGCAGAATTTGTTGGCACCTCGGCGGCCTATACCCACTTGATCCCGCGTCTTGGCGGCCCGGCGATGAACGGCTTCATTGCCGCACACACCATCGCCCACCCGTATCTTGACGATGCAGCCCAGAACGTACGCTTCTGGGCTTCCAAGTACAAGACCAAATTCAATGAAGACCCGGACGTGTTTTCTGCCTACGGCTACCTGATCATGGACAACACGCTGGCCACCATTGCCAAAGCCGGCAAGAACCTGACCACCGAGGCGTTCATCAAGGCACTTGATTCGTCCACTTTTCCGCCTGACATGTTCGGCGGTGATGGCATGACGTTCTCGCCGACCAAGCACCTGGGCTCAAGCAAATCGCGGCTGTCGCAAATCAAGGACGGCAAGTGGGTTGTGATTTCGGGCTACGTTGACCCGTAATCAGATGCCCTGCAGCCGAAAAGCCCGCCGTGAGCGGGCTTTTTTATTGCACTCAGGGCTGATGTGGATGCCGGGCCGCGTGATGGCGCGCCACTTTTTGCGGTAGCAAGGAGCCCGCAATCATGCCGCCGAAGGCGGCGATGAACCCGACAATCTGCGCAGGCCATACCTCGCTCTTGACGAACACTTCGCAGGCGAGCCACACGCTCAAACCGAGCGCCATCGCAAAATAGGCACCCTGCGACGTTGCGCGCGACCAGTACAGGCCAAAGACGAGAGGGATGAAAGCCGTCACCAGCGTCACCTTGTAGGCACTCTCCACCATCTGGAAGATCGTGAGCTTGCTGTTGAGGGCAATGAACAGCACAGCGACAGCAAACGTGACGAGTGACACCCGCATCACGAGCAGGAAACGTTTGTCGCTCATGTGGGGATAAAAACCGCGCACGATGTTTTCTGAAAAGGCAACCGACGGCGCCAGCAAGGTTGCCGATGAGCAACTCATGATCGCGGAAAGCAATGCGCCGAAGAAGATCACCTGGGCGAATACCGGGGTGTGCTGCAGGATCAGGGTAGGCAGCACCAGTTGCGCGTCATTCTTGACGAGGTCGTTGAACATCGCCGGATCCACCAGCGTCGCCGCGTACGCCAGAAACATCGGCACGAATGCAAAGGCAAAGTAAATCGAGCCGCCCAGCACCGAGCCGCGTATCGCGGTTTTTTCGTCCTTCGCCGAGGTAATTCGCTGGAATACGTCCTGTTGCGGAATCGACCCCAGCATCATGGTCATCCACGCACCGACAAACGGCACCCACAGGCTGAGCTTCGCCTCCGCCGGGAAGAACTGCAGCTTGCCGGCCGCGCTCGCGTGGGCGATCACAACAGCAGGTCCGCCAACCAGGCCGCCAATGAACCAGGCGATGAACAACAGCCCGCACATCACAACCACCATCTGCACGAAATCGAGCATCGCCACCGAAAACATGCCGCCGAACGTGGTGTAGGTCAGTACGATGGCGGCGCCCAGCACCATGCCCCATTCAGTGCTGATCGCGCCACTGGTCACAATGTTGAAGACCAGCCCGAGCGCCTTGATTTGCGCGGCCACCCAGCCAAGATACGAAATCACGATCGCGATCGATGTCACCACCTCCACGGTACGGTTGTAGCGCTCGCGGTAGTAGTCACCGATCGTCAGCAGGCCCATGCGATACAACTTGGGGGCGAAAAACAGCCCGGCGAGGATTAGGCACAACGAGGCGCCAAACGGGTCTGCCACGACGCCGCCCAGGCCATCCTTGACGAAGGTCGCCGAGACGCCGAGCACGGTTTCGGCGCCGAACCAGGTGGCGAACACCGTAGCCGTCACCACCGGAAGAGGCAGGCTGCGCCCGGCAACGGCAAAGTCCTTGGTGTTGTGCACGCGCGTTGCGGCGTACAGCCCGATGCCGACCGAAACGGCAAGGTAGAGGGCGACAAATCCGATCAGCATGGTAGGCCAGACGCGAGAGGATGGCGAATTATACGAACGGGTGGCGTGGTGTTGCTAGCCCAAGTCTTGCCACCGGACGCAGCGCAGCCGGTCTGCTCAATGGGCTAGAAAGTGCCACGCCTCCCACGCCACTCCTGCGGCCAGTATGGCGGCGATCCACGTCAGACGGCGGTTAGTGCGTTCCTGCTCCTGGACCAGACGCGCCAAAGCCCGCTCATCGGCCGGCCCGGCGGCACGCTCGAGCACCTGGGTGATAAGGCGCGGCCACTGCGGAACCATCTTGGCGAAGAACGGCGCCTCCTTCTCCAGGTTCTGCACAAACCCCTGCCAGCCGAGCTGTTCTTTCATCCACAACTCAAGGTAGGGCTTGGCGGTTGCCCACAAATCAAGATCCGGATCGAGCTCTCGCCCCAGGCCCTCGACATTGAACAAGGTTTTTTGCAATAACACCAACTGCGGCTGAATTTCCACGTTGAATCGTCGCGACGTCTGGAACAAACGCAACAGCACCTGACCGAGCGAAATTTCGTGCAAGGGCTTGTCGAAGATCGGCTCGCAGCAACTGCGCACCGCCCCTTCCAGGGCCTCAACATTGGTATTGCGCGGCACCCAGCCGGACTCCACATGGAGGGTCGCGACGCGGTGGTAGTCGCGATTGAAAAATGCCAGGAAATTTTTGGCGAGGTAGTCCTTGTCGTGCTCGGACAGCGTGCCGACAATGCCAAAATCGAGCGCAATGTAACGGCCCAGCGTCTCGGGCGCATCCGAGACAAATATGTTCCCCGGATGCATGTCGGCATGGAAGAAGCCGTCGGTAAACACCTGCGTAAAGAAAATCTCGACGCCATCGCGCGACAATTTCTTCAAGTCCACGCCGGCCGCCTTGAGCCGGTCAATCTGGCTGATCGGGATGCCGCTCATGCGCTGCATGGTCATCACGGTGGGCCGGCAGTAGTCCCAATAAATTTCAGGCACCATCAGCAGGTGGCCGCGCGCGCCGCCGGGCGCGAAATTGCGGCGCAATTGGCTCGCATTCGCAGCTTCGCGAACCAGGTCGAGTTCGTCGTGCAGATAGGTATCGAACTCGCCGACCACTTCGCGCGGCTTCAGGCGCTTGCCGTCCGCCCACCATGCCTCGATCAGATTGGCGGCCACACCCATCAGTGCCAGATCGTTTTCTATGGCCGAGAGCATGTTCGGGCGCAGCACCTTGACCGCCACTTCGCGACCGTCATGCAACACTGCGAAATGTACCTGCGCGATCGACGCGCTCGCGACCGGCGTGCGTTCGAAGTGGCGAAACAATTTGTCGGGTGCCTGGCCCAACGCACGCTCTATTTCTCGCTCGGCAATGGCCGAATCGAATGGCGGCACGCGATCCTGCAAGCGCGCCAGCTCGTCGGCCAGGTCGGCCGGCAGCAAATCGCGCCGGGTCGAAAGCATCTGCCCGAATTTGACAAAGATCGGCCCCAGTGCTTCAAGCGCGAGGCGCAGGCGTTCTCCACGTGGAGTGGTGAAGCTGCGCCGGCCAAACACGGCCTGGTACAGCGATTTGGGCCAACCCGGCTTCGCCGCAGCCATGAAAAACTCATCGAGGCCAAAGCGGAACGCGATGCTGAAAATCTTGATGAGACGGAGCGCGCGCAAAACGGTCATGCCCTGCATGAGTGAGCCGAGACTTTAACCGAATTCAACCTCGCTTCCGCGCCGCCGCCGCGCCAGCCGGTAGCGCCCGGCACTACCTTGGACGCGGCCCTTGAGCACTAGCGCCGGCTTTCCAACAATGGGGTCGGCAGCGCACTCCGGCTGCCACACATCGCCATCCCCGGAGCCACTCGAGAAAGGACGGAAACGGAGCCAACCCGCCACAGCCGGCACGGCGCGCGGCCGGTTGACTCCGGCACACCATGGGCATACTCATTCAGGGCGCCACCACGATCCTTGCGGCCGACTTCGTTTCAGGATTCGTCCATTGGTTTGAAGATGCCTACGCGCGCAAGGACACGCCCTTCATCGGCCGGCTGCTCGCCGATGCCAACATCGAACATCACGTTCGTCCGCGTGCCTTTATCCGGCGCAACTGGTTCGAAAGCTCTTGGGACTTGCTCGCCATCGGCGCCCTCGTGATCGCAACTGCGTGGGGGCTGCACCTGCTCACGTGGCATGTATGGCTGTTTGTGCTCGTGGCGGTCAACGCCAACCAGATTCACAAATGGGCCCACCGCAATCCGCAGGAGAACGGGGCACTTGTTACCTTCCTGCAGAAAATCAAGCTGCTGCAAACCCAGCGCCACCACGCCCGGCACCACATCGGCAACAAGGACACCCACTACTGTTCGGTCACCAATGTGCTCAACCCGGTGCTTGACAAACTCGGCCTCTGGCGACACCTTGAGCGCGCCAACGCGAAACTGTTCGGCCTGCATCGCAAGCCGGACCCGACGGTCAAGCCGGGTCCGGCGGCCGATGCGGGTCTGCGCTTGTGACCAGGCGCACTTCGATCAGCTCCAGCCGTTTTTCCAGCCGTGCGCAATCGTCGCGCAGCGTCGAGACGTCGGCAGCCCACAGTTCAAGCGCATCACGGCGCACCAGCGTAGGGTCCTCATCGACCAGAAAGGCGGTGATGGTTTCCGTGAGTCGTTGTGACGCGTCGAGCGCGTAGGCATACAACGATCTGGCATCGCGCGCAAGGCGGTGCGCCGCCACATCGCCCACGACCTGCGCCAGATCGTCCTCGGCGTCCCAACGCACCTCGCGTACCAGTTGGCCGAGCAGCTGGGCCAGTTCGGCATCACCTTCGATGTGCACGCCGCGCATCGCCCCTGCCGGGTCCAGCGCAAACTGCGGCAGGCTCGATAGCGGCACCGAAAGGCAAATATCGGCACGGTCATTGCCTGAAAACCCTTGGTGGGAGCGGCTTCCCGCCGCCTTGTCGCCAGGATCCGCTCCCACCAAGCCTTCCGGAGTGATGACCAGGCGAAAATCAAGCGGCGCCACCACCACCTTCACGGTGCGCCCCGCATGACGCCGCAGCGCATCCCGAGCCCACGGGTTTTGCGCCAGCACATGGTTGACAAAGCGGAGTGCGACGGCGGCGGCGGGCGACATCAGCATGGGCCTCAAGTCTGCACCAATTTGCGATGCCGCTGGATGCTCATCAGGATGCCGATACCCAAAAACAGGGTTACCAGTGCGGTGCCGCCGTAACTCACCAGCGGCAAGGGCACGCCGACCACCGGCAGGATGCCGCTCACCATACCCATATTGACGAATGCATAGGTGAAAAAAATCATGGTGATTGCCCCAGCCAGCAGCCGCGAAAAGAAGGTTGGCGCATTTGCGGCAATCATGAAGCCGCGAAAAATCAGCCAGGAATAGAGCAGCAGCAGCGCAATGTTGCCGATCAAGCCAAATTCTTCGGCGTACACCGCGAAGATGAAATCGGTGTGCCGCTCGGGAATGAACTCCAGATGCGTCTGGGTGCCTTTGAGCCATCCCTTGCCGGTAATGCCGCCGCTCCCCACGGCGATGGTCGACTGGATCGTATGGAAACCTTTGCCCAGCGGATCGGTAGAAGGGTCAAGCAAGGTACAGATGCGATGCTTCTGGTAGTCCTTGAGTCCCGGCCAGGACACCTCCGGCTGGCAGGCACGATCTTCAAAATAGACCAACCCGCCGATCGCCACCAAAGCGGCCGCTAACACAGGGATGATCAGCTTCCACGACAAGCCGGCGAAGAAAATCACGTACATTCCGGCGGCAAGCACCAGAATCGCGGTGCCAAGGTCGGGCTGTTTCGCGATGAGCAAAACCGGCACCAGGAGCAGGACCGCAGCGGCAAGGTAATCGCGCAGGCGCACCAGCGCCTCATGCCGATGGAAATACCAGGCAATCATCAGGGGCATGGCGATCTTCATGATTTCGGACGGCTGAATCACCGTGACGCCCAGGTTGAGCCAGCGTGTTGCCCCCTTCTTGGTGACACCGAACAAAAATACTGCCACCAGCAATCCCACGCCGATGGCATACACCGGCACGGCGATCCGCATCAGCGTCTGTGGCGAAATCCGCGCCGCAATCCACATGATCAACACCGCCACTACGATATTGCGCAACTGATCCTGAAAACGCCCCGGCGTGTCGTAGGCGGCCGAGTAGAGCACCACAAGCCCGGTTGAAACGAGCAGGAATGCAATCGTCAGCAGCGCCCCGTCAAGCTCGCCAAAGATAAACCGCAGGGAACGCTTAAACACGGTCAGTCTGCGTCTTCATCGTCGGCAAGTGCGCCGGGTTTGGGGGCGAGAAGTGGTGCCGGGCCGGGCTTCTCGGGCTTTTTGCCCAGCAACGCATAGTCGAACAGCATCCGCGCAATCGGCGCCGCCGACTGCGACCCGAACCCGCCGTTTTCGACCAGCACCGCGATGGCAATCTTCGGGTTTTCGGCCGGCGCATAAGCGATGTACCAGGCGTGGTCGCGCAGATGCTCGGCAATCCGCTTGGCATCGTACTTTTCGGTTTGTTTGAGCGTGAACACCTGGGCTGTCCCGGTCTTGCCGGCGCTTGCATAGCCGGCGCCGGCAAACGCGCGCGCCGCCGTCCCTGTGATCGGCACTTCGGCCAGCGCTTTTTTGATGATGGCCAGATGCTCAGGCTTGTAGCCGAGGTCCGCCGGCCGCGTGGGCCGGCCTTCCGCATCTTTCGGGATCTGTGGCAGCACAGACTGTTTGGTGCCGGTGCGCGCGTCTTCAATGGTCCGCACCAGGTGTGGCACCTTGACCTTACCATCGTTGGCCAGTGTTGCGGTGGCATGGGCAAGTTGCAGGGGGGTGTAGGCGTTGTAGCCCTGCCCGATGCCGACCGAAATGGTTTCGCCGGCATACCAGCGCTGCTGTTCCGGGCGGCGAAAGCGCTTGGCTTTCCAGGCCGTCGACGGCAACACGCCCGGCAGTTCGCCCTCAATGTCAATCCCGGTCAGCGCGCCGAAGCCCATCGGGCCGATGTATTTGGCAATGTTGTCGATGCCCATGTCGTTGGCGAGCATGTAGTAGTAGGTATCGCACGACACAACGATCGATTTGTGCATGTCGACCGATCCGTGGCCGCCGACCTTGTCGTCACGAAACCGGTGGCTGCCGAACATGAAATAGCCCGGGTCGCTGATGGCTTGCTCGGGTCTACGCTTGCCCATGGTCAACGCCGCCAGGGCCATGAACGGCTTGAACGTCGAGCCGGGTGGATAGGCCCCGCGTAACGGGCGGTTCAACAATGGCTTGTCCGGGGAATTGTTGTAGGCGTCCCAGTTGACGGTATCGATGCCGTCCACAAACAGGTTCGGATCGAAGCCGGGCCGGCTGGCGAACGCCAGGACTTCGCCGGTAGCAGGCTCGATGGCCACCACCGCGCCCTTGCGATCGCCCAATGCCTCTTCGGCGATGCGCTGCAGTTCGATGTCAATCGACAACGTGAGGTTGTTTCCCGATACTGGCGCGGTGCGCGCCAGGGTACGTACCGCGCGCCCGCCGGCATCAACCTCGACTTGTTCAAACCCGGTGGTGCCGTGCAGTTCCTTCTCGTAGCTTTGCTCGATACCGATCTTGCCGATGTGCTCGGACCCCTTGTAGTTGGCTTCAAGGGAGCGCGCCTCGATCTGCTCCAGGTCTTTTTCGCTGATGCGCCCGATATACCCCACCACATGGGAAGCAAGCTCGCCGAGCGGGTACTGCCGAAACAGGCGCGCCTTGATGTCCACGCCGGCGAAACGCCAGCGGTTGGCGGCAAACCGAGCCACCTCTTCGTCAGTCAGGCGGGTACGGATCGGCAATGAGTCAAAATTCTTCGACTCGGCCATGAGCTTCTGGAACCGCTTGCGGTCTTTCGGCTGCACTTCGATGAGCTGCGCCAGTTGATTGATTGTCTCCTCCAGATCCGCCACTTTGGACGGCGTGATTTCAAGGGTGTAGGCAGAATAGTTGCGTGCCAGCACGACCCCGTTGCGATCCAGTATCAGGCCGCGGTTCGGTACGATCGGCAGCACCGAAATGCGATTGTCTTCGGCCGCCGACTGGTATTCGTCGTAGTTGACGATTTGCAGCATCACGAAGCGCCCAGCCAGCAGCAGAAAACACAGCGCCACCAGTGATCCGGCAAACATCAGCCGGACGCGAAATGCCTGAATCTCCCTTTCGGCGTTCTTGAGTTCGGCCCCGCCCGGGCCGGCCGGATTCGGCATCTCCATGGCGTGGAACAGCCTGCGCCTGCTTCGTTTGAAAAACAATGGATGGACTCAGTGGCGTCCGGTTAATTGTCGAACAGATTCAATTGGTTAGCGGGATCAGGTGAAATGCTTGTACGAGGATCGGGCGCAAAGGCGCATGAAAGCTCGAATTTCTCGAAAGTTGAGAGCGACAACATCTGTAGAAAAGTGTAGAGA
>CANJDH010000114.1 GCA_947473125.1 Burkholderiales bacterium
GATAACGCCGGACGCGTCGCGGCGCACGAGATCATGATCGGCACGCCCGCCATCCGCAACCTGATCCGCGAGAACAAGATCGCGCAGATGTATTCGTCGATCCAGACCGGCCAGCAGTTCGGCATGCAGACACTCGACCAGAACCTGGCCGATCTGGTCAAGCGCAATATCGTATCGTCGGCCGAAGCCCGCACCAAGGCCGCAAACAAAGACAATTTCGCCGCCTGATCCGGGGCTGACCTTTCGGGCAGGCGCAGCGAGGAAGAGAACATGGAACGCGACCAGGCAACAAAATTCATGTACGACCTGCTCAAGCTGATGTTGAGCAAAAGAGGTTCCGACCTGTTCATCACGTCGGGTTTTCCGCCCGCGTTCAAGATCGACAGCAAGATGACGCCGGTGTCGAACCAGGCCCTGACGCCGCAGCACACTTCCGACCTGTGCCGCGCCATCATGAACGACAAGCAGGCGGCCGAGTTCGAATCGACCAAGGAATGCAACTTCGCCATTTCCCCGGCCGGGATCGGGCGCTTCCGCGTCAATGCGTTTGTGCAGCAGGGTGCGATGGGTATGGTGTGCCGGGTGATCACCACCGAGATCCCGAGCTTCGAGGGCCTCAAGGTGCCTACCGTGTTGAAGGACGTGGCCATGACCAAGCGCGGTCTGGTGATTATGGTCGGCGGTACCGGCTCGGGCAAGTCGACCACGCTGGCAGCGATGATCGGCTATCGCAACGAGAATTCGTACGGGCACATCATCACCATCGAAGATCCGGTGGAGTACGTGCATCCCCACAAGAACTGCGTGGTGACGCACCGCGAGGTCGGCGTCGATACGCAGTCATGGGAAGCCGCGCTCAAGAACACCCTGCGCCAGGCTCCCGATGTGATCCTGATCGGCGAGATCCGCGAACGCGAGACCATGGAGCACGCGATCGCGTTTGCCGAGACCGGCCACCTGGCGATGGCGACCCTGCACGCCAACAGCGCAAACCAGGCCCTCGACCGGATTATCAACTTCTTCCCGGAAGAGCGCCGCGCGCAATTGCTGATGGACTTGTCGCTGAACCTGCGCGCATTGGTGGCGCAGCGCCTGATTCCCCTGAAAGACATCAAGGGCCGTGCTGCGGCGGTCGAGATCATGCTCAATTCGCCGCTGATCTCTGACCTGATCTTCAAGGGCGACGTGCACGAGATCAAGGAGATCATGAAGAAGTCGCGCGAGCTGGGCATGCAGACCTTCGACCAGGCGCTGTTCGACCTCTACGAAGACGGTCGCATTTCCTACGAAGATGGCCTGCGCAATGCCGACTCGGTCAATGACCTGCGCCTGATGATCAAGTTGCACAGCAAGGACTCGAAGAGCAAGGACCTCTCCGCCGGCAACGAGGGCCTTAGCCTGGTGTAGCGCCCTGCGCCGGGCTTGCATCCGGCGCGGCCGGGCGGCGGTTGCCGCCCGCGACCATTTTGAATTCGTACAGGCGGCAATCGAGGTCGCCGTTCATCAGCGGGGTGCGACGGCTTGCCTTGAGGCGAATCAGTTTTTCCATGCGCCGGTCGGCGCTGATGAAATAGCAGTTCCAGCCGGCATAGTTGTTCTTGAGAACGTGCCCGAGCTCCGGGTAGAACAGGTCGAGCTCTTGCGCGTTGCCGATGCGCTCGCCGTAGGGCGGGTTGGCGATCATGATGCCAGGTTCGGCGCAAGGCGCGTCAAGCTTGAGCAAATCGCCGGCGCGCGCGCGGATCACGTTGCCGACGCCGGCGGCGTTGAAATTGCCGACCGCCGAGCGCAGGGTCTGCGGCGAAATATCACTGCCGAATATCTGCGGCGCGGCGACGACCGGCCGGGTCGTGGCGGTGCGCACCGCTTCCCATTTTTTGGGCTCGAAAAAGGCCAGTCGCTCGAAGCCGTAACGGCGCTTCACTGCCGGCGGCAGGCCGAGGGCGATGCGCGCCGCTTCGATCAGGAATGTGCCGCTGCCACACATCGGGTCGTAGAGCGGCAGCGCCGGGGTCCAGCCGATCAGGCGCAGGATGCCGGCTGCGAGGTTTTCGCGTAGCGGCGCTTCGACCTTCTCGCTGCGGTAACCGCGCTTGAACAGTGCTTCGCCGGACGTGTCGAGGTACAGAAATACGCGGCTGGCATCGAGGTAGACATGCACGCGCACGTCGGGCAACAGCTTGTCGATGTTCGGGCGGATGCCGGTCAATTCGCGCAGGCGGTCGCACACCGCATCCTTGACGCGCAGCGTGGTGAATTTGAGGCTGGTGAGAGGGCTCTTGGTAGCGACAAGATCAACTCTCAGGGTCTGCACCGGTTTGAACCAGTTTTCCCAGGCGACGCCGCGTGCCAGCTGGTAGATGTCCTCTTCGCTGCCGTAGTCGCCCTCGGCGACCCGCAACAGGATGCGGCTGGCGATGCGGCTCCAGTAATTGACGCGATACACCGCCTCGAGCGGAGCGGCGAACGCCACCCCGCCGGGCACTGCCGTGGGCGCGTCGATGCCGAGCTCGCGCAACTCGTCGACAAACGGCGCCTCAAGGCCGCGCGGACACGGGGCAAAAAACTGCTCGACGCTACGCATCAGGCGAGCGCGCGCGCAAGAAAATCAAGACGGTCCTGGCCCCAGAACAGTTCGTCGTTGACCACATAGGTGGGTGCACCGAACACCTGGCGTGCGATCGCCTCGGCGGTGAAGGCCTCGAACTGCGTGTTGAGAGCTGGGTCGTCAAGCCCGGCCGCGAGGGCCGCACCGGGCAGTCCCGCGCCATCCGCACAGGCTGCCAGCACCGCGCGGTCGGCGATGTTTTGTTGCTCGGCCCAGCAAGCGCGCATGACCGCGCCGGCACATTGCATGGCCGCCTCGGTGCCGTGCGCTTGCGCCGCGATGATCATTTTGCATGCATCATTGCTCGCCACCGGGAAGAACGTCGGCTCCAGCGTGAGCGGCATGCCCAGGTGGGTGCTCCAACGCTTGAGTTCGAGCATGCGATAGGCCTGGCGCTGCAGTGGCCGCGCCTTTACCGGCAAGCCGCCCGATACCGGGAACACCTTGCCGTAATCGACCGGTCTCATGTGAACGGCGGCACCGGCCCGCTTGGCAAGCGCATGAAAGCGCGCGTGCCCGAGGTAGGTCCAGGGAGAGCTCGGCGAAAAATAGTAGTCGATGGAAGCAGGCATGCGGCGGCGATCTTAAAAGGGTTTGACAACGACCAGGATGACCGCGCCAAACAGCACCGGCGCGGCGGGAATTTCATTGAGCCAGCGATAGAACTTGTCGCCGTGCAGGTTGCGGTCGTGCTTGAAGTCGAGCATCAGTTTGCCCAGGTAGCCGTGGTGCACCAGCAGCGCCAGCACCAGCACCAGCTTGGCCTGCATCCAGGCTTCGCGCCACATGTTCTGCCCGAACAGCAGCACCAGGCCGAACCCGACCGCCAGTACCGCTGACGGCGTCATGATGCCGTAATACAGCTTGCGCTCCATGATCTTGAAGCGCTCGATGCTGACTGCGTCGGTGGCAAGCGTGTGATACACGAACAGCCGCGGCAGGTAGAAGAGGCCGGCGAACCAGGTGACGACAAAAATGATGTGCAGCGACTTGATCCAGAGCATGGGGAGGGGGCATTCGGTGACCGATTGATGTGCGGCCACGACGCATATTCAGGCGCGACCAGTTGTACCACGCTTATAATCAAACCACGACCCGCGATGCCACCTTTATTCCAAAACCCGGGTCGTCCATTCCCCCGAGCATCTGACAGCTGAGGCCCTCCATTTTCTCATGCGAATCCTGATCGTCGACGAGAATGCCGATTTTCGCGCGGTCCTGAGCGAGTATTTGCGCGAAGGACTGGCTGCGGCGGTGCTGGCGGCACAAAAGGCGGGAGAGCCACGACCGTCCGCGTTGGCCGTCAAGGAGTGGAATCCGGCGACCCAGGGTGTCCCGGAAGAGGGCAAGGGTGGATTCAAGTGGAATTTCGACGTACTCCTGATCGATTCGCACATCGAGCCGGCGGACCCGGTCGAGTGGCTTACCGCTGTGCGGGAAACGCTCGTGCCGTTTCCGCCCGTAGTGATGTTGACCAGCGGCCGCGACGCCAACGAGATGGTCATATCGGCGATGAAACTGGGCGTTGTCGATGCCGTCTCGCGCCTCGAGCTGACCCCCAAACGCCTGTACCAGGCGCTTGCCGGCGCCGTTGTCGAGCGGCGCCGCCAGGAGCTGATCGAGAACAGCGTCAAGACGGACCGTTACCAGCTTCTCGAGAAACCCGTTGATGAGCCGCAGGCTGCACCCGATGCGCCGTCGATTCGCGGTTACGTCGTTGAAGCGCTGATCGGCGAAGGGGGCACCGCAAAGGTTTACCTGGCGCGGCGCGAAAGCGACAACCTGCAGCTGGTGCTCAAGGTGCTGCACCCGGAACTATCGCGCGATGGCCGCGTGGTGGAGCGCTTCATGCAGGAATTTTCGCTGATCCAGAAGATCCGCAGTGCCTATGTCACACGGATTTTCGACCTCAACTATGACGACGGTTGTGCCTATCTCGCGATGGAGTTTTTCGGTGCGGGCGATTTACGCGATCGTTTGCATGACGGGCTTACGCCCGTGCAGGGGCTGAAAATATTCGCGCAGATCTCACGCGCCCTGGGGGCGATTCACGATGCCGGCGTGATCCATCGTGACCTGAAACCCCACAACATCATGTTTCGCGACCAGAACCACCTTGCAATCGTCGACTTCGGCGGCGCCAAGGCAGTCGACGACAAGGGCGGCCTGACCAAAGTGGGCCATGTCGTGGGTACCCCGAACTTCATGAGTCCCGAGCAGGTGATGGGCCGGCCACTCGATGCACGCAGCGACCTGTATGCGCTCGGCGTGATACTGCACCAGCTCCTGACCGGCCGCACCTTGTACCAAGCGGCGAATACTTCGGAGTTGATGGAGCTTCACGTCAACGGGCCGATTCCGCGCTTGCCCGATGAGGTCAATGGTTTCCAGAAGTTGCTCAACAAGCTGGTTGCCAAGGATCCGGCAGACCGTTTCCAGTCGGCACGCGAGTTGTACGCCTATATTGCCTATTAGCACCTGCTGGCCAGGCCTCGTGACACGGTTGCGGGTTGCCCGAAGGTGCTCCCCCCGATGCCGTTTCTCGCGCTACGCGGTTTGCGACCGGGCCCGGTGCGCTTCCTCGATGCGCGCGCAAGGGTGGCAGCTCAACCCCAGATATTGGGCAGTACCGCCGCCGAGTAGCCAGACACAAACTCCTTGACGCTGCCGGTACCGGCTTCAAAAACGTGGCGCCTGACCGAGCCGATGTTGGCGCCGTAGCAATGGACACTGATCGACACCTGGTCGCCCAATGCGTTCGACACCGTGTGGATGTCGCCTAGGGTCGGGCTGACGAGGTCAATGGCGCCGACGCCGACGCGATGCTCGCTGGTTTTTTCAAGTCTGGTGCGATCCTGGTTCCATGCGTATTCTTCGCAGCGTTCCGCACCGCGCATCACCCCGACCATGCCCCATACAGTGTGGTCGTGCACCGGCGTGGTTTGGCCGGGCGCCCAGATGAAACTGGCGAGCGAAAAGCGCTCGAACGGATCGCAGTAGAGCAGGTATTGCTGGTACTTTGCCGGGTTGGCCTGGGCAAACTGTTCGGGCAGCCAGTCGTCGTGGGTGATCAGGTCGTGCATCAAGGACTGCCCGCGTTCCAAGAGCGCCGGCTCGTTGCCGGTGTGGGCCTCGACTACGCGGGTCATGCCCTGGACAAACTGGCGCAGGTGTGCGGTGCTCATCAATGTCTCCGATCTCGAGGCTGCTTACTGTATCTCAAGTGGCTGCGATGATGGCGGTCCGCGCCAGCCGGTCGTAGAGGAACTGGCGCCCCGGGTCGATGACGGCCCACAGCAACGGGAGCGGGAGCACTGCGAGGCCCCATTTGTAGCCGAATGAATAGAGCAACAGGGCCGGCAGCAATGTGACCCAGATCATCGTATAGCGCCACCAGGCGCGGGCCAGCGAAACCGTGCTGCCGGCCTGGTCTGTCACGCGCATTTTCCAGGTTTTCATCGGCAGGGTCTGGCCGCCATGGCGCCAGCACCAGACGAAGTAGATCCCGATCACGGCAAACATGTAGGACTGGAACAGGTGGCGCATCGGACTCGGTATCGGATACTTGCTCTGGGTCAGCGCGAGGAACAGGTAGGCGGCGATAAAGGCGACGCCGAACAGCAGGATGCTCTCGTAAACCAGGCTGGCCAGTCGGCGGCGCAGCCGTGGGGTCGTTGCGGGTGCGCTCATGGGCGGGGTGGAGGCGGTGCGAGAGGGCAATCGGAACGCACGGGCAAGAATGCGGCGCGCACGTTGAACCGGCCGTCAGCGCGACGTCGACACGAACGCAGCGCGATCAGTTGGACGCGTTTGCCGGCACCAGCGCGGGTGCGGGTTGGGTGGTTTCGGGCCGCGTGGCAGTTGCTGGCGGCTTTGGGCTGCGCGACTTGGCAGCTTGTGTGCTTGCCTTCGATTCGGCCTCCACAGCGCGCCGTTGCTGCTTTTGCTTGACCGGTTTCTTCGCATCTGCCGCGGCCGCCAACTGCTTTTTCTGTGTGTCGGGCAGCTTCTGGTATTGCTGCCATTCAGCTTTTTTCCGATCCGGAGGCAGTGCCTTGGCCTGCTTGTAGTTTTCGCGTGCGGCACGGCGCTGCTCGGGCGTCATTTTGGCCCAATCGGCCATGCGCGCGTGGACGCGCTTTTGCTCTTCGGGCTTCATGGCGGCATATTTGTCGGCGACACCCAGCCACTTCTTGCGGCGGAAATCGTCAATCTTGTCCCACTCGCGAGCCAGCGGCTTGAGGGCTTCCTGCTGTTGCGGCTTGAGCGAACGCCAGTTGGGCTGCGGTGGCGTGATCGCGAGCGCCGGCGAAGCCAACGGCACCAGCAGCAACCAGGACACAAGCACCAACAAGCAAAACGCCGCGAGGCGCGGCGTCAGGCCTTGCAAGTGATGCTGAAGGGTCATTCCTGGCCGCGCTTGATCCATGCCGCAAATCCCTTGTCGGCATAAGCCGAGAGCGGCAACTCGTCGATCAGCATCTGGGTGTCAATGTCTGCATTTTCCTCGGCACGGTTGTTCTGGTGCCAGTAGCTCATGCCTGCCAGGCCCGCTGCCAGGAGCAGCACCGGAACCAGATGACCGAGCCACTCAAAGTTCCCGACGTTGATCGAACCGGTGCCCGAAGTACCAGCCAGCTGCACGCCGGCGGACTTGCGCTGATTTGCGAGCGCTCGCTCACGTGCTGCGCGCAGACGCTCGATCTTGTCGGCCGGCAGGGTACGCAACGAGTCGTTCAGATGCTGCTTGATCTGGTAGGCGATGTGCAGTTCGTTGGTCATTTTCTTTTTCGATCAAATGCTTATGGTATTTCAAGGGCTCACAACGAGATGCCTTTGGCCTTCAGGGCAATCGCCAGTGCATGGGTCGCGCGGGAACAATGCGTCTTGACACTACCCTCCGAACACCCCATTACTGATGCGGTCTCGGCGACATCCATCTCTTCCCAGTAACGCAGCATGAACGCCTCGCGTTGACGCGCCGGTAGCTTTTCCACCTCTTTTTCGATGGCCCCCATGATTTGCGCCCGCGACACCTCGTCTGCCGCACTTTCAGCAGCTTTTGACCCATCCTGGGCCTCCAAAGTTTCAAGCGGGTCGAAATCGTCGCCGGCTTCCCCGGCCGGGGCCATGTTGGAAAACAGGGTGGTCCAGAAAGAGCGCACCTTGGTGCGGCGAAACCAGTCGCGAATGGCGTTTTGCAGGATGCGCTGGAACAGCAGCGGCAGCTCTTCGGCAGGCCGGTCGCCGTATTTTTCGGCGAGTTTCATCATCGCGTCCTGAACAATATCCAGGGCGGATTCATCATTGCGAACGGCGTACACCGCCTGCTTGAAGGCGCGGCGCTCTACGTCCGCCAGTAAGTCCGACAGTTCCTTGGGGCTTGCCAACCGGGTTTGTCTCGTAGGCTGTTATGTATTTTGCGCGAATTATGACACTGAAATCGCGATTCCCCATGTTTGTCACGCAAATCAACAACTTGGCTGCGGCGCAGCATTTCTTTGACGCAAAGCCGGAATTTCGCTATCATCACCCCAGTTTCAAGCTCAACAAGCTGCAAAACGCCCATTTACGCGCATCTCCAGAAGACGCGTGGCAAGTGGTTCCGCATCCGGGCGCGTCGACATCAGCCGACCCCCAGTCTTTCTGCTTACATCCTAAGCGAAGCGCGTTTACAGGCTCCAATGAGTGATTGGGACGTCTGACGAATTTCAATTTTTTCCGCTTGGGGTTGACATGCCAGCACAACAGGAATTCACCGGCGCAGAGATCGTCGTCAAGTGCCTTCAGGAAGAGGGAATCGAGCACGTGTTCGGTTACCCGGGGGGCGCGGTTCTCTACATTTACGACGCGTTGTTCAATCAGGACAAGGTCAAGCACATTCTGGTGCGTCACGAACAGGCGGCGGTGCACGCGGCCGATGCTTACTCGCGTTCGTCCGAAAAAATCGGCGTAGCGCTGGTCACCTCCGGGCCGGGCCTGACCAATGCCGTGACCGGCATCGCCACCGCCTACATGGACTCGATCCCGATGGTGGTGTTGTCGGGGCAGGTGCCGACCCATGCGATCGGCCTTGATGCGTTTCAGGAGTGCGATACCGTCGGCATCACGCGCCCGATCGTCAAGCACAACTTCCTGGTCAAGGACGTCAAGGATCTAGCGGCGACCATCAAGAAGGCGTTCTATATTGCCAAAACGGGCCGTCCCGGGCCGGTGCTGGTCGACATTCCCAAGGACGTGACTGCGAAAAAGACGATCTTCGCCTATCCGGCCGACGTCGACATGCGCTCCTACAAACCGGTGGTCAAGGGCCACACCGGCCAGATCAAGAAGGCGGTGCAGATGATCCTCGGCGCGAAGCGCCCGATGATCTACACCGGTGGCGGCGTGATTCTCGCCAACGCCTCGAAGGAGCTGACGCAGTTTGTCGACAAACTCGGCTACCCGTGCACCAATACCCTGATGGGCCTTGGCGCCTACAAGGCCACCGACAAGAAGTTTGTCGGCATGCCCGGCATGCACGGTACCTACGAAGCCAATCACGCGATGCAAAATTGCGACGTGCTCGTCGCGATCGGCGCGCGCTTTGACGATCGCGTCATCGGCAACCCGGCAGACTTCGCGCGCCACCAGAGACAGATCATTCACATCGACGTCGATCCATCGTCAATTTCAAAGCGCGTTAAGGTCGACGTGCCGATCGTCGGCGACGTCAAGGACGTGCTGATCGAAATGCTCAAGCTGATCGATGCGGATGCGGCCAAGCCGGATGCCAAGGCGCTGGCGGATTGGTGGAAGCAGATCGAGGAATGGCGCAGCAAGGATTGCCTGCAGTACGACCGCAAGAGCGACAAGATCAAGCCGCAATTCGTGGTCGAGAAACTCTGGGAGATCACCAAGGGCGACGCGTTCGTCACGTCCGACGTGGGCCAGCACCAGATGTGGGCCGCGCAATTCTACAAGTTTGATGCGCCGCGCCGCTGGATCAATTCCGGAGGCCTGGGCACGATGGGCTTCGGTCTGCCGGCTGCGATGGGTGTGCAGATGGTGCATCCGGATGCGACGGTAGCCTGCATCACCGGCGAAGCCTCGATCCAGATGTGCATCCAGGAGCTGTCGACCTGCAAGCAGTACCGCCTGCCGGTGAAAGTGCTGAACCTGAACAACGGCTACCTCGGCATGGTGCGCCAGTGGCAGCAGATCGAATACGGCTCGCGCTATTCGGAATCGTATGTCGATGCCTTGCCCGATTTCGTCAAGCTTGCCGAGGCCTACGGCCACGTCGGCATGCAGATCACCAAGCCGTCCGACGTGGAAGGCGCCATCCGCGAGGCGATCAAGCTCAAGGATCGCTGCGTGTTCATGGACTTTTTGACCGACCCGAAAGAAAACGTCTGGCCGATGGTGCAGGCGGGCAAAGGTCTGACCAGCATGCTGCTGTCTTCGGAGGAACTGTGATGCGCCACATTATCTCCATTCTTCTCGAAAACGAAGCGGGCGCCCTGTCACGTGTGTCCGGGCTGTTCTCGGCGCGTGGATACAACATTGAAACCCTGACCGTCGCGCCGACTGAAGACCCGTCGCTGTCGCGCATGACGATTGTCACGATCGGTTCGGAAGACGTGATCGAGCAGATCACCAAGCACCTGAACCGCCTCATCGAGGTCGTCAAGGTGGTCGACTTGTCCGAAGGCGCGCACATCGAGCGCGAGCTGATGCTGGTGAAGGTGCGCGCCACCGGCAAGGAGCGCGACGAGATGAAGCGCATGGCGGAGATCTTCCGCGGCCGTATCATCGACGTTACCGACAAGACCTACACCATCGAGCTGACCGGCGACGTGGCCAAGCTTGACGCCTTCATCGAGGCGATCGACAGGGCATTGATTCTTGAAACCGTGCGCACCGGCGTTTCCGGCATCGGGCGTGGCGAACGTGTGTTGAAAGTTTGAGCAGTTTTGGGGCAGTTTGCATAGTTTTGACCGGATCATCCATTTCTAGAGGAGCAACAACATGAAAGTCTATTACGACAAAGACGCCGATCTCTCCCTGATCAAGGGCAAGAAAGTCACCATCGTGGGCTACGGCTCGCAAGGCCACGCCCATGCACTTAACCTGCATGAATCGGGCGTGAAAGTCACTGTCGGCCTGCGCAAGGGCGGCCCTTCCTGGGACAAGGCCAAGAAAGCCGGCCTCAAGGTCGCCGAAGTGGGTGACGCCGTCAAGGGCGCCGATTTCGTCATCATGCTGATGCCCGACGAACACATTGCCGCCACCTACAAGAGTGAAGTCGAACCGAACATCAAGAAGGGCGGCACGCTCGCCTTCGCCCACGGTTTCAACGTGCATTACGGCCAGGTCGCGCCGCGTGCCGACCTTGACGTGGTGATGATCGCTCCCAAGGCCCCAGGCCATACCGTGCGCTCCACCTATGCGCAGGGCGGCGGCGTGCCGATGCTGATCGCGATTCACCAGAACCCATCGAAAAAAGCGCGTGACCTGGCGCTGTCCTACGCTGCTGCCATCGGCGGTGCACGTGCCGGTGTGATCGAAACCAACTTCCGTGAAGAAACCGAGACCGACCTATTCGGCGAACAGGCCGTACTCTGCGGCGGTACCGTCGAGCTGATCAAGGCCGGTTACGAAACCCTGGTCGAAGCCGGCTACGCCCCGGAAATGGCCTACTTCGAGTGCCTGCACGAACTCAAATTGATCGTCGACCTGATCTATGAAGGCGGCATCGCCAACATGAACTACTCGATCTCGAACAACGCCGAATACGGCGAATACGTGTCGGGCCCGCGCATCATCACCGAAGAAACCAAGAAGGTGATGAAAGACATCCTCAAAGACATCCAGACTGGCGAATACGCCAAGAACTTCATCCTGGAAAACCGTGCCGGCGCGCCGACCCTGCTGTCGCGCCGTCGCCTTAGTTCCGAACACTCGATCGAGATCGTCGGCGAGAAGCTGCGCGGCATGATGCCTTGGATCAAGAAGAACAAGCTGGTCGACCAGACCCGCAACTGATCGTCGCACACGGTCTTTGACCTCCCGTACGCAAGAACGATTCATCTTGCAAAGCGGCGCAATACCCGCCCACAAGGCGGGTATTGCGCTTTTCGGTAGCGTGGAAACCGTTGGTGGGAGCCGTTCTTTCCGCCCCGCCCAAGGCGCTTCGCTCGGGGTCCGGCCTGCGGCATAATGACAACTTGCATGCCCACAAGGATTCACCATGAATCGTCTCGTCAGCGTCGTTGCGCTTCTCCTGCTCGTTGCCTGCGGCGACAAGGTGCCCGAGTCGAAGGCCGCCAAGGAGTTGGGCAACGTACCCAAGCAGACCATGGACAAGGCCGTCAGCGGCGTTGAAAACGCCATGACGCAAGGCGCCGAGCGGCTCAAAGACGGCGACGAAAAGAAATAAGCACCCGATCCGCCACCATGGAAAAACCCCGCCGCGGCCTCATGAATCCCGACTTTCGCAAGCGCGGGATTTACCTGTTGCCCAATTCGATCACGCTGGCCGCGCTGTTTTGCGCTTTTTACGCCATCGTGCAGGGCATGAACGGCTCGTTCGAGCAGGCGGCGATTTATATCTTCTACGCGATGGTGCTTGACGGCATGGATGGCAGGGTCGCGCGCATGACGCACACCCAGTCCGAATTCGGCGAGCAGCTCGACAGCCTTGCCGACATGGTGAGCTTCGGGGCCGCTCCGGCCCTGATCATGTACGAGTGGGCCTTGAAGGACCTGGGGCGCGCCGGCTGGGTGGCTGCCTTCGTCTATTGCGCCGGCGCAGCGATGCGCCTGGCGCGCTTCAACACCAACATTGGCGTGGTCGACAAGCGTTTTTTCCAGGGCCTGCCGAGCCCGGCGGCCGCGGCCCTGGTGGCCGGCTTCATCTGGGTCATGATCGACGCCGAGGTGATGACGCAGAACATCACTTGGGCGGCGTGGGCCATCACTGTGTTTGCCGGCGTGACGATGGTGACCAACGTGCCGTTCTACAGCTTCAAGGAATTCAACGCGCGCCGCTCGGTGCCGTTTGTGGTGCTGCCCGCCCTGGTGCTCGCCGGCTATGCCGCGGTGGCGCTCAATCCGCCGTGGGCTCTGTTCATCCTGTTCGTTGCCTACGGCGTGTCCGGCTACGTGGTCTGGCTCTGGAACTTGCGTTCCGGAAAACGCGCCGGCGACATCCTCAAGCCGCCGCCGGAATAACTGCGGGCGCAATGCTCTGCGCCGTCAGCCGGCGCGGACCAGCCGCCCCGGGCGCGCTGCGCTGATCGCCGCATTCGCGCACACCACCTCGCCCTTGCACAGCGTGGCCACATAGCCCCGCGCCTTCTGCACGAAGCGCTTGCCGCCGGCGGGCAGGTCACGCACCATCTCCGGCATCGCCGCGGACAGATTCGCGAAATCGATGACGTTGAGGTCGGCGCGCATGCCGACGGCAATCTGTCCGCGATCGGTGAGGCCGAGGTGTTGCGCATTACGTGAGGTGAGCATGGCGACAGCCTGTGCCGGGTCGAGCCGGGCGCCACGACTGCGGTCGCGCGCCCAGTGCGCCAGCAGCGTCGTCGGCAGGCTCCCATCGCACACGGTGCCGACGTGCGCGCCGGCATCCGACAGCGCCACCAGCGCCTGGGGGTGGGTGAGCATCGTGCGCACCGTATCGAGCGACCCGCCAAGATAGTTGAAGATTGGGAAATAAATCAGGTTGGTGCCGTCGCCGTCGGCCAGGTAATCGTAGATTTCGGCCAGCGCCGAGCTGCGGCGCTGCTGTGCCCGTGCGAAGAACGAGGTGTTCATCGCCGGTTCGTAATCGGGCCCGGCGCTGGAGGCTTCGAACGGGAACATCAGCATGGCGGCCTGGTTGAGGCGCCCGACCAGC
>CANJDH010000115.1 GCA_947473125.1 Burkholderiales bacterium
ACCGCCGCTTCGACGAACACGAATCCCGGAATCTGCTTCTTGATGTGCTCGCACAGTTGCCACTTGGACACGTTTGCTTCCGACAGCCCGACGTTGTAGATCTGCCCTTTCATGCTGCCGATGTTGGCGATGCCGTGCTGGAACGCGCGCGAGACGTCGCGTACATGGATGTAGTTGCGCTTGAAATGGCTCTCGAACAGCACGATGAAGCGGTCGTAGACGGCGCGGTAGGTAAAGTCGTTGACCAGCAGGTCGAGGCGCATGCGCGGCGACATGCCGAACACCGTGGCGAGGCGGAAGCTGATCGCATTGGCGTGCTGCATCAACTCCTTCTCGACTTCGACCTTGTCAATCGCATATTTGGACATCGGTTTCAAGGGCGATTCCTCGGTGCAGAAGTTGTTCTCGTCGCCGCTGCCGTAGGCGCTGTTGGTAGTCGGCATCAACACCATTTGCTCTTTCGAAAGCCGTTTGAGCATCATGATGATCGCGTCATGGTTGATGGTCTGCGCCCCGACCGGGTCCTGGCTGCACAGGGGAGCGCCGACATAGGCCGCCAGCGGGATCACGATATCGGCCTTTTTCAGCAACGGCGTGATGATGCTGTCGATGCGGATGTCGCCCTTGACGACCGAAAAATCGGGGTTGTTGCACACATGGTTGAGGCTGGACTGCCGGTACATGAAATCGTCCAGCACCGTGACCTTGTGGCCGGCCGCGAGCAGGTCCGGCACCATGATGGAACCGAGATAGCCGGCACCGCCGGTGACGAGAATGTTGAAGCCCATGATGTCCCCTGATGTATCCCAAGAATGGATGGTGTGACAGTATGCCTTGACGCTCTTACACGAGCAGCGTCGCGGCGCGGTAATAGTCGGCCGGCACGCCGATGTCGATGAATTTCCCCGCGCACTCCATGGCGAACAGGGCGCCGCCGGCGGTCCGGAACGCGGGCAGCAGTTCGTCCTCTAGCGACACCTTGTCGCCCGCCCTGAAACCGGCCTCGCGCAATCGTGCCAGCTCGACCAGATACACGCCGCCATTGGCCAACGCACCGATTTCGCCCTTGCCGGACTGCAAGGCGCGAATGCTGCCGTCGCCGGCCACCTCCATGCCCATGTAGCGTCCCGCCTCATCGGCCCGGAACAGCGAGAAGGTCCAGCCGGAATGACGCGCCATATGGAAAGCGAGCAGGCTGGCCAATTCGACTTCGAAGAAGGTATCCCCGTTGAGCAACAGGAACGGCGCATCGTCCTCAAGCTGTTCTGCCGCCAGCAACAGACCGCCGCCGGTGCCGAGGGGCGTGTCTTCCGGCGCGTAGTCGATGCGGGCGCCACGATAGGCCGGCCCGAAATGGTCCATGATGACCTCGGCGCGATACCCCACCGACAGGATGAATCGACTTACGCCTTGCGCCAGCCAGTAATCGAGCTGGTATTCAAGGAAGGGCCGCCCTTCAATCGGCGCCATCGGCTTGGGCAGGTCCGGAACCGCACCGCGCAGACGTGTGCCCAAACCACCGGCAAGAACGATCGCAGTCGTCATCGGTTCACCCTAGACCGCGTTCAGGATCGCGCAGATCTCGTCGACCTCGTGGTCCTTGAGGTCGGGGAAGTTGCCAATATAGAAACCGTAGAAATGGATGTGCTCGGTGTGTGGAAATTGCTTGTGGTGGCCATCCGGGACGATGCCCTTGAGATAGGGCTGGCGCAACTGGTTGCCGCCACCGGCGCTGCCGCGGCGGAATTCGACCCCGGATTCACGCATCTTCGCCATCAGGCGCTCCGCCAGCACGCCGTCCGCCTGTTTCAGGACCACATTGAAGGCATAGTTGCTCGAACCTTCTAGCTTGAAATCGGTGCGGTACTTTGCCGGGTCGAGCTGCCTGAGGAAGCGCAGCAGGTTGGCGGTGCGCCGTTGCACGTTGGCGTCGAGGCGCTTCAACTGGCTGCGCCCCATGATGCCGCCAATCTCGGTATTGCGCATGTTGAACGCCGGGTAGGCGAAGATGAAATCCGGATTGAGATCGGGGTTGCCCGCCTGATAGGCGTTGCGCAGCGCCGGGTCGCTGGCTTCGCGCACCATGCCGTGCGAGCGCAGCATGCGCGCCTGCTGGTACACCTCGGCGTCATCGGTGCACACCATCCCGCCCTCGATGGTGCTCATGTGATGGGCATAGTAGAACGAGAAATTCGAGATCCAGCCAAAGCTGCCCAGCCGCACGCCGTTATGGGTGGCGCCGTGGGATTCGCACACGTCCTCGATCAGCGGTACTCGGCGGCGTTTGAGTTCGGCGAGCAGTTCGTCGGTCAGTCCGTCGAAACCCTGCACGTGGGTGAGAAAAACGGCGCGCGTCTTTTCCGTGATTTTGGAGAGTATCTGGCCCGACTCCATCGCCAGCGAACGCGGGTCAATGTCGGCAAACACCGGCGTGAATCCGTTCTGCAAAACCGAAGCGACGTCCGAAATCCACGCGAGCGGCGGCGTGATGACTTCACCGCCTTCGGGATGCCTGATTTTCAGAAGCGCCATCGTCAGCAGGTTGGCGGATGCGCCCGAATTGACAAACACGCTGTACTTGACGCCGAGCCAGCGCGACCACTCTTCCTCAAACGCGCGCACGTTGGCGCCATGCGTGAGGATCGGGTCATCCTGCTTCAGGTGCTCGATGACCGCATCGAGGTCTTCGCGCAGGATGTTGTTGCGCATCAAGGGAAACTTCATCTCATTTCTCCCCGTAATAGTCGCCGTATTCGACCACGATGGTGCTGCGGCCGTCGTCGCGCAGCAGCGCCTTTTCGTAGGCCGGGAAAATATCGGCCGGCTCGTCCACCCGGATCACCTCGATGGTGGTGCACATGGCGCGGATCGCATCGGTGAAGTCGCCGACATGCTGGAATTGCGGATGTAGCGGCCGCTCGGAGCCGATGCCGGTACGGATGATCGCCTTGGGTCGATAAGCGCCGTTGGACATGACCTGCACCTTGTCGAGGTGGTTCACCAGCTGGTTGATGGCGCATAGCAGAAAGTTCCAGCGCGGGTAGATGCTCACCGGCACGGCGCCCTGCAGCGCCATCCCCAGCGTCATGCCCATCTGCATTTCCTCGGCCACCGGCAGCTCGAGCAGCTTGTCGCGCGGCACGTCCTTGAGGGTGTTGGTCATGGCAGTACCCGGCACCGCCACGGCCTGGCCGATGAATACGGTGCGCGGATCCTGCGCGAGGAAGTCCATCGAGCGCTTGAGTTCGTCAAAGTATTTCATGGCAAGGCCCTAGAACTGCACGCGCACGCCGGCGCCGGCATGCGGGTATTTGGTTTCGTAGCGGTAGTAGGTGATGTATTCGTCGTTCATGTTTTCAAAGCTCAGCGGGTTCTGGTTCCAGGCTTCACGCGTGTCGGTCATCACCGATTTGGCGTTGTCCTCGACGACGAAGTGGATCGGCAGCTTGTGGTTGCGGCTGTATTTGATCGACTCGTGCGCGATGCCGGTCTCGGCGGTCATTTCGCCGGTGAAGCAGAACACCCTGGCGTCTTCGCCGCTGCGCTGGATCGCCATCGCGGTGCCGACCGCGACCGGCAGCACGCCGCCAACGATCGCCGACGAGTAGATCCGATGCGAGGCGAAGCACAGCGAGATCGAATGCCCGGCCATGATTTCGGCCATCACGTCATCGGGCGGAACGCCCTTGAGCAGGCACTGGTAGTGCGAGCGCCAGGAACAGAACACCCAGTCCTGCGGCCGGACGTTCTCGAACACCTTGATGATCTGCTCCTCGTTGCCCCAATAGAGGTGCACCGGGGCGCGGATCTGGCCGGTATTGAAGCGCGCGGCGACGTCGTTTTCGAAGGCAATCAGCTGGTCTTTGTTCATGATGTCATCGCTTGGTTCAGATACCACTGGTAGGTGGCGCGCAGGCCCTGCTCGAAATCAACCCTGGGGCGCCAGCCCAAGCCTGTCAGCCGGGAACTATCGAGCAGCTTGCGTGGCGCACCGTCGGGTTTGCTGGTGTCGCAATCGATCTTGCCGGTGTAGCCGACCACACGCGCCACAGTGTCGGCCAGTTCGCGTATCGACATGTCGCGGCCGACGCCGATATTGAGGGGGAACTCCGCTCTGGATACGTCCGCGCGAAGCAGGTGGATGCACGCATCGGCGATGTCGTCCGCATGCACGAATTCGCGACGCGGCGTTCCGGTGCCCCAGAGGGTGACGGACTTGCGCGCTTCGGCCTTGGCATCGTGGAAGCGCCGGATCAGCGCGGACAACACGTGCCCCGACTTGGGATCGAAGTTGTCGTTCGGTCCATAGGCGCTATTCGGGATCACCGGCAGAAACCGGGTCTCGCCATATTGCCGGTTGTAGGCCAGGCACATCTGCATGCCCGCGAGCTTGGAAATCGCATAAGCCAGACTGGTGGGTTCGGGCGCACCCGACAGCAAGGCGGTCTCCGCCATCGGCTGCGCGCACTCGCGCGGATACATGCACGACAACGCGAACAGGATCAGCTTGCGCACGCCGGTACGATGCGCGGCCCTGAGCACATTGAGCTGGATCGCCAGGTTCTGCTCCAAGAAGTCAGCCGGATAGGTCTGGTTTTCGATGATGCCGCCGACGCGGCCGGCCGCCAACACCACGTATTCCGGCCTGGCATGGTCGAAGAATCGCTCCACCGCCGGCGCATCGGTCAGTTCCAGTTCCGCGTGGGGCGCCACGCACAGATTGGCGAAGCCCGCCGCGGCGAGGCGGCGCAGCAGCGCCGACCCGATCAACCCGGTATGCCCTGCAACGTAGATAGGCGATGTAGCTTGCATGCGCTCTACAGCCCGTTCGGCTGATACAGCACGACGCGGCTGCCCGAATCTTCAAAATCGAAGGGCACATGCACCAGACGGTCGAGGCGCTCCCGAATCGCCGCATGGCGTTCGGGCGGCGCGAACAACAACAGAAAACCGCCGCCCCCTGCACCCAGGATTTTGCCGCCGATGGCGCCGGCCTGCATCGCCTCTTCATACAGCTTGTCGATGCCGGGCGACGACACCCGGTCCGAAAGCATGCGCTTGTATTGCCAGCTGGCATCGAGCAAACGGCCGAACTCCGCAATCGGACGATCCTCGTCCTGGAGTATCGCAATCGCCTCATCCACCATCGCCGCCATGCGCAGCAGTTCGGTCTGACGGTTCTTGAGGTTGTCGATTTTCGATTTGGCGACATCCGACGCGATGCGCGACACACCGGTGAAACACAGCATCAGGTGGCTGCGCAATTGTTCGCGACGACGCGGGGGTAGTACCAGCGGCGCCACGTCGAACGATCCATCGCGGCGAAACGCGATGCGGTTGAAGCCGCCATAGGCGGCCGATACCTGGTCTTGCGAGCCGACACTTTCGCCGATCAGATCCTGTTCGATGTGGATCGCGTCCCGCGCCAGCGCGTGCTTGCTCGCCATCTTGCCGCGCAGGGCGCTCAGGGCGTGCACCAGACCCACGGTAAATGACGAACTCGAGCCCAGGCCGGAACGGGCCGGCAGGTCGCCGTCGTGGTGGATTTCGATACCGTCGCCTACCTTGGCCCAGTCAAGCACGGCACGCACCGCGGGATGCTCGATCTGATCGATGCGCTGCACGTTTTCAATGCGTGAATAGACGATACGGTGCTTGTGCTCGAAAAACGGCGGCAGATTGCGGCAGGTGATGTAGCAGTACTTGTCGATGGTCGTGGCGAGCACCAAGCCGCCGTGATCGCGGAACCAGCCTGGGTAGTCGGTACCGCCACCGAAAAACGAAACCCGGAACGGCGTGCGCGTAATGATCATGCGGTCCTCAATCGCCCAGGATCTTGCGTTTCAGGCGAATCTGCGTCATCGCTTCGACATTCTTTCGCTCATCGGCGCCAAAGCGACGCTCGACGAGGTCGAGATAAGGCGCGTGGGTGAAGTATTTCTGCCACGCCTGGTCGCGGAACCGCAACACCTCGGCCGCACTCAGGTATTTGGTGGCCAGCGGCTGGCTCTCGTAGGACAGGAACGCATAGCCTTCGTAGGAGTCGGGCAGCGCCCACCCGTTCTTTTTTGCCGTCTGGTACATCGGGCTGCCCGGCAGCGCCTGGCAAGGGTACATGTTGGCCATTTCGGAATTGAGCTCCAGCGCCAGGTCCAGGGTTTCCTGCATGGTTTCCAGCGTATCGTCGGGAAACCCGAAGATGTAGTTGCTGATGATGTTGATGTCCGCTTCGTTGATGGTCTTGCAGACCTCGCGGATGTTCACTTCCTTGAACGAGCCCTTTGACACTTCCTGGCGCACCAGCTGGTTGCCGGCCTCGACGCCCAGCGCGAGCCAGTTGACGCCGGCGCGCTTGAACAGGTCGAGCGCATCGCGGCGCACCGTGTCGATGCGCGAGTAGGTCCACATGTTGAAGCCGAATTCCTGGTCGATCGCCTGCTGCAGGATCGGTACGTAGTATTTGCGATTGAGGAAGAACATTTCGTCGCTGATGCGCAGGGTGCGTACCCCCATGTCGGCCAGCTTGCGCATTTCCCGCGCCACCCATTCGGGGCTCCAGAAGCGCATCCCGCGCGAATTGGCAGCACTCACACCGTCTTCATTGTCGACCCGGTTGACGATGTTGATCATGCAAAAGTCGCAGGCAAACTGGCAACCCAGCGAGGTGTAGATTGCAGCGAACGGCGTGCGTTTGTCATGGCTGAACTCGGCATGCCAGAAATGGGCGCGGTACAGGTCGAGCGGCTTGTCGCGGAACGGCAGCAGATCCCAGGCGTAGCCGGGAAGGTCAACATCCATGCGTTCCTGCGGCACCACGCCCTGCGCGGCATTGAGGACCGGAATCGGGAATCCCGCCGGCCCTGATTTTTTGTAGCCGATGCCCTTGATGTGCTGCAGGTCATCACGCAGATTGCTGCGCAACAAATTGTGCAGTGCGTATACGCCTTCGTTAAGCAGGACGATATCGACGCAATCCTGCGCCAGCACTTCCATCGGCAGCGCGCTGGTGTGCGAGCCGACAAATGCAACTCTGGCTTCACCGTGCGAAGTCTTGAGGGCGCGCGCCAACGCCAACGCGCCGATCATGCTGGTGGTGCCGGAATTGGGGTTTTGCCCGTACACGACAAACACCACCAGGCGCGGCGCCAGGTCTTCAACCCGTCTGACGGACGCATCGAGGGTCAGGCGTTCGGCGTCGCAATCGAGGATGCCGGCGCCGAATCCCTTGGCGCGGCAGGACTCGGCCAGCAGCAGCGCCCAGGTCGGGGGCTCGATCGCCGAATAAACGGCCGCAAGCCCCTGATAGGCCTTGGCCGACGAATCAGGGTTGACGAACAGGACATCCATGTGGGCTGACTTCATCGAGACAAATTCGTGAGTCTCCACGCCTTGTTGTTGGTGCGCGAAAACTTGAAAACCTGACACTACGAAAGGATACGGCGGCAAGCTACGGATTACGCCGTCATTTTAGCTCGCGGCCGCATGTGCCTATATCGCAATCCGACGTATGGCACCCCTTGCGCGACGTAAGGAATGTCCGGATGCAAAGGTCCGGCAGCTTCAGTCGAAAGTTTCGGCCTGCGCCAGAAGCACGCCGCGCTGGTCCTTTTCCGATAGCAGCGGCTGCGCGCCAGCGAGCCGCCAGTCGATGCCGAGGGCAGGATCATTCCAGGCGATGCAGCGCTCGTGTTCGGGTGCCCAATAGTCGGTGGTCTTGTAGACGAACTCCGCCTGATCCGAGAGGATCGTAAAGCCGTGCGCGAAGCCCTCCGGAATCCACATTTGCTTTTTGTTGTCGGCCGAGAGCAGTTCCCCGACCCAGCGCCCAAAGGTGGGCGAACTGCGCCGGATGTCGACGGCGACGTCGAACACTTCGCCCGCGATCACATGCACCAGCTTGCCCTGCGGCTGGCTGATCTGGTAGTGCAGGCCGCGCAGCACATGGCGGCGCGACAGCGAATGGTTGTCCTGCACAAAGCGCACCGTGCGACCAAGCGCTTCATCAAGCCGCCGCTGGTTGTAGCTTTCGAAGAAAAATCCGCGCGCGTCGCCAAATACGCCGGGTTCAATGAGCGCAACGTCGCCAACCGCCAGGCGCGTCACTTTCATGGAAACACCTTTTCATTGAGCAGCCGCAGCAAATACCGCCCGTAACCATTTTTGGCCAACGGTTGCGCCAGCCTTTCGAGTTGCGCTGCATCAATCCATTTCATGCGGAAGGCAATTTCCTCCGGACAGGCGACTTTCAATCCCTGCCGGCTCTCCAGTGTGGCAATGAACTGCCCCGCTTCGAGCAGCGACTCGTGGGTGCCGGTATCAAGCCAGGCGTAGCCGCGGCCCATGATTTCGACGTTGAGCTTGCCAACTTCCAGGTAACGGCGGTTCAGGTCGGTGATTTCGAGTTCGCCTCGCGCCGAGGGCTTGAGAGTGCGCGCGATGCCCGCCACATCGGCATCGTAGAAGTACAGGCCAGTGACGGCATAGTTGGATTTCGGCAGATTCGGCTTCTCCTCCAGCGACAGCACCTTGCCGACGCCGTCGAATTCGGCGACACCGTAGCGTTCCGGGTCGTTGACGTGATAGGCGAACACAGTCGCACCGCCAGTGCGCTGCATCGCCCGCTGCAGGAGCAAATGCAGCTCGTTGCCGTAAAAAATGTTGTCGCCCAGCACCAGCGCCGACGGGTCGCTACCGAGAAACGATTCGCCAATGATGAAGGCCTGCGCGAGACCGTCGGGCGAGGGTTGCACCGCATAGGAAATATCCAGCCCCCACTGCTGTCCGTTGCCGAGCAACTGCTCGAAACGGGGCGTGTCCTGCGGGGTCGAGATCACCAGCACCTCACGAATGCCTGCCAGCATCAGGGTGCTTAAGGGGTAGTAGATCATCGGCTTGTCAAATACAGGCAAGAGCTGCTTTGACACCGCCAGCGTGGCCGGATGGAGCCGGGTGCCGGCACCGCCGGCGAGGATGATGCCTTTGCGTTTCATGACGTTTCCGTTTCCTTCCATTGCGCCTGTGCTGCCAACTCGGATACCAGACGAATCACGCCCGCTTGCCAGGGCGGCAGCGTTAAGCCGAATGTAGCGCATACCCTGCTCGTATCGAGCCTTGAGTTGGCCGGCCGCGCGGCGGGCGCCGGATAGTCGGCGCTCGGTATCGGCAGCACCCGATCCGGGGTCGTGCGCAGCGGCATGCCGGCACCCAGAGCGGACTGAATAAGCAATTGTGCGTAGCCATGCCAGCTGGTTGACCCGGAGGCTGCCAGATGAAATACCCCGCAGGTGCGCGCGGCGACTTCCGGGTCAACCGCAATTCGATGCAGGGCCAGTGCTGTCGCATCGGCGATCAAATCGGCCCCGGTCGGCGCACCAACCTGGTCGGATACCACCTTGAGCTCGTTGCGCTCGGCGGCAAGGCGCAGCATGGTTTTGGCAAAATTGCCGCCGCGCACCGAGTAGACCCAGCTGGTTCTGAAAATCAGGTGCCGGCAACCGGAGGCCCTGATCGCCTCCTCGCCCGCCAGTTTGGAACGTCCATATACGCTTTGCGGATGCGGAGCGTCGGTCTCCGCGTAGGGTGCCGCTTGCGTGCCGTCAAACACGTAGTCAGTCGAGTAGTGCACCAGCCACCCGTTGTGGCGCTTCATCTCTTGCGCCAGCAGGTCGACTGCCTCGATATTGACGGCCATTGCGCGCTGCGGCTCCGATTCGGCACGATCCACCGCCGTGTAGGCCGCCGCATTGACCACGAGGTCGGGGGCCGTCGCGCGCACCAGCGCGCGCAGCGCATCGGGCTGCGCCAGATCCACCTGCTCCCGTCCGGCCGCCACCACATCGCCCAGCAACGCCAGTGCCCGTTGCAATTGCCAGCCTACCTGACCGTTCTTCCCGAGCAGCAGGATTTTCATGCGTATTGCTTTGCGATCCAGTCCCGATACGCGCCGCTGGTGACGTTGCGTACCCACTCCTCGTGTCCGAGGTACCACTGCACGGTTTTGCGGAGCCCGGTCTCGAAGGTTTCGGCTGGCCGCCAGCCCAGTTCACGCTCGATCTTGTGCGCGTCGATCGCATAACGGCTATCATGCCCCGGACGATCGGCCACAAACGTAATTTGCTCCGCGTAGCTGTTGCGATCAGCCCGGGGGGCGAGTTGGTCGAGAATGTCGCACAGGCCGCGCACCACGTCCAGGTTCGGTTTCTCGTTCCATCCGCCGACGTTGTAGGTTTCACCGATACGTCCCGCATCCAGCACCCGACGAATCGCCGTGCAATGGTCGGTCACATACAGCCAGTCGCGAATCTGCTGCCCGTCGCCGTAGATCGGCAAGGGCTTGCCGGCCAGTGCATTGAGAATGCATAGCGGAATGAGCTTTTCCGGAAAATGGTACGGCCCGTAGTTGTTCGAACAATTGGTCGTCAGAACCGGCAGCCCGTAGGTGTGGTGGTAGGCGCGTACCAGGTGGTCTGAAGCAGCCTTGCTTGCCGAATACGGGCTGTTGGGCTCGTAGCGATGGGTTTCTGCAAACGGCGCCTCTTCCCGGCCGAGCGACCCGTAAACCTCATCCGTCGAGACGTGCAGCAAACGGAAGGCGCCCTTCTCCAAGGCGTCCAGGCCGCCCCAGTGGGCGCGCGCGGCTTCGAGCAGTTGAAACGATCCGACGATGTTGGTGTGAATAAACGCACCGGGGCCGGCAATCGAGCGATCCACGTGGGACTCGGCCGCGAAATTGATCACCGACCGGAAACGATACCGCGCAAACAATGACTTGAGCAATGCACCATCACCAATATCGCCCTGGACAAACACATGGCGTGCGTCGCCTTCAAGGGATGCAAGATTCTGCAAATTGCCCGCATAGGTCAGCTTGTCGAGGTTGACCACGGTTTCATCAGATTGCGCCAGCCAGTCGAGCACAAAATTGCTGCCGATGAAGCCGGCTCCGCCGGTTACCAGTATGGTCATTGCTTCGTCAACATGTGGTTATCGGGATTGGCGAGTTTGCCATGATTGCTTCGTCAGTCGTAATCCGGCCGTTCGTATTTCTCGGAAAGGATTTTCATGCGGCTGCCCAATTCGGCCATGAACGCCTTTTTGTCGCCACCGGCCGAATCGGACTCCCAGCGCATCGGGGTACCGATATTCACGTCCACGAAGAACGGCACTGGAATGAAACTGCCTTTGGGCATCGCCTTGCCCAGGCCGTGCATGAATATCGGCACCACCGGTACCTGCGGGAATTTTGAGGCCAGCACGGCAACCCCCGACTTGAGTTCCTGCATGCGCTCCGGCTCGCCGCGTGTGCCTTCCGGGAAAATGATCAGGATTTCGCCGCGCTCCAGCGCGTCATAACAGCCCTGCAGGGGATCCGCGTCGACACCTGTCAGCCCCCCTTCAACGCGCGGCCGCTTGCGCATGATCGGAATGATGCCAACGAAATTGAGCGAGAACCACGCCATCAGCCCCGAGGTCAAGAAGTAATCGGCAGCCGCCACCGGCCGTACCTTGGGAATTACGCTGATCGGAAAGATCGTCAGCATCGCCGCCGTGTCCAGATGGCTGTTGTGATTCGGGGTAACGATCGCCGGCCCCTTCAACGGAAGGCGCGTTCGGTGCCGAATGTTCATGCCGAGCACGACCAGGCAGATCGGCCACGCCACACAGACGGCGAAGGCGCGTCGTAGCCAGGGGCGCAGGAACTCGTTGACCGCGTCAAGCGCCTGGTGCATGGTCAGTAATACAGAAAATAGATCACGTGAAAAAACACCGGCGCAGTGAACGTCAGGCTGTCGATGCGATCGAGGATGCCGCCGTGCCCAGGCAGCAGCGAACCGCTGTCCTTGAGGCCGAGGTCGCGCTTGATGGCGGAAATGGTCACATCCCCGATAAAGCCACCAAAGCCGATCAGTACACCCACCGCCAGCGCCTGCACGTGGCCCATCGGGGTTAACCACGGAGCCATCGCAAGGGCAAGCAGTGTGGTCGTCATGACGCCGCCGACCAGGCCTTCAATCGTCTTATTGGGGCTCACCGAAGGCGTCACCTTCACTCTGCCAAAACGCTTGCCCCAGACATACTGTGCGACGTCGTTGAACTGGGTCAGGAACACCAGGTAAAACAGCAGCGCCACGCCGCCGCCGTTCGGATTGCCGGTGGCCGGCAGCACCAGCAGGTAGGCCATGTGCGAAAGCGAAAACACGCAGGTCATCAGGCCCCATTGCAGGGTGCCGACGGCCGCGAGGAAGCCTTTGGTCTCGCCCACCAGCACCATGCGCATCGGCATGAACAGGAACCAGTAGACCGGAATGAAAATGATGAACACCCCGTACCACTCGGCACCGACCAGCAGGTACTGGATCGGTATCGCCAGATAGGCCCAGAGCAGCACGCGATGGTCGGCACGCCGTGTCGGCACCAGCGACAGGTATTCCTTGAAGGCGAGAAAGCTCAGGAACGCCAGGCAGAAGATCGAAAAGTAGGTGTTGAAGCCAAGCGCAAACGTGGTCAGCACCACGATGATCCACCAGGTCTTGATGCGCAGCTTCAGCTCCGAATAATCGCGCTCCGGGTAGATCCGTTTGCGCACCCAGACCAGCGCTGTCGCAAACATCAGGATCAGGTAGGCGCCAAGAAATGCGTAGCCGACCGCTTCCGGAAAGTGCGGTTTGGGTATCGCTTCGTTGACCTTGCGCGGCACCACTTCGATGGTCTTCTTGATCGCCTGTTGTGACGCATCGAGGGTCTTCCTGACCGGGCCGGCTTCGTTGCTCATGTGCCGCTCCCTCCCTTTGTCTTGTTGGCCGCTTCAATCTCAATGCTGCCCAGTTTGATACGCCTGAACATGGTCAGTGCCGACAAGGCGCATCCCGCCCCGACAAGCATAACGCACCATGCGCCGGGCGCTACACCAACGCCCAGCAACAAGGCAATGAAGCCGAACAGGAAGGCGCGATCGCTCTTGCCCATCGGGCCGTCGTAACGGCGGCTGCCGCCCAACGCCTGCGCCACCACTCCGGCAAACTCGGCGAGCACTGCGAACACCGTCAGGAGCACCACCCAGATTGCCGCCTGCGGCAGTACCAGCACAAACGGCAGGATCAGCGCACAGTCGGATGCGACATCGCAAAGCTCGTTGATGAAACCGCCGAACGTGGTCTGCATGCCGTGTTCGCGCGCCAGCATGCCGTCGATCGCATTGAGCGCCATGCGCAGGAACATGACCATCGGCACCGCCAGCAGCGCCGCCCGGTCTGCCGGGAAAGCCACGAGAGCCGCTCCGGTGACGATCGACACGACCAGTGCCACCAGCGTCACCTGGTTGGGCGTCACCCCCGCGCGCGCCAACACAGCCACCGCGGGATGAAGCAGGCGCTGAAACGCCGGCTTGAGCTGATAGAGCGAAGCCATCGCGTCATTTTACGGAAAGCGCAATGATCCAGGAATTGCAGTA
>CANJDH010000116.1 GCA_947473125.1 Burkholderiales bacterium
ACATTGCCCGGATGCGCGCCCACCGCCATGGTGGTGGCGGTGCGCGCCGCCGGCGGCGTGGCGCTGGAGCGCTGCACGCCGGTGTTCATGTAGGCCTCGTTGTCATAGCAGATGTAGAGCACGTCGTCGTTGCGCTCGAACATGCCCGACAGGCAGCCAAAACCGATGTCGGTGGTGCCGCCATCGCCGCCCTGCGCCACCACGCGCACATCCTTGCGCCCCTTTACCCGCAGCCCCGCCGCCACGCCCGATGCCACCGCCGCGGCATTGCCGAACAGCGAATGTATCCACGGAATCTGCCAGGAAGTCTCCGGGTAAGGCGTGGAGAACACTTCCAGGCAGCCGGTGGCATTGACCGCCATGATGCGGTTGTTGGTCGCCTGCATCGCCGCGTCGATGGCGTAGCGCGCACCGAGCGCCTCGCCGCAACCCTGGCAGGCGCGGTGGCCGGAGTTGAGCGAATTGGTGCGGCGCATGTTCGCCTGCACCGTGCGATCGGCCGCTTCGAGCAGGCGGTTGCCCACGGTAAAGGTGCCGGTCTGGTAGAACTTCACCGATTGCAGCGTCATGATGTCCCCCGCTAGCCTATGCGCGCGCCGGCCGGACCGAGGTCGCGCAGGATGTTCTCGGCGGTCGGTCCGGAGCGCCGTTGTTGCCGCCCGCGCTCGAGCTCGCGCTCGACCACGTCCCAATTCAGATCAAGGAAACTGAGCATCTCGAGTTCGTCGCGCTCGGCCTTCTCAAACAAGGCGCGCAGCGATTTACCGGTAATGGCGCGACCGCCCAGTCCGGCAATCACCGTGTAGCCGCGCAATACCACGCCGGACAAGGCCTTGCGCACGCCATCGGAGACCACGCCGCCGATGCCGACGGCGAGGGACTTCTCCAGTACGACCACGCGCTTTGCCTTGATCAGCGCCGTGCGCACAGCAGTCAGAGGAAACGGCCGGAAGGAGCACAGCGTCAGCACGCCGATGCGGTGCCCCACTGCGCGCATCTCATCGACCACATCCTTGATGGTGCCGTTGACCGAACCCAGTGCCACGACGATGGTTTCAGCGTCGTCGCACTGGTAGGCGCGCACCAGGCCGCCGGCCTCGCGCCCGAACAGGTTCTTGAATTCCTCGGCAAAGTGCGGAATGAGCTCAAGGGCGCGCTGCTGCTTGTAGTGCTGCAGGTAACGCACCTCAAAAAACGCCTCCGGCCCGACCATGGCGCCGATGGACACCGGATCGTCGCAGTCAAGCTGCTGCACCGGTTCGAACGGCGGCAGGTATTCGTCCACCTGGGCCTGCGTCGGAATGTCCACGCGCTCATAGGCGTGGGTCAGAATGAAACCGTCGACGCAGACCATCACCGGGCAGGACAATTCCTCAGCGAGGCGAAACGCCTGGATGTGCAGGTCGGCCGCCTCCTGGTTGTTCTCGGCATAAAGCTGTATCCAACCGGCGTCGCGCATCGACATGCTGTCCGAGTGGTCGTTCCAGATGTTGATGGGTGCGCCAATGGCGCGATTGCCTATGGTCATGACGATGGGCAGGCCGAGGCCGGCGGCGTTATATACCGCCTCGGCCATGAACAGGATGCCCTGGCTCGCCGTGGCGGTGTAGCTGCGCGCCCCGGCGGCCGACGAGCCTATGGCCACCGACAAGGCGGCGAATTCGGACTCGACGTTGATGAACTCGCAGCCGGTGAGGGAACCGTCCTTGACCATCTCGCCCAGGCCCTCGACGATGTGCGTCTGGGGTGTGATCGGGTACGCGCAAATCACCTCCGGGCGGCATAAGGCCACCGCTTCGGCGATGGCGTGTGAGCCTTCGGTTTGCTTAAGCATGGGTAGCCGGCGATTGCCGCTCCTTCATGACGTGCTCGTAGGCGGCCTCGGCGGCGGCCACGTTGGACTCGCCCACCTTGCCGGGAAACTTTTCGCGTATCGCCTTGGTCACCGAATCGAGGTGCAACTGCCCGGTGATGGCGGCAAACCCGCCCAGCAGCGCGGCATTGGGCATCGACCTGCCGGTGTGCTTGAGGGCTAAATCACTCGCCGGCACCGTACACAGGTGGTCGTGTCCGATGCCGTGCGCCAGTTCGGCTATGCCCAGTTCCTCGGCACTGCGCCTGGAATTAATGAGGATGAAGCCGCCGGCGGCGAGCCCGCTGAACAAGTCCACCTGGTGCAGCAGGGTCGGGTCCTGGATGATCAGCGCATCGGGCTGCATCACCGGTTCGCGCGAGCGGATCTCGCGCGTGTCGATGCGGCAAAAGGCCATCACCGGCGCACCCATGCGCTCAGAACCGAAGCTGGGGAAAGCCTGGGCGAAACGCCCTTCGTCGAATGCGGCCACCGAGAGCATTTCCGCGGCCGAGACCACGCCCTGACCGCCCCTGCCGTGAATGCGCACCTGGAACATGGTTGCCCCCCAGCCTGTTAGGCCATGGCCGTGAGACTCATTTCTTTTCCGCGCCGGTGCCGTAATTGAGCATGTAGGCAATCGCGTTGCGCAACTCGGTGTCGCTGACATCGGCCATGCCGCCGCGCGCCGGCATGCCGCCGTGCCCGCGTATGGCCGAGCGCGTGACGTTATCCAAGCCCTGGCTGACCCGCGGTATCCAGGCTTGCCGGTCGCCGATTTTCGGCGCCCCGCCCGTGCCGTTTTCATGGCAGCGGTAGCACTGCATTTCAACAATCTGCCTGCCGCTGCGCTCTTTTGCCATGTCCTTGGGACTCGCAGGTTCGGTCCACTTTCCGCCGGACTGGTTGACCATGTAGGTCACGGCACGGCCGATTTCCAGGTCGGTCAGGGTCGCGTCGCCGCCGTGCCCGGGCATTTTGCGAATACCGCCGATGGCTTCCTTGGTCAGGCTGGACAGGCCTTGCTTGGAGCGTGCGCTCCAGGCCTTGACGTCACCGATCTTCGGCGCGCCGTTGGCGCCGCTGGCGTGACAGGAGGCGCAGGTGGCATCGACCACCTGCTTGCCGCTGCGATCGCCGGCCTTGGGGGCCGCCGCTTGCTGTGCCGCCGCCTGTTGTGCCCCAAGGGGCAAGGCAAATGCAAGCATCGCCACCACCGCCACCTGCCGCCATACGCCGGGCATCTTGTCACTCATGATCATTCCTCCTTTGTTTGCGCTCTAACAACACGCTCTACAAATACACCGCCACGCGCCGCGCGTCTTGACATGGATCAAGCCGTCAGTGTCCTCCCGAAAAACCCTGCAGGAACCCGGCCAGCACGAACACCAGCAAGGTCAGGCCGACGATGATCAGCACGGTGCCCAGGATCTTCGCCCCCAGAGTCATCGGTTGGGACGGCGCATCGACGAGGTGCTTCTCCAGTTCCCCCGAATCGAGCAGTCGCTGGTACTGCACGCCGTGCTCGTGGCGGAAGGCCTCCAGCGTCATGGTGCCGGTGAACATGACGATATCAAGCGGAAACTTGTCCGGCCGGAAGTGGTTGTTGAAAAAGTGCACGGTGAACAGGAACACCACCGCGAGGAAGGCCTCCTCGCCATGGAAGATCGCGGCGATGTTGAACACCCAGCCAGGCAGGAAGGAAGCCGTCAGGTTGGGCAGCCACATCATCAGGCCGCTCACGCCGATGATGGTCACACCCCAGAACGGCGCCCAGTAGTCGAACTTCTCCCAGTAGGTCCAGCGGTCGAATATCGGCCGCGTGCCCTTGCCGATGAACCAAGTGAACATCGCAATAATGTCCTTGAGGTCCTGCAGGCCGGGTATCAACGAATCGGAGCCGAAAATACGAAAGTTTTTCCAGTTGCGCGCCAGGCGCAGCGCCACATAGCCCAGGTGCCAGAAAAACACCCCGGCAAAGACCACGGCAGCCACGCGGTGGATAATCGCCGCCGTCTGCGGGCCACCCAGCAGCTTCATCACCGCCGGTGCCCAGCTGCTTTCCGGATAAAACACCGGCATGCCGGTGAGGGTCAGCACCATCAGGCTTAGCGCGAAGGTCAGATGGGCCACGCGCCAGGTCGCGCTAAAGCGCTGGAAATGCTTGCCTGTCGTCCCGGTTGGCAAGGCGCTAGCCAGCACCTGCGGCCGCGATTTGCGCTCGCTGCGCTCCTTGTATTCGCGGTAAAACCACATGGCCGTATGCAGCCAGAAGAAGGCAAAGGTGCCGACCAGCAGGCCGACCATCATTTTTTGCGCCAACCAGATCATCGGGTAACGGGCAAAGTCGCGCGCGTCGCCGTGCGGTGCAAAGGTGGCAAAGCCCTCGCTGGCGTTGATGTGGCACTTCTGGCAGGTTTCGAGGCGGTTCTTGCGGTGCACCGACGAGGCCGGATCGCCGACGCGCTGGATGCCGTGGCTGCCATGGCAGTCAAAACACTTGGCAGTATTGGCGTAACCGAGGGCGTTGATCTGGCCGTGATAGGTCTCGGTGTAGGTCCTCAACATGTCCTTGTGGCAACTGCCGCAGCTCTTGGTGATGGTCAGCCGCGCGACATCGCCCGTAGGGTCCTGCACCGCATGGGGCTTGTGGCAGTCGGAGCAGACCGCCGCTGCGGGGTTGCCCTTTTCCAGGGCCTCGCGCCCGTGCACCGAAGTCGCATATTCGTCACGCTGCTTGGCGTGGCAGGTGCCGCAAAGGTCGGGAATGGTCTTGCGCTGTGCGGCGCGGGCCGGGCTGCCCTCGGCCGGGATATTCTTGTGCGGAACATCGGTGATGGCGGTATGGCAGGAAACACACTCCAACTTCCCGTGCGAGCTGGCGCCGAATTTATCCTGCGCCACATGCAGCGGGCGCTCCTTCCCGCCGGCTCCCGGCGCGGAGAAGCCCGCATTGCCGTGACACGCGAGACAGGTGTCGTTATCCGGTTTGTCGGTTGCCGCTGTGCTTGCGACTGGGGCGACGGCGCCAGCCGGCGCATCGGCGGCCCCCGCAGACAGCGCACCGAGACTGCTTATGGCAAGCAGGCAAGCTGTCACCCTCAATAAAGCCGATCCCGGAATTCGCATCATGTTGTCTTTTCCCCTGCAACATTGAAAACGGAGCACTGCAAACGCCGCCCTTTTTTATAGGATGCTGGCATCACCTTGCCAGCTGGCAAGCACGAGTTTCACCACACCAATACCGGTCGCAGAACAACTGACTGCAGGGTAGTCCAGCGCGCAGCGGCCTGTTTGCGCCAGATCAACAATTGCTCACGCGATGAAATTACTGTCGAAAGACCCCCGCGGCCTGCGCCGGGTGCAGGCCGCGGGGAAACATCGCTACAGCGTAAGAATCCACTTTGTCATGGTCTTTACGTCGTCATCACCGGCCTTGACCTTGGGGTGCCCCTTGGCGCTGATGATCTTGGCGCTGATCGTTGCTTCGGCATCGGCCTTGCCCTTGTTTGCGGTGGCTATCGTCTTGAATCCCGGCCCGACCTTCTTGGTGGTATCCAGTGCGTGGCAGCCGAGGCAGCCGCTGCTCTTGGCCAGCGCCTCGGATGCGCCCGCCGCCCCCGCTCCAAAAACGCCAATGGCCAGGACGGCCGCAATCGCTATGGTTTTCATATGCGCTCCTTGGTTGAAGTTCCGTTGAAAAATATTCTTCCCTTCCAGGCAACATCCTACTCTAGGCATAACTCTCATAGCGCGGGTCGTACATGTTCGACTTGATGTCGGCCTGGATGTCCGCCGGACGCGGTTTGCCTGCCAGATCGCGCTCGTAGGCAATCGTCGCCACCGACACGGCAATTGCCGCCGATACCTCGCGAATGCGCGCCAGCGCCGGATAGAGGCTGCCCTGCGCCAGGTCCGCCGCGCTGACCTGCGCCGCCAGGGTGTGCGCCGCGGCAAGGAACATTTCGTCGGTAACGCGCTGCGTGCAGCTGACAATCGCGCCAAGGCCGACACCGGGGAAAATATAGGAGTTGTTGCCCTGGCGCGGCACATAGGTGCGCCCGGCCAGCGTTACCGGGTCGAAGGGGCTGCCGCAGGCAAACAACGCCTTGCCGCCGGTGCCCTCGTAGGCCTGCTGTGCCGTGCATTCGGACTTGGACGTCGGGTTGGACAGCGCGAACACGATGGGTTGCGCATTGATCCGCGCCATGTCGGCGAGCACCTCCTTGGTAAAGGTGCCGCCCACCGCGGCCACACCGATGATCGCCGTCGGCTTGAGTGCGCGCACCGCTGCCGGGAATTCGGCGACCGCGGCATGTTCGTGGGCGTAAGGCTTCTTTTGAGCGGCAAGGTCGCCACGGATTTTGACCACCAGCCCCTTGGAATCAACCAGCCAGCAGCACTGCCGCGCGACAGACTCATTAACACCTTGCGCGACCATCGCCGCCACCACCAGGTCGGCAATGCCGGTCGCCGCCTCACCCGCGCCAAGGAACAGCAGGCGCTGGTCCTGCAACTTGCCGCCGGTGATGCGCAAGGCTGACAGCAGCCCGGTGAGCACCACCGCCGCCGTGCCCTGGATGTCATCGTTAAAGGTGCAGATGCGGTCGCGGTATTTGGCCAGAAGGCGAAAAGCGTTGTGGTTGGCAAAGTCCTCAAACTGGATCAGCACACCGGTAAACACCTCGTTCGCGGCGGTGACAAACTCCTCGATCAGCTCGTCGTAGGCGGCGCCGGTAATGCGCCGCTGCTTGAGGCCGACGTAATACGGGTCGTTGAGCAGCGTTTCGTTATTGGTGCCGACGTCAATAGTGACGGGCAGGCACTGTCGCGGGTTCACCCCGGCGCAGGCCGTATAAAGCGAGAGCTTGCCCACCGGGATGCCCATGCCGTTGGCGCCCTGGTCGCCAAGGCCAAGAATGCGCTCACCGTCGGTAACGACAATGATGCCGGCCTGGTAAGGCCAGTTGGCGAGTATGGACTTGATGCGGCCGCGGTCGGCGGCGCTGATGAACATGCCGCGCGGGCGCTGGAAAATCTGCCCGAAGCGCTGGCAGGCCAACCCTACGGTGGGCGTGTAAATGAGCGGCTGTATTTCATCGACGTTTTCGCAAATGGTGCGAAAGAACAGCGCCTCGTTCCTGTCGTGCAGCGCATTGAGGGCGACAAAGCGGTCGAGCGGATCGGCCATTTGCCGCAGGTTCATCAGAATGCGGCCCATCTGCTCTTCCTGGGTATGAATATGCGGCGGCAACAGGCCGCGCAAACCCAGCGCGTCACGCTCGGCCAAGGTAAACGCCGTGCCCTTGTTGAGCAGCGGATCGTGCAGCAAATCGGTGCCGCGCGGCATAGCGGAAGCGTCACGCTTCCCGGGCTTGCTATTCATGCTTCCTCCTCTACACAGATACGGATCGGCGCGAATACTCCCCTCGTTCATACGCGCAGACGGTGCCGCCTACCCTAGCAAGCCGGCCAATACCGGTTTTGATGCAGATCAAGCCTGACCGGCGCTAGCCCTCAGTGCCACCGATGGTCCGGCCAAAAGCCTCAACCTGATTCCAGTCGGTAAAGTCCACCACCGCCTGCGGATCGGTCGGCCCGCCGGTGACCAACATGATCAGCCTGATCATCAGGCGGTCAAAAAAACCGTAACGCGGGTAATCGATCTTGCCGGCAAAAACAGCCAGTTGCGCCGGCCGCCATGACACCTTGCGCAAAAAGGCCTGCATATAGGCATTGGTTTCGGGCCGGCTGTTTTTTGGCTTGCGCGCCGCCACGCTGACCGAGAAAAAGGCGCTAGGCCTGGCATTGAGAATACCGGCGTTGCGGTTGATAAATTCAATCAGCTGCGGGCTGTGTTTGCCGTAGCGAATGCTTGCGCCGATGATGATGCGCTGGAAATCCTGCAGGTCGGGCACGGGGTGCGCCGTTACCGAAGCCAGTGTCACCTGATGTCCCTGCCCTTCGACCACCGACTGCAGCCGCTCACATATTTCGCGGGTATGGCCGTCGGTGGTGGAATAAAGGATCAGCATTCTTGCCATGCGCCAGCGCCCGCCTCGCGCCCGTACTGCACTGCCAGCACCCGACCCCGCGCGTTAAGTGCGCGAGCCCGGACCTGCACAATTCGGCCAACTACTTAAAGCTATAGATGTAGCTGACCGCGACTACATTAACGGCGTAACTGGGATTTATCTGATTGGTCGGCAGCACCGCGGCCGGCGTATTCCCGACCTGCAAACCGTTGTAATAGTAATCGGCCGCATTCAGGTATTGGTATATATAACCTACCCTGACCTTGGAAGTCTTGTCGACATCATAGGTACCGGTGAGCTTGAACTGGATCATCCTGTTTACAATATCCGGTGGCGCCCCGCAGGTCAGGAGAGCGCTACTGCTGCAAGTCAAGCCGTTGCTGGTAGTCGTGGAGTAGTTGAGCGTCGTGTTGTAGCCTGTCTTGCCCAGCGAATATGTCGCATCGCCAACCAGTTCCAGCTTGCCCCCCATCAGCCCGGCCTGCTTTAGATTAAAACCAATCGTGGTGTCCTCGTCTTTTAGGGCGTTACTCCACGTAGCGCCGGCCGGGACAGCCACCGCAGTCGTACTCGGGGCCGCTGCCGAAGCGGAGGTCCTTTGCTGGTCAGTCGAATTGCGGCCACTGTTCAGCTGGGTAACATAAGCCGACATTGTGCCGTTCTCACGGAAGGCATAAGTGGTATCAAGGTTCAGACTCCAAGTTTGCGCGTTTTGCACCCCGTACAGGGTGTCGAAATTATCCTTGCCGTAGCGCCCTCCCAGATCGACGGACCACTTCTCGTTAGCCTGCCAGCCGACCTTGGCCTTGAGCAGGTTTTGCGTGCGGCTGGCTTCAAAGAACGAATGAAAACCCCGGTAATTGCTGGCATTCAAGCCGGTTACGGTCCCGCCCGGCGGATTGCCGTCGGTACCAATCATGGCCGTACGGGCGTTTTCATCGAAGCTCGACTTGCGGTCGCTGTACACATAAGCAGCCTCAAAGTTGACATCACTGCTTGCCTTGAGCCGGTAGGTCGCACCCAGGCTGTTTTCCTTGTTTCCGGTCGCAACAACACAATTGGTTCCCGCTGCGTAAGCCGGCGTGCCGCCACCGGTTGCAAAGTTGTTGCACCACCTTTTCACTTCCTGATAGTTGTACGCTAGGCGGATTTTCTGCTTCGAGTCCAGACGGTAATCGCCCGCAATTTCTGCCTGCAACTTGCTGTTGCTGTTTGGAGTGTTCGGATAATTGTAAATATTTCCCCCGTCAATCGAACGGGAATTATAAATATTTGATGCTGTCTGGTTGTCGCGTTTGTCATACTTGACGCCTGCAGACAATGTCAGCTGCTTGGTGGTCTGGTCCGTCAACTTCAGGTCCGCATGCGTCGTTATAACGGAGCCATTTAGAGACGACGTCGGCGATGCGGTCACCATCGGCCCCAAGTCGACACCCACGCCCGAGTCATAGCCGTAAGTCATGTTCTGGGTATTACGACCGTAGGACAAGCCCCCGGCCAGCTTGGTCTTGCCGGAAAAAGAGTATCCCCCGGTCACGTTTAACTGATGAAAATCATTGCTCGGGGGCGTTCCCATCGTTTGCGTGCTGGGTGCGCCACCACCGCTGCCATTAAAGGTCTGGAATGTCACACCGTTGTTATTGTCGCGGAAGTAGGAACCGTAATAACCGAATGTCGCATTCCCGCTTTCGCCCTTCCAGTTAAGCGACGCATTGACCGTGGTCGTTTTGTAGTTCTGTGCCATCGGCAGTATCGAAATGTTCTGCCCGGCCACAGCCGGGCCGGGCGCTACCGGCCACTGGGCTGACCCGAAACCCATCAGTTTTGCGCCGGACTGCTCCAACTGGTTGTAGTCAATCTTGACGTCCCATTCCTTATTCAGGATGAAACCGCCACCAAGCAAGCCGTTTTTTCTGGTGTTATCAACATCCACGTTGCGGAATGCACCCAGTTGCGCCGTAGTCATTGCACGCGTATTGGTAAGCGGGGCAAAACCCGCAGGCAGAGTCCAGCTGTTGCCCCCCATGCTGCCCAAGTAAGGCGTCTGGTAGCTGTCCGAGGTGTAATGGGTCAATTCGTCATACGCGAGCCAGACAGACCACTTGCCCTGGTCGCTTATCGCGGCGTCAAGGCCGCGAGAGCTCAGACCCAGGTCGCTGCCGGTAAAAGACCAGCGTTTTGTGCCGTCGCCATCACCGTAGGAATCGCCGCCACGGACGGCAAAATCGGCTATGCCATAACCGCCCGACTTGTTCATGCCGCTGTATTCGCCAAACTTGGCCGAATCTTGTGACACGTAGGCCCCGCCAAAGTTGATGAAACTAGCCGGAGCCTTGAGGCTTGCCTCCTGCGCGTCGGCGGCATTGACCGGCATCGCACACAAACCGATCAGCGCCGCCTCAACCGCCAGCGCAAGGACCGTGACTTTCATTTTGCTGTTAGGTGTAGTCATCACAATCTCCAATTTTCCGGGCATCAGCGCTGAAAGTAACCGCCACTGGGGCTGTTTGAACCATGAATGACACTGTGGCAACCGAGGCAACCACGGCCTGTTGCATGCGAACTCGGATTACTGCCAGTAGCGTTCTGGGTTAAACCTGACTGAAAACCACCGGCATTGCGACCGACCGGGCTGTCGGTTGTGTGCGGACCGTCATGGCATGACTGACAGATAAACGGGGAGCGCGTGATCAACATCGGTGCGATATTGGATCCGTGTGGACTGTGGCAATTGGCACAGTTTTCTGTCACAGGCTGATGCTCAAACAGGAAAGGGCCGCGCTTTTCCGCATGGCAGGTGTAGCAGGTTTCGACAATGGTGTTTTTCTTCACCATTGCGGGACCAGGTGAGCCGTGGGTATTGTGGCAGTCGGAGCACACCACCTTGCCGACCTCCGTCGGGTGGGTCGACACTTTTTTCAATTGCGCCCTTTGCTCCTTGTGGCAGGTAAAGCAAACTTCGGTCTGGGTCTTTTTCACCATCACCTTGTCTGCGGGCGCATGCGCCTTGTGGCAATCATTACAGGCAAGCTGGTTGTTCTGGTGCTGGCTGCCATCCCAGTTATTGCGGGATTTGCCGGTGTGGCAGGTCAGGCACTGGCCTGAGCGGGTTTTGTCGTCGCTGACTTCAAACGTGCCTTTGGAAAACACAACATCCGGCTTGTTCTTTGGCGCATCCTTGATGTGGCTGGCACTGTCACCGTGGCAGGTCTGGCAGCCGGGAGTGCGCGCATCACCGCGTACGCCGTGCTTGGTCTGGTAGATCGCCAGAACCGGCTTGGCGTCGTTGGCGTCGTGGCAGCGGGTGCAATCCTTGTCCCTGTTTGCCGCCCCGAACTGCGGTTTGTCATCAGCGGCAAGCACGCCGCCCTGAATGCCGGCCAGCCCGAACCCGAGCATAAGCAGTAGTAATCGCAAACGGTTCATACGCTGCCCTTTTCTTGATTTTGGTTGTCATTCAGCGATGCCGGAGCGCCGCCCTGAAGTGGACACTGGACTAATTCGCAACCGTAAGATCTCGCATTTCGCATCACTCACTCTCCCCGACATGCGAGGCTCGGAACGTTTGTGCCCCGAGCCGCAGCTGTTTTTCCAAGTCTTTTGACGAGCTTACAAAGCTGTTACCAAGAGTACTTGTAGTGACCGCGCCGCTCATTTGATATGGATCAAACAAAACCTTGTTAAGTAAATAATCAATCCGCTCGAATACCGGCGCATGGCGTGGGCGTGTTCGAAACATCGGGGCGGAGGCGATCTGTCATAGGCGGGCCCCACCCCCGGTCACCCGTCTAACTTTTGTTGATCCAAATCAAAATTGTCGCGCTGCGATGCGGGAGAATTCATTTCAAGCAGACCGCGTTGCAGTCTGCAGGAAAGACAAAAGTGCACAAACCGCCTTCTCGCGTACCGGGGTTCCTGCAAACCCTGCCAATGTTCCGGGAAATGCACGTCGACCAACTCCGACGTATCGCCATCGACTCGGCTGAGGTTGACGCCCCGCGCAGCACACGGATTTTCTCGCGTGGCGACGCCTGTACGGGGCTGCATTTCGTGGTATTTGGCCAGATAAAGCTGGCGCTCCATACACCGCACGGCGACGAGCGCGTCGTTGACCTGGTCGGCGCCGGTCGCAGCCTCGGTCCGGGTCCCCTGTTCGGCGACAGGCCGCACAACCTCACCGCCGATGCCTTGCAGGACAGCAAACTCGTGCACATCCCGAAAGCCAGCGTGCATGCCGAAGTGGAGCGCAACAACGGATTCGCCCGCTGCATCATCAACGACCTGACCCAGCGCGAGGAGCAACTGGTCAATGACATCGAGAACTGCACCCTGCGCTCGGGCAAGGAAAGGGTCAGCTGGTATTTGCTCAGTCAGCTGGGCGCGACACAGCAGCAGTCAAAAGCCTCCATTACCCTGCCCTCGACCAAGGGCATCGTCGCCTCGCACATGAATCTCACGCACGAACACTTTTCGCGCATCCTGCATGAGCTTGCGGCCGCCGGCCTGATCATCATGAACGGCCGCCAGATCGACATTCCGGATATTGCGCGGCTGCAAAGTTTGAGCGGCGCCTAGCCGCCTTGATACAGGGCATATCGCTGGAAACCCGCGTCCATAGCGGCTTTCCAGCCATTCACTTCCGGGGAAACGGGTTCAGGCGGCGAGCAAAAAGTCTTTTAAGATGGCAATCTGGTCGGCGTGCATCAGCGTCGGCGCATGCCCTATACCGGCCAGCTCGGCGGTTTTTGCCCTGGGACCGCGTGCCGCCATCTGCGCCAGGGTGTCGCGCGTCAGCAGATCGGACTGCTCACCGCGTATGACCAGCGTCGGGCAGGTGATGGTGTCCCAGAAATTCCACAATTCCATGTCTTTGTGCGGCGCGCCGGTGTTAAAGGGTACGGCGATGGCCGGGTCGTAGTGCATGCGGTAGCTGCCATCGGCCTCGCGCCGCACCACGTGCTCGGTCAAAAAACGCCATTGCGCGTCGCTGTGCGGACCAAAGGGTGCGCTGACAAAACGCACCAGTTGCTCGGCCGCTTCAATCGACGGCAGGCGCGGCGCCTTGCCGACATAGGTGCCGATGCGCTCGAGCGAAACGGCGGTCACCACCGGACCGACGTCGTTGAGCACCATGCGGCTGACCGGCGTTTCGGGCAGCGCGGCCAGCATCATGCCAATCAGCCCGCCCATGGAGGTACCGACCCAGTGCACCGTTGCCACATCGAGGCGGGCAATGAGCGTGACCATGTCGGCGGCGTAATGGGGAATGGCGTATTCCATCGGGTTTTTCAGCCAGTCGCTGTCGCCGCGCCCGGCCACGTCGGGGCAGATCACCCGATAGTCACGCGACAATTCGGCGGCAAGGGCGTCAA
>CANJDH010000117.1 GCA_947473125.1 Burkholderiales bacterium
ATCCAGGTGGTCGCCGCGCTCTAGCCGCGTCCCCAACCCGCTACTGCCCGGCGCGCCAAAGCGCGCACAATGCCGGGTGTGCAAAACAATACTCAGGAGACCCAGCATGCCATTGTTCAAACAGCAGATCCAACTGCGGGTCAGTCCGCGTCGTCGCACCTTGGTGCAGGCGTTCATCGCGGCGCTGGCGGTGGGCAACCACACCGCGTTTGCCCAGAACAAGACGGTCAAGCTGGTGATCGGCTTTGCACCCGGTGGGCCGGTGGATTTTGTGGCGCGCGTGCTGTCTGAGCAGCTCGGGCGCGAGCTCGGTGCCCAGGTGGTGGTGGAAAATCGCGCCGGGGCCAATGCGGGCATCGCGGCCGAGTTCGTGGCCAAATCCGCACCCGACGGACAGACACTGTTTCTGACCAGCACCGGTGCGGTCGCGATCAACCCGGTCCTCTACGACAAGCTGTCGTACGACCCGGTGCGCGACCTCACGCCGGTGTCATTGGTGGTCAACACTGCAGAGGTGTTTGTGGTGAGCGCCAACAACCCGGCGACCAACGCCGTCGAGTTCATCAACGCCGCGCGTGGCCGCAAGGACGGTGCGACCATGGCGTCGTCCGGTATCGGCAGCGTGCCGCATCTGGCGATGGAGCTGTTGGCGGATGTCACCAAGGTGACGTTGCGCCATGTGCCGTACAAAGGCGTGGCGCCGGCCATCACCGACGTGATCGCCGGGCATGTGGATGGCCTGTTCATCGATGTGCCGGTGGCGCTCGGGCATATCCGCTCGGGCAAGCTCAAGGCGCTGGGCATGGCGGCGCCGAGCCGCCATCCGATGCTGCCGGACGTCAGGACCCTGGAGGAGCAGGGCCTGCGCGGCGTCGATTCGAACAACTGGTACGGCATCTACACGTCCAAAGGCACGCCGGTTGCCGAGGCCGAGCGCCTCTCGCAGGCGGTCAAACGCACGCTCGAAAACGACAGCGTGCGCACCCGGCTGCTGGCTTCCGGCGTCGAACCCGCGCCGACCACGCCGGCGGCGCTGGCCGCACTGCAAAAAACCGACACGGAAAAGTGGGCGCGCATCATCAAGCTCAAGAACATCAAGGGCGAGTAATCGTGGCGGCGCGCAAGGCGAACCTGCGCATTGGCGCCGGGGCGAGCTACGCGGGCGACCGGATCGAGCCCGCCACGCTGCTCGCCGAGCACGGCAAGCTCGACTACCTGGTCTACGAAACCCTCGCTGAACGCACCATTGCGCTGGCCAACACGCAGCGCATGAAAGATCCCGACACGGGCTACAACGAATTGCTCGAAGAGCGTCTGCGCGCCGCGCTGCCGCATTGCCGGCGCCACGGCACGCGCATCGTGACCAGCATGGGCGCCGCCAATCCGCTGGCGGCTGCACGAAAGGCTGCGCAGATCGTGCACGACATGGGCCTCGGCCCGATGAAAATTGCCGCCGTGCTTGGCGACGACGTGCTCGATTACTGCCGGCAGCACGCCGACACCCTGCCGATCATGGAAACCGGCCTGCCGCTGTCGAGCTTGCAAGGCGAGCTCGTGTCGGCCAACGCCTATCTCGGTGCCGACAACATCGTGCAGGCCTTGCAGCAGGGCGCCGACATCGTCATCACCGGGCGCGTCGCGGATTGCTCGCTGTTTCTCGCGCCGATGATCCATGAATTCGGCTGGGCCGGGGACGACTGGAATCTGCTCGGCCAGGGCCAGGTGTGCGCCGACATGGTCGAGTGCGGCGCCAATGTGTCGGGTGGCTTTTTTGCCGATCCGGGCTACAAGGAGGTGCCTGACCTGGGTAGCCTCGGCTATCCGTTTCTCGACATGGCGCCCGACGGCAGTTGCGTGCTCGGCAAGGTGGACGGCACCGGCGGCGTGATCAATCGCGCCATCTGCACCGAGCAGATGCTCTACGAGATCCACGACCCGGCCAACTACATCACGCCCGATGTGGTGGTTGATTTCACCCAGGTGCGGCTTGAAGAAATCGGGCCGGACCGGGTGCGCATCAGCGGCGGGCGCGGCCGGCCGCGCCCCGAGCAGCTCAAGGTGTCGGTCGGCATCAAGGAAGGCTGGATCGGCGAAGCCGAGCTGACCTACGCCGGGCTCGGCTGCGTGAACCGCGCACGCCTGGCCGAGCAGGTGGTGCGCGAGCGCCTGCGCATCGGCGGCGTGCAGCTCGAAGAATTGCGCGTCGACTACATCGGCCTCAATTCATTGCACGGCGCGGCATCCCTGCCGACGCCGCATGAACCCTACGAAGTGCGCCTGCGCTTCGCCGGGCGCGCCAAAAACAGGCGCGATGCGGCCAAACTTGCTGGCGAAGTCGAAACCCTGGTCGGCAAGGGGCCGTCGATGTCGTCGCTGCCGCGCACCTGTTTGCGCGAGGTGCTGGCGATCTACTCGGTGCTGATACCGCGCAGTGCGGTGGAGCCGCGCATCGTCATGGAGGTCGTGGCGTGAAGACCTTCTATTTGCGTGAAATTGCCCACGCCCGGGCTGGCGACAAGGGCGACACCAGCAACATCGGCCTGATTGCCTATCGTCCCGAGTTCTACCCGGTCATCGTCGAGCAGATCAGTGTTGACAAGGTGCGCGCACATTTCGGCGCGCTGGTGAAGGGGCCGGTCACGCGCTACCTGATGCCCAATGTCGATGCTGTCAACTTTGTTCTCGAGCAGTCGCTGGGCGGCGGCGTCACGCGCTCCTTGTCGCTGGACCCGCACGGAAAATCGTATTCGGCGCTGATCCTGACGATGCCGGTCTCGGTCAGCGACGAGCAGGCGCAGGCACTGTTGCAGCAAGGCCGGACGCCGCTTGCATGAAGGGAGTACAGGCGTCGCCCGTGGACGTGAGCGCATCAGCGCGGGTCCACCTCGGCGTTGACGAAGCGCGAACGCTCGCACTCGCGGCCTTGCGAGGGATTGGTTACGAGGCTGCCGAATCGTCCATTCTCGCCGCGCACATGCTCGAGGCAGCGTTGTGCGGCTATGAATATTCGGGCTTGCCGAAGATCCTGCAAATCGCCGCGAACCCGAAGCGCCAACAACCCTGCAAGCCGATGACGACGCTCCACGAGACGCCGGTGTCGGCGTTGTTTGATGGCGGTAACCAATCGGGCATGTTGGCCATGGACCATGCCACCGATGTCGCCATCGGCAAGGCGCGCGAGCACGGGTTCGCCGTGGTCGGCGTCACCAATAGCTGGATGAGCGGGCGCAGCGCCTATTACGTTGAGCGCATCGCCCGTGCCGACCTGATCGGCTTGCACACCGTAGGCTCGGCGAGCCTGGTGGCGCCGCCGGGCGCGGCGCGGCCTGCCTACGGCACCAACCCGGTGGCGTTTGGCTTTCCCACCGAAGGCGAGCCGCTGGTGATCGACGTGAGCACGGCGGCTTTCCCCGGCACCGAGCTCGATTTCTACAAGCTGCTGGGCAAGGCCTTGCCCGAAGGCGTGGCGCTCGATGCCGCTGGCCGGCCCACCACCGACCCGGTAACCGCCAAGTCGGGTGCATTGTTGCCGTTCGGAGGCCACAAGGGCTTTGCCTTGGGGTTGGCGATGCAGGCACTCGGGGTGCTGGCCGGCTCGGGACTCAATGCCGCCAAGGACTACGGCTACCTTCTGGTGGTGATGCGCGCCGACCTGCTGGTACCGCTCGCCGATTTCAAATGCGAACTCTCAACCCTGCTGGCACGCATCAAGGCTACACCGCGCCAGCCCGGCGTGGCCGAGATTCGCCTGCCCTCCGAACAGGCATTTCGCCAGCGCGCGCGCAGCCTGGTGTCGGGCATCGATATCGATCGCGTCGTGCATGCGGCGCTGCTGGGATGGGCCGGCCAGGGCAGGCCGGCTGCCGGTGCCAAGTAAACTCGAGCGCATCCTTCCTCGCGTCACAATTTGATCACCACTCCGACTCACAACCTGCAACGGGCACACACCATGACGACACGTCGCGAATTTCTCGGCACATCCACCGCACTCACCGGCCTCGCCTTTGTCGGCTGCGAACTGCTTGCCGGGCAACATGCCTGCGCCCAAACCAAGCGCCGCGAAACCACGGTGGCCGGCAAACGCGCCATCGTGATCGACGTGCATGCGCACTGCCTGGTGCCGGAGGCGATGGCCCTGATGGGCCTGAAAATCGGCGCGACTTCGTCGTTCCGCCCCGACCTCAACATGATCGCCACGGTGCAGCAGCGTCTCGCCGCGATGGATGCGCAGGGCATCGACATCCAGGCGCTTTCGATCAATCCGTTTTGGGACAAGGCCGAGCGCGACGTGGCCGAAAAGGTAATCCAGCTGCAGAATGAAAAGCTCGCCGAGGCCTGCGCCGCGCATCCGGACCGCTTTGTCGCCTTCGCCACGGTGTCGATGAATTTCCCCGATCTGGCCGTGAAGCAACTCGAAGACGGCGTCAAGAAACTCGGATTGCGCGGTGCGTCGATCGGCGCCAGCGTGAACGGTGCGGAGCTGTCGGACCCGAAGTTCCACCCGTTCTGGGCCAAAGTCGAAGAGCTCGGCGTGCTGGTGTTCATCCACCCGCAGGCCGACGGCGCCACCGCACAGCTCGCCAGTCGCCTCAAGGGCAACGGCTATCTCTCGAACATCATTGGTTTTCCGCTCGAAACCTCGATTGCGTTGTCGCACCTGATCTTCGAAGGCACGCTCGACAAGTTTCCCAAGCTCAAGATTTGCGGTGCGCACGGCGGCGGCTTTCTGCCTTCGTACATGGGGCGCTCCGACATGGGCTGCCTGACACTGCCGGCAGCTTGCGCCGGCGGCACCTACGGGCCGATCAAGAAAAAGCCGACCGAGTACCTCAAGCAGATGTATTACGACACGATGGTGTTTTCGCCAGAAGGCATTCGCCACCTTGCGGCCGAGGTTGGGGCGAGCCAACTGGTGGTGGGTACCGACTATCCGTTCCCGTGGACCAAGACCGCGGTCGATGAAGTGCTGGCGACGCCGGGCTTCTCGGATGCCGACAAGGTAGCGGTACTGGGTGGCACGGCAGCCAGGCTGCTTGGCATCAAGGGCTGACGCGACGCATTGGGTGCGTTGACGCTCAATCCTGACCAATAGAGGAGGAATGACCATGTTGATTCGTTTGATGGTGGTGCTTGCCCTGATGATGGCGTTGCCAGCGACGGCGCAGATCGCGCCTGCGCGCACCTGGCCCGAGCTCAGAGACGCGGTGCTGGACCGCGTCAACCGCAATGCGTATCCGCTCACCGGTTACAACAAGGAGGAAGTGCGCGAAGTGCTGTCGCGCATCAATTCGCTGGACCGCGACGAGTGGGCACGCTCGTGGATCGCGCAGGGCAACCGCCACCTGGCGGCGGCGCGCGCAGCCGAGGCCGGCGACCAGGCCAAGGCGCGCGAGGCCTACCTCGATGCCTGGCGCTATTTCGGTTTCGGCGCGTGGCCGACGCAAAACTCCGACGGCAAGCGCGAGGCGCATCGCCTCGGCGCCGAGGCGTTCCGCGGGTTCGCGCGTCTGGCGAGCCCGGCCATCGAAGTGGTGCGCATCCCGTTTGAAGGCAAGGAGATCGTCGGCTACCTGCAATTGCCCAAGGCGGCCGGCCCGGTGCCGGTGGTGATGAGCGTCGGCGGGCTCGACAGCTACAAGGAATACGTGGTCGAACAATACGGCCCCGGCTACATCGCCGCGGGACTGGGCTACATGGCGCTCGACATGCCGGGCACCGGTGAATCGCCGATCCGTATCGATGTCGGCGCGGAGCGCATTTTTGCGCGCGTACTTGACTACCTGAACAGCCGCAAGGACGTCGACCCGAAGCGCATCGGCATGATGGGCGTGTCCTGGGGCGGCCACTGGGCGGCGCGCGTCGGCATCGTCGAGAAGGACCGGCTGCGCGCCTCGGTAAACTGGGCCGGCCCGGTGGACGGCTACTTCAAACGGGAATGGCAGGTCAAGGCGCTCGGCACGCGCGAGTACCTGTTCGACCTGTTCGCGGCGCGCGCCGGCGTGTACGGCGCGACCGACCTGGAGCAGTTCCTCGCCTACGGGCCGCGCATGTCCCTCAAGACCACCGGCCTGCTCGACAAGCCGTCGGCGTCGATGCTGCTGGTCAACGGCGAGAAGGATTCGCAGGTACCGATCGAAGACCTGTACGTGATGCTGCGCACCGGTTCGGTCAAGGAAGCATGGGTCAACCCGAATGGCGGGCACATCGGCCGCGGGCCGGGCTGGCCCGACACGCGCATATTTGCCGAGGTGGTGGTGCCCTGGCTGGCGCGGTCGCTCAAGTAGGGAAGCTGGGCGAAAGGGCTACTCCGCGAAGCGGCCGGTGCGCCGCCCGCTTCGCTCGTTGCAAGACTTATTTCTTTTTCGCCATGCCTTCAGCCGAGCACGGACTCTCGGTCGAGCAGCGGTCGCCGATCACGCCGACGGCCTGGATCTCGATCTCGATGCCGGGACGCGCGAAGTTGGTGATGGTGACCAGCGCGCTGCCGGGGTAGTTGCCGTTCTGGAACATGTCCTTGCGCATTTCCACGAAGCGGTCGCCGTAGCGCGATTCCTTGATGAATACCGTCATCGAGACGATGTTGGCCATGCTGCCGCCGGCGCGCTTCATCACCTGGTCGATCTGCGAGACCACCTGCTTGACCTGCGCCTCGAAGTTGTTGGAAATGTCCTTGCCGTCGTTGTCGCGGGTGGCGGTCTGGCCGGCGACCCAGACGGTCTTGCCGCCCTCGGTGATAACGCCAGGTGAGAACGCGCGCGACAGCTGGAACGGCGTCTTCTCCATGTATTCGGCGGCACTTGCCGTGACAGACTGCAGTGCGAGTGCAGCAGTGGCCAGCAGGGCGAATGATCCAATGCGTTTCATGGCGGCATCTTTCAGGTGAAATGGTTGGGGCTGCTACCTTAGCAGAAGGGCGCAGCCGCCGGGTGTTTAGCGACTGCCGTCGATCAGCACAAAGCAGATGCGCGCGGTCTTGTCGGAACGGTTCGCCCAGGCGTGGTTGGTGCCGCGCTGCACCAGCACGTCGCCGGTTTTCATCAGGGTTTCGTTGTCATCCATCACCGCCCAGATTTCTCCCTCGAGGATGATCGCGTAGTCGACCGTGTCGGTGCGGTGCATGCCGGGGTGCGCACCCACGCTTTTGTCGTGGTCGGCGTCGGCGAAGATACCCGAGAAGGTTGCGGCGATCTGGCGCTGGCGCTCTGCCGGGTCGCGGGCTTCGGGCGGGTAATCGATGATGCGCAGGATGGTGCCGCCGTTCTTCGGCGGCAGGATGCCCTTGTGGGCCGTGATCGTGTCGGGCGCGTTGATCGGCGCAGGTGATGCTTCGGTGCGCCAGATGTTGACGGCGCGGTAGTTGGGTCGGCCCTCGACGGTGCGAATTGCCGTGGCAGGCGCGTCTTCGACAATGCGCGAACGGCCGTTTGCATCATCCGCAGTGACGATGCGGCGCAGCGGTGGCAGAGTGGTGCTCATGGTGTTCTCTCCTTGCAAAGAGCGCGATCTTAACTGGTCGCCGCCATCCGCAGTCGCGGCCCTGTGGCATACCTTGACCCATTTGAAAGAGGCAGCTTAGAATGGCCGACGCTTTTCAACCCTATCGATGCCGTCGTCCGCAAGGCGCCGGCACAATCCGTTTGAACCCCAAGGACCTCGCCACCTCCGCCGCAGCCGGCATCGACCAGGATTGGGTCGCCAGCGCGCGTGCCCTCACGCCGCTGCTCGATGCGGCCGCGCCGCGCATCGACGCCGCCAAGGGCCTGCCGCCGGACATCCTCGATGCGCTGTTCGACGCGAAAATGTTTCGCATGCTGTTGCCGCGCTCGCTGGGCGGTGCCGAGCTGGACCTGCCGACCTTCTTTGAAGTCGTACAGGCGATTGCCGAGGGCGACGCCAGCGCCGCATGGAGCGTGGCGCAAAGCAATGCCTGTGCGATGTCGGCGGCGTACATGGAGCCGGCCGCGGCGCACGAGCTGTTTGCCGACCCGCGCGCGGTGCTGTCGTGGGGCTTTCCGCAGGGCAAATGCACGCTGATGCCGGTTGACGGCGGCTGGAAAGTCAGCGGCACCTGGGGCTTTGGCAGCGGCAGCAGGCATTCCACCTGGCTTGGCGGGCACTGCGTCGTGGTCGATGCCAAGGGCGAAGTGCAAAAACACGCCAATGGCCAGCCGGTCGAGCGTACCGCGCTGTTCCCGCGTTCGGCCGTAACCATCGTTGACGACCAGTGGGCGGTGCTGGGCTTGCGCGGTACCGGCAGCGACACCTATGCGGTCAAGGAGTGGTTTGTGCCGTCCGAGTTCTGTGTCGTACCACGTGCAGTCGGGCGCGACCAGCAGCAGCCGCCAGACGCCGTGCCCGATGTCGAAACCGAGCGGCGCGAGCCGGGCACCTTGTATCGCTTTTCGCCGACGATGATGTATCAGGCCGGATTCTCGGCGGTGGCCTTCGGCATTGCGCGGGCCATACTTGATTCCTTCATCAAGCTCGCCAACGAGAAGACGCCATCAGGCGCACCCTCGATGCTGCGCGACAGCAGCGTGATCCAGGCACGCGTGGCGGCATCCGAGGCGCGCCTGGCTTCCATGCGCGTGTGGCTGGCGCACAGCATTCGCGAGTCATGGGAGGGTTGCGTTGCTTCCGGGCAACATGGATTCAACGACCGCGTCACGATGCGCCTGGCGTCCACGTTCGCGATCCGCGAAGTGCGGCAGGTGGTGCAGGACGCCTACGACGACGCGGGCGCCACGGCCATTTTCGAAATGCATCCATTCGAGCGCCGCCTGCGCGACATGAATGCGGTCACACAACAAATCCAGTCCAACCCCATGCATCTGCAAACAGTGGGGCAGCACTACTTGGGCATGAAGGTGAGCACCCGCTTCATCTGATCGCGCGAGCTGTGTTGGGCGCGAGAGCGACACGGGGCGGTCGCTACCGATAGCCCCCGCCAAGGGCGCGACGAAGGCGCTTTTGAGTTGCACGCAGGAGTCGCACGCAGCCTAGATTTCCTTGATGTTGAGCAGCTTCGCGGCATTGCTGCCGAGGATCGCGGCACGCTGTTCCATCGACAGCGTGGTGGTGGCCATGACATGGTCCACCGGGTTTTCTTCCCACGGAATCGGATGGTCGGTGCCGATCACGACCTGGCTCGCCCCAACTTGCGCTACCAGATGGCGCAGCGCTTCGGGCGTGAACACCAGCGCATCGAAGTAAAGCTGGTTGAGGTATTCGGTCGGCTTTTTCTTCAATACGATGGCCGGGTTGCAGTTGGACGGTGAAATGAAGCAGCCATGGTCGGAGCGCGGCGCGTAGGAGCCAAGATAACCGCCACCGTGGGCCGCTAGGATCTTGAGGCCCGGGAACTTGTCGAGAGTGCCCTCAAAAATCAGTTTTTGCAGGGCAATGGTGGTGTCGAGCGGGTTGCCGATGACATTCGAGAGCCAACCGTTGCCGCGAAAGCGCGGTGCCAGTTGTGGCGTGCTTTGCGGATGCACGAACAGCACCGCGCCCAGTTCTTCAGCTTTGGCCCAGACCGGATGGAACTTTGGATCCGATAAATCGGTGCCGGTCACGCTGCCGCCGATGGCGGCACCACGCAGGCCCTGCTTTTTGATCGCGGCTTCCAGTTGTTGTACCGCGAGCTCGGGAAATTGCAGCGTCAGGGAGGCAAACGCGTTCAGGCGTTTCGGGTAGGCGGCGGTCACCTCGGCGAGGCGCTCGTTGTTGAGCTTGACGATGGCGACGGCGGTGTCGCGGTCCTTGCCATACCAGAACGGGTTGACCGACAGGATCTGCATGTCGATGCCCATCGCGTCCATGGCAGCCAGGCGGCCGTCGACAGCAGCCTTGTCATCGGCCGGGATGAAGTGCTCGGGCACGCCCTTGACCGGTGGCATCACGCCCTTGGCATCGGCGCCCATCAGTGCGACGACGTCATGAAAGTAACAGTGGGCGTGGGTATCAACCGTCTTGACGCGTTCGCCGTTGAGCATGACTGCGGCGCGCTTGGTACCGATCTTCGGGTGCTTGTGTGAAGCCTGGGCTGCGGCATCCTGCAGGTGGCAGGTGCAAAAGGCGATGCCGGCTGCAGCCGTACCTGTGAGAAACGAGCGGCGCGTGGTCACGAAATGTCTCCTGGGGTTGTTGTTGTCGGAAGAGATGTGCAAACGGCACGGAACCCTACGCCGTGACCGACAAGGGCAAATCAAGCGTGGTGGTGCGACGCAGCTCGCGGCGGTATTTACCGTCATCAAACGGCCGCGCACGATGCATGGTGCTGCGATTGTCCCAGATGACGAAGTCGCCGACGGCCCAGTGATGGCTGTAAACAAAGCGCGCCTGGGTGGCGTGTTCCATCAGGTCGCGCAAAAGCAGGCGGCCCTCAGGCACGCGCATGTCGATGATCGAGGAGGCATGCGAGGCAAGATAGAGGGATCTGCGCCCGGAGCGCGGGAAGTCGCGTACCAGCGGATGCACGGCGCCCTTGAGTTGCTCCTTCTCGGCCGGCGCAAATTCGAAGCCAAGCAGCTCGCGCGAGTAGGCGATCGAGTGATGCACCTTGAGTCCGGCAATCGTGCTTTTGGTTTCGTCATCGAGCGCGTCGTAGGCGGCGCACATGTCGGCAAACTCGGTATCGGCGGCTACCGGCGGCACCACCCTTGCCGATAGCATCGAATAACGACCGGCGGGCTCGACGAACGTTGCGTCGGCATGCCACAGGCGATTCGCGAGGCCGGTCATGCGCCGCCGGTCGTCCGGCGAGAGCAGTTGGCCGTCGGCGCCCACGTTGGAAATGTCCGAGAGGGCTTCATTGCCGAAGCGATTTTTCACCAGCACCGAGGTGGATGTCCTGGCGTGCAACTGGCCATCAAAGCGTTGCGCGAATTCGAGTTGCTCATCGTCGGTGAACGGCTGGTTGCGAAACACCAGCACGTTGTATTTGTCCATGCCGCAACGGATCTGTTCGAGCGTGGCGGCATCCTTGACGGTGCGCAGGTCGACTGTGCTGACCTCGGCCACAAAGGTCGCGTGCAGGGGCTTGAAACTGAGAGCCATGGCGTGTCCTCCTTGCTCAATCCGGCTTGATGTTGCCGTCCTTGATGACTTTGGCCCACTTGCGCAGTTCCGCACGGCTGAACGCGTCGAGTTCCGCCGATGCGCCGCCGCCGGGCAGGGCGCCGAGGTCTTCGACCTTCTGGCGTACGTCGGGGAGGGCGAAAATTTTTGCGGTCTCAACTTGCAGACGCTCGACAATCTCCTGCGGCGTGCCGGCCGGCGCCAGGAACGCCCCCCAGGTGAAGCCCTCGAAGCCCGGCAGGCCCGCTTCATTGAGTGCGGGCACGTTGGGCCACGACGGCAGGCGCTGCTTGTTGCCGGTGGCGAGGGCTTTCAACTTGCCGGACTTCACGTGCGGACCGGAAGACAACACACTGTCAAACAGCACCGCGCAATTGGCGCCGATGGTGGCGATGATGGCCGGGCCGCTGCCGCTGTAGGGGATGTGCGTCATCTCGACACCGGCCATCGACTTGAACAGTTCAGCCGCAAGGTGCGAGGGCGAGCCGGCGCCGATCGAGCAGTAATTGGCCTTGTCCTTGTTCTGCCTGACCCAGGCGATGAACTCCTGCGGCGTGTTGACCGGCAGGTTGGCCGGCACCACCATCAACAGCGGGTTGATTGACATCAGCGTGATCGGCGCGAAATCCTTCATCGGGTCGTACGGTATCTTGGGGAACAGGCTGACGTTGATCACGTGCGGCCCGGCCCCGGTGGAAAGCAGGGTGTAGCCGTCAGGCGCAGCCTTGGCGACCAGATCGCTGCCGATCATGGCCGCGCCGCCGGCGCGGTTGTCGACCACTACCGTTTGTTTGAGCGCCTCGGAAAGTTTTTGTGCGACCAGGCGCGTCAGGATGTCGGTGGTGCCGCCGGGCGGGTAGGGCACGACGATGCGAATCGCTTTTTCTGGCCAGGCTGCCTGCGCACTAAAGGTGACGAGGGCTGCCAGCCATGCGAGGGCGTGGCGCGTCAAGGATTGCAACTGCATGGATTGTCTCCAAATCAACAACTTATTGTTGTACCTGCGCTTTGCCCGCGACGCCATGTTGGCCGTGGCCGGACCCGCAGTGTGTCACTTTTCCGGGGTTTACTCCAGTGCCCCGCCGAGCACGCCACGCCTCAGGTAGTCGAGACGCTGGTCTTCGTCGTGACTGACCACGATGCGCACATCGGGCTGGTCCTGATGTACCTCGCGCAGCCAGCGCAGCTCGGCCAGCATCAGCGCTTCGGGCTCTCCGACCCAGGGCGCATCCTTGTCGCGCAACATGCGGATGCCGTCCATGTGCCAGGCCACGTCGCCGACAAACAGGTATTCCGCGCCGGATTGCAACGCCAGGTAAATCATCTGCGAGCCGTGGGTGTGGCCGGGCGCTTTGATCAGGACGATCCCGGGTGCGAGCGGGAAGTAGCGCTCGTAATCAATCACCGTGAAGCGTCGCGCCGCTTCGGCGGTCAGGCGCAGCGACGGTATTTGCGGCGCGGTCGTCAAGGTGCGCAACTGGCTGCGCGTGAGGATGGTCTTGGGCGCCAGGGCCGCCAATTGGGCTGACGTGATGACGCCGGCCGCGTGGTCGCCATGCTCGTGGGTCAGGACAATCAGCTTGGCGCGCAGCAACGCTGCGTCGACCAGCGCGGCGACACCGGGATAATAGGGTTCGTCTACCCCGCGGCCGAAAAAGCGGTGGGTGGCCAGATCCATGCCGGCATCGATCATCAGGGTGCCGTCGGCATACACGACCTGGTAGGCGGTGCGCGCCTGCACGCTCGGCTCGGCCGCGACGCCCTTGACCGAAAAGTTTTTGGTGCGTCGGCTCTCGGCAACCTTGGCCACGTTGATGCGCAGGGGCCGTGCGCCGGGAATCATCGCTGCGACCCGTCGCACATCGGCCAGGCTGGCCGACCACGGACCTTCGGCGTGATCATGGTCATCATGCGCCAAGGCCGTTGTCATAAGCAGCAAGCCGAGCAGGGCAGCGACGCATGGCGCGCTTGCGTGCCGGAGATGTTTCATGTCAATCCTTCTGAAACCGTTGGTGGGAGCCGGTTTTGGAGGCTCTGTCGGATCCGCGCCGTCACCTGCGGGCGGTCACGTGCGGGTACGCAGGAAGCCAATCAGCAGTTCGCCGACTTGGGC
>CANJDH010000118.1 GCA_947473125.1 Burkholderiales bacterium
AGGAGATGATTGCCTCAAGGCGGTGGCAGCGACCATCCAGTCGGCCTGTCGGCGTCCCGCCGATCTGGCGGCACGCTATGGCGGCGAGGAGTTCGTCCTGGTGTTGCCGCATACTCCGGCGGATGGTGCCCGCCTGGTCGCCGAGGCGATGCTCGCCGCCATCAACCGGCTTGCGATTCCACACGCTCGCTCCGGCACCGCGCCGTATATCACTCTCAGCGCTGGTATCGCCTCGTTTGACTCGCACAAGGGCATCAACCCGGCCGACCTGATTGCCCGCGCCGATGGTGCGCTGTATCAGGCCAAGGAGCGCGGCCGCAACTGCTGCGTGCTGCCCGAAAATACCCTCACCGGCATCCACCAGCGCGTGGAAGACAACTTGCCTGCGTCAACCATGATCACGCACGAACCGGGGATAGCGCTGGTGCATTGAGGCAACAGGCCTGCCGCTTCCTCGCTCGCTGCCCGGTACTACCGCTTGGCGGGCATCATGTCTGTAATCGTGCCCAACGCCACTTCGGCCGCAAAAAAAGGCGTCTCTGACAGGGTCGGATGCGCATGAATCGTCAGCGCAAGGTCTTCGAGATCAGCTCCCATTTCCAGCGCGAGAGTCATCTCGGCGATGAGCTCGCCGGCATTGGTGCCGACGATACCGGCGCCGAGGATGCGCTTGCTTTTCGGGTCGTAGAGAAGCTTGGTCGCACCGTCGGTGCGGTCATTGGCTATGGCGCGGCCGGAGGCTGCCCAGGGGAAGCTGGCGGCTTTGTAGTCGACGCCGTCTTTCTTGGCCTGGGTTTCGGTAAGACCCATCCAGGCGATCTCCGGGTCGGTGTAGGCGACGGAGGGAATCGTTAGTGCGTCGAAGCCGACTTTGTGGCCGTCGATGGTTTCGGCGGCGATCTTGGCTTCGTAAGTGGCCTTGTGGGCGAGCATGGGCTCACCGCAGATATCGCCAATTGCGAAGATATGCGGCTGATTGGTACGCTGTTGCTTGTCGACCGGGATGTAACCGCGCTCGTTCACGTTGACACAGGCAGCTTCGGCCCCAATCGCCTTGCCGTTGGGACGCCGGCCGACGGAAAGCAGTACGCGGTCAAACATTTGCTGCGAGGGCTGCGGTGTGGCCTGCCCATCCGCGCCTTCGAAAGTGGCGAGCAGGCCTTCTGGTTTGGCTTCAAGCTTGACCACTTTCGTTTTCAGATAAATCGCTTCGTAGCGCTTCTCAATGCGCTTGTGCAGGGGTTTCACCATGTCGCGGTCGGCCGCGGGAATCAGGCCGTCGGCGAATTCAACCACCGTCACTTTGGAACCAAGTGCGTCGTACACGCAGGCCATCTCCAGACCAATGATGCCGCCGCCGATAACGAGCAAGCGGCGCGGCACGTCAGCCAACTCGAGAGCGCCGGTGGAATCCATCAGGCGTTTGTCGTCGTAGGGAAAGCCCGGAATCTTGGCCACTTGCGAACCGGCGGCGATGATGCAGTTGTCGAATGAGATCTTCTTGACCCCGTCCTTGGTGGCCACTTCGACCATGTTCGTTGAGGTGAATTTGCCCACGCCTTCAACCACAGTGACCTTGCGGCCCTTGGCCATCGACCCCAGGCCCTTGGTGAGTTTTGCGACGACGCTCTCCTTCCACCCGCGCAGCTTATCTATGTCGACCTTGGGTTTGCTGAAAGTGATGCCGTTGTGTTCCATTTCCTCGGCTTCGGTGATCACCTTGGCCGCGTGCAGCAGGGCTTTGGACGGAATGCAGCCGACGTTGAGGCAGACGCCGCCGAGGGTTGGATAGCGTTCGACGAGGACGACTTTTTTACCCAGGTCGGCAGAGCGGAATGCCGCGGTGTAACCGCCAGGACCTGCCCCCAGCACCAGCACGTCGGCATGTAAATCGCCTTGGGGCACCGAGCTGGAACCCTTGGTGGGAGCCGATGTCGGCGACTCAATGGCTGGAGAAGCGCTCTGGGAGCTGGTTTCGACGGGAAGGGTAGGCGCAACTGACGTCGCTACGGCGGGAGCAGGCTTGGCCGCCGCAGCGGATGCCTCGATCATGCCGATCACCACGCCTGTATTCACAACGTCACCGAGCTTCACTGCGAGGCTTTTGATGACACCGGCTTCCGGCGAAGGAATCTCCATGGTCGCCTTGTCGGATTCGACCGTGATCAGCGATTGCTCCTTGGCGACCGTATCGCCGACCTTGACCAGCACTTCGATGATCGGCACATCCTTGAAGTCGCCGATGTCGGGAACCTTGATTTCAATTGCGCTCATGAGTACCTACCTTGCCTTGATGGTATGGACCGCAACCGGGCCCGAAGAGTTTTTGTCGAATTCGCAACCCGCGTTGGCGCCGGTCTCGGCCACTTCCCGCCCCGACTTGGCCTTGTCCCAACTGGCATACATCGCACCGAGCGCAAACGCTCGGCCCGAGCCGATTGCCCAGAACCGATCAAAGGCAAACACCTCGCGATACGAGTACACGCCGTAGATGCCGCTCGCATTGGCCAGCAGCATCACGTATTGCGACGATTCGTAGGGATCATCGTCCTCTTCCTTCGGATTGAGAAAGAAATGCTCCTTGAGCATGGGGTGCAGGCGCACCATGGTGTCGAAAATCTCGACCTTGTTGCCGAAGGCCGGCTTCTCCACCTTCTTGAAGGCATTCTCGATCACGTGATGATGCGCACTCGAACCGGCGATGCCGATCCAGGTGTCCTTGACCTTGAAGATCTTCGGATTGGCTTCATACTTGGCCGAGAGACGCGTATCGCCAAACGTGGTGAGGCGGTCGGCGGCAATCGCGATCTGGCCGTTTTTTCTGGCAACGGTAATGGTAGTCATGAGTTGATTGAATGTCCGGCAGAACTGCAAGCCACCGGGTATCACGACCTGCAACCCGTAAGGCTCGCGGCACCGGTAGTCGAGGGGTGTTAAAGCAGGGTGCGCCGCATGTCGGTAAGCAGGCTGCCGAGGTAGGCCGCAAAGCGTGCGCCGGCAGCGCCATCGATCACGCGATGGTCGTAAGAGAGTGACATCGGCAACATCAGGCGCGGCACAAACTGCTTGCCGTCCCAGACCGGCTTGATCGACGACTTCGAGACACCTAGGATCGCCACCTCCGGTGCGTTGATGATCGGCGTAAAAGAAGTGCCGCCAATGCCGCCGAGCGATGAGATCGTGAAGCACGCACCCTGCATGTCGGCCGGTTTCAACTTGCCGTCCCGCGCTTGCGCGGAAAGCTCGCCCATTTCCCGGGCGATCTCAAGGATACCCTTTTGGTCCGCCCCCTTGAGCACCGGCACCATCAAGCCATTGGGCGTATCTGCCGCGAATCCAATATTGAAATACTTCTTCAGGATCAGGTTATCACCCCCTAGAGACGCGTTGAAGTCGGGAAATTTCTTCAGCGCCGCCACGGATGCCTTGATGATGAAGGCGAGCATGGTCAGTTTGACACCTTGCTTTGCCATCGCCTCGTTGGTGGTCTTGCGGAATTCCTCAAGCTCGGTGACATCGGCTTCGTCGTTTTGCGTGACGTGTGGAATCATTGCCCAGTTGCGCGCCAGATTCTGGCCGGAAATCTTTTTGATTCGCGACAGCGGCACCGCTTCGGTCGCGCCGAACTTTGAAAAATCGATTTTCGGCCACGGCAACAGGTTGAGACCCCAGCCGGTGCCGCTTGTTGCGCTCTGCCCCGCAGCGGCCACGCCGCTGGACATCACCTGCTTGACAAAGTTTTGCACATCCTCATGCAGGATGCGGCCCTTCGGGCCCGTACCAGTGACACGCGCGACATCCACACCCAGCTCACGGGAGAATTTGCGGACAGAAGGCGAAGCATGCGGCGCGTCTCCCGGTCTCGCGCTTGCGGGTGCGAGCGCTGCCGTGGGCGGGGCAACAGGCAGTGCCGGGGGAACCGGCGCACTGACGACCGAAACCACTGTCGGCAGCGGGGCCAGTTCAGGCGCTATTGCGGCGGCGGCCGGTGCTGCCGGCACCGTCGCTGCGCCAGCACCGACCTCTTCCATCAGCGCAATCAACGACCCGCTATTGACCACGTCGCCCAGCTTGATCTTGAGTTCCTTGATGACGCCGGCTGACGGCGACGGAATTTCCATGGTGGCCTTGTCGGACTCCACGGTGATGAGCGACTCTTCGGCTTTAACCGTGTCGCCCACTTTGACTAATATTTCGATGATCGGCACATCCTTGAAATCACCGATATCAGGTACGAATACTTCTTTGACTGCCATGTTGTCCTCTGCGCGCGGATTGTTTTGACAGCCGGCCTGATGAATCCGGCCGACTCGGATTTAGACGGTGCTCGGATCGGGCTTTGCCGGATCGAGGCCGTATTTCTTGATGGCCTCTGCGACGACCTTGGCTTCGATCACACCATCTTCGGCCAGCGCCTTCAAGGCCGCGATCGTGACGAAGTAGCGGTTGACCTCAAAAAAGTGGCGCAGTTTTTCTCGGGTATCGGAGCGACCGAAGCCGTCAGTGCCGAGCACCTTGCAGGTGCGGTGCTTGCCGGCATCGCGAGGAATGAAGTTGCGAATGCCGTCGCCAAATGCCTTCATGTAGTCGGTCGAGATGATGACCGGACCTGCATGCTTTTCAAGGCACACTTCAACGTGGGATTGCCTCGGCTTCTCCAGCGGATTGAGCAGGTTCCAGCGCTCCGCTGCCAAACCATCGCGGCGCAACTCGGTAAACGAAGGGCAACTCCACAACTCGGCGCCGACACCCCAATCCTTTTCAAGCAGCTCAGCTGCGGCAACCACTTCACGGAAGATGGTGCCCGAGCCAAGCAATTGCACCGTGTGTTTGGTCTTACTGGCGTTCTTGCGAAACAGGTACATGCCCTTGAGGATGTTTTCCTCCGCGCCCTTGGGCATCTCGGGGTGCTCGTAGTTCTCGTTCATCAGGGTGATGTAGTAGTACACGTCCTCTTGCTGCTCGACCATGCGTTTCAAACCGCGCTGAATAATGACTGCAAGTTCGTATTGATAGGTCGGGTCGTATGAGACGCAATTGGGAATGGTAGCGCTCATCAGGTGCGAATGGCCGTCCTCGTGTTGCAAGCCTTCGCCGTTAAGCGTGGTACGCCCGGCGGTTGCACCGAGCAAAAATCCGCGCGAACGCAAATCACCCGCCGCCCAGGCCAGGTCGCCGATCCGCTGCAACCCGAACATCGAGTAGTAGATGTAGAACGGAATCATGATCTGGTTCGAGTTGGCATAGGAAGTCGCCGCCGCCATCCACGAGCTGAAGGCACCGGCCTCGTTGATGCCTTCTTCGAGGATCTGCCCGGCCGCGTCTTCGCGGTAATACATCACCTGGTCCTTGTCCACCGGCGTGTACTTCTGTCCCTCTGCGGAGTAGATGCCGAGTTGGCGGAACAATCCTTCCATGCCGAAGGTACGCGCTTCGTCGGGCACGATCGGCACGATGAATTTGCCGATGTTTTTGTCACGCAGAAGTTGCGTGAGAATGCGCACGAACGCCATCGTGGTCGAGACTTCGCGCCCCTCCCCCGAGGCCTTGAGCTGCGCGTCAAACGCATCGAGCCCGGGAGCGGCCAGCGAGGTGGATGCCTTGGGACGGCGCTGCGGCAAATAGCCCCCCAACGCCGCACGGCGCTCATGCAGATATTGCATCACCGGGTCTTTGTCATCCGGCTTGTAGAACGGCAGTTCTTCGAGCTTGCTGTCCGGCACCGGAATGTTGAAGCGATCGCGAAAATCACGCACCGTTTCGAGTTCGAGCTTTTTGAGCTGGTGGGTCGGGTTCTTGGCCTGTCCCTGTTTGCCCAGTCCGTAGCCCTTGATGGTCTTGGCCAGGATCACCGTCGGCTGGCCCTTGTGGTTCACCGCCGCGTGATACGCCGCATAGATCTTGTGCGGGTCGTGGCCGCCTCGATTGAGACGCCAGATATCGTCGTCGGACATGCGCGACACCATTTCGAGCAGCTCGGGATATTTGCCGAAGAAGTTCGCGCGCACATAGGCGCCGTCGTTGGCTTTCATGTTCTGGTATTCGCCGTCTACCGCCTCTTCCATGCGCTTGTGCAAGAGGCCGGTGGTATCGCGCGCCAGCAGCGGGTCCCAGTAGGCTCCCCAGATAAGCTTGATGACGTTCCATCCGGTGCCGCGGAAATCGGCCTCGAGTTCCTGGATGATCTTGCCGTTGCCGCGCACCGGACCATCGAGGCGCTGCAGGTTGCAGTTGACGACAAAAATCAGGTTGTCCAGTTTTTCGCGCACTGCCAGGCCGATTGCCCCGAGCGACTCGGGCTCGTCCATCTCGCCGTCGCCGCAGAACACCCATACCTTGCGCTTCGACGTATCGGCTATGCCGCGAGCATGCAGGTATTTTAGAAAGCGCGCCTGATAAATCGCCTGCAGCGGGCCAAGGCCCATGGATACCGTCGGAAACTGCCAGAACTCGGGCATCAGCCACGGATGTGGATAGGAGGAAATGCCCTTGCCGTCAACCTCGCGGCGGAAGTTGAGCAACTGTTGCTCGGTGATGCGCCCTTCAAGATAGGCGCGGGCATATACCCCCGGTGCAGAGTGGCCTTGAAAATAAATCAGGTCGCCGCCGTGATCCGCGGTTGGTGCATGCCAGAAATGATTGAAGCCGATGCCGAACAAGGTACCGACCGAGGCAAAGCTGGCAATGTGGCCGCCAAGGTCGCCTTCGCCCTTGTTGGTCTTGGCCACGGTCACGAGTGCGTTCCAGCGAGTGATCGAACGAATACGCTCTTCGAGGGCATGATCACCCGGGCTCTTGGCTTCAAGATGGGTCGGGATGGTGTTGATATAGGCCGTGTTGGCGCTGTAGGGCAGGTAGGCGCCATTGCGGCGCGCCTTGTCGATCAGTGCTTCAAGCAGGTAATGCGCGCGTTCCGGACCTTCGCGCTGCATCACGGCCTCAAGCGACTCCACCCATTCCTGCGTCTCGAGCGGATCAACATCCCCCGGTGCGGGGTTGGTCACGTGCGGAAAGTTCAGTACGGCAGCCATCTTCAGGTTCCCTCTTCCAAAAGTTCAATCCATGGTTGTCACATGCAGACTCAACAACGCCACGCAGCAGCCCGTGTAGCTTGCTCCAAACCCGAGCAAAAGCCAACCAGAACCGCGACAAAACTGTAGGGTTTTTGTCTACCGCAGCGCACAAATTTCAACAAAGCCCTTGTTTGCACTCGATTCAGGCATGCATCAGGCCTTCTTGTTATTAAACACTTACTTACTTGTTTTAGAATTCTACACTGAATTCAACAGTTTGCAATGCGCTACAAAAATCAATAACGTAAATACCGTGAATTTCACAAATACCTTATAATTGAACGTTTTCCGGTCAATGCATCGGTCACTGGTAGTCTGGCGCGAAGGCAACCACCGGACCGGACAGAACCATCATGGCAGTCAAACATTTTCTGCAGTTCAACGATTTCTCGCGGGACGAGTACGCCTATTTGTTTGCGCGTACCGCCCGCATCAAGGCCAAGTTCAAGGCATTCGAGACCTATCACCCGCTGTTCGATCGTCACCTGGCGATGATCTTCGAGAAGAACTCTACCCGTACCCGGCTTTCGTTTGAGGCTGGCATGCAGCAATTGGGCGGGTCGTCAATTTTTCTGAACACCCGGGACACACAGTTGGGCCGTGGCGAACCGGTAGAAGACGCAGCGCAGGTCATCAGCCGTATGGTGGACATCGTGATGATCCGCACCTTCGAGCAGGACATCATCGAACGTTTCGCGGCACACTCGCGGGTGCCAGTGATCAACGGCCTGACCAACGAATACCATCCCTGCCAGGTGCTTGCCGACATCTACACGTTCATCGAACAACGCGGTTCGATTCAGGGCAAAACAGTGGCCTGGATCGGCGACTCCAACAATATGTGCAACACTTGGCTGCAAGCGGCCGAGGTGCTCGACTTCAATGTGCATGTCTCGACCCCACCGGGCTATGAAATCGAGCCTGAACGCGCCGGACTGTTCGGGCAAAACCATTTCGAAGAATTTGCCGACCCGATGGACGCAGCCCGCGGCGCACATCTGGTAACCACCGACGTCTGGACCAGCATGGGTTTTGAAGCCGAGAATGAAGAGCGCAAGAAAGCTTTTGCCGACTGGTGTGTCGATGGCGACATGATGCAGGTGTCCCAGCCCGACTCGCTGTTCATGCACTGTCTGCCGGCACATCGCGGCGAGGAAGTCGAAGCCGAGGTGATTGACGGCCCGCATAGCGTAGTGTGGGACGAGGCCGAAAACCGCCTTCACGCGCAAAAGGCCTTGATGGAATATTTGTTACTGGGAAAAGTGGAAGAGACATGAGCGACAAGATCAACAAAGTAGTACTGGCATACTCCGGAGGACTCGATACCTCCGTGATCCTGAAATGGCTGCAGGACGTATATCACTGCGAAGTTGTCACCTTCACGGCAGACATCGGGCAGGGAGAAGAAGTCGAGCCGGCGCGCGCCAAGGCGCTGAAAATGGGTATCAAGAAGGAAAACATCTTCATTGATGATCTCAAGGAAGAGTTCGTGCGCGACTTCGTGTTTCCGATGTTCCGCGCCAACACGCTTTATGAAGGCGAGTACCTGCTCGGTACCTCGATCGCCCGCCCGCTGATCGCAAAGCGCATGATCGACATCGCCCGCAAGGTAAAGGCTGATGCCATTTCGCACGGCGCCACCGGCAAGGGGAATGACCAGGTACGTTTCGAACTCGGCGCCTATGCCCTGATGCCAAACGTAAAGGTGATTGCCCCCTGGCGCGAATGGGATCTGCTGTCGCGCGACAAGCTACTGGCGTATGCGGACAAGCACGGCATCCCGGTCGATTTCAAGAAGCGCAAGGGCGGCGGAGCGCCGTATTCGATGGATGCCAACCTGCTGCACATCAGCTACGAAGGCGGCATCCTCGAAGATCCGAATTTCGCACCGGAAGACTCGATGTGGCGCATCACGGTATCGCCCGAAAAAGCGCCCAACAAGCCACAGGTGGTTGAACTCACGTTCGCCAAAGGCGACATTGTTGCCATCGACGGCAAGGAAATGTCGCCCGCAAACATCCTAGCTTCGCTCAACGTAATCGGCGGCAAGCACGGCATTGGGCGCCTCGACATGGTCGAGAACCGCTACGTCGGCATGAAGTCACGTGGTTGCTACGAAACCCCCGGAGGCAGCATCATCTGGAAGGCTCATCGCGCCATCGAATCGATCACCATGGACCGCGAAGTGCTGGCGCTCAAGGACGACCTAATGCCGCGTTACGCACGCCTCATCTACAACGGCTACTGGTTCAGCCCCGAGCGCAAGCTCATGCAGGTATTGATCGACGAGTCGCAGAAGACCGTCAACGGCAAAGTACGCCTCAAACTGTACAAAGGCACGATGATGGTCGTCGGCCGCGAATCCAAGACCGACTCGCTATTCGACATGAAGATTTCCACCTTTGACGACGACGGCGGTGCCTACAACCAGGCCGACGCAGCGGGCTTCATCAAGCTCAACGCGTTGCGCATGCGCATCGCGGGGAACCTGGCAAAAAGTCGCCGAAAGTAGCAGCCGCTTTTTGACGCTTGCCGCTCAGCCCTGCACCTTGAGGGACTCGACATGGTCGCAGATTGCACCCGGCGTGGTCCACCATCCGCGACCGTCGGCGGCAATGTGTTTGAGCGCGCGGCGCAGTTGGCGCAAACGGTGCGGCTGCCCGACTAGATAGGGGTGCAGCGCTATGCCCATCACAAGAGGTTGGTGCACTGACTGAGCAATCATCTCGTCGTAGCAATCAATGATCATGCTGGCAAATTCTTCGGCGCCGCATTGCCGGCCGATGATTGCAGGAATGTCGTTGATCTCCTGGGGGTAGGGAATGGTCCAGAAATCACTGCCCTCAGAACCGACACGCGTCCTCATCTTCTGGGGTTGGTCGTCGTGGCACCAATTTAGGTTGTATGCATAGCCTGCTTCGGCAAGCAAGTCGGGAGTCGCATTGCTTTCCGAAATCCAGGGGCTGAGCCATCCGCGTGGCGCCATCCCCTCTTCCGCCTTCATGCGTGCCGTACATTGGGCAATCAGGCTTGCTTCCGTCTCTTCATTCATATCACCTTGGCGCTCGGCATTGGTGTGGCCGTGTCCGATCATCTCGCTGCCCCATGGATACTGGCCCTTGCGAAATGCTGCGATCACCTCCGGGCAATAGTCGTAGAGCGCGGTATTGACCAACACGCCGACCGGAAGTCGGAGCTCGTCGAACAAATCACGGCAGCGCCATGCGCCGACACGATTGCCGTAGTCGCGCCAAGCAAAATTAAGCACGTCCGGGTCCCCGGACGGGGCGAGTCTGGCGCCGAGCCCCTTTCCGAATTCGAAATGTTCAATGTTGAAGCCAAGATACAAAGCGAGGCGCTTTCCGTCAGGCCATGAATAGTCGGCCCGCCTCGTAATCGGCGAGTAGTCGTAGCGGTAGTGGGTCGCAAGAGGGCGCAGCATGGCTCAGATCTCGTCGATGGCGGTAGAACGCGGCGCTTCGTCGCCTGAGCCCGATTCACCCAAGGCATAACGCTCCCGCGTGTTGATGTAAAAGCTCGCGCCAAATCGCGCCACGGGAAAATAATTCTGCAAGCGTACACGATGCCTTTCGATATCGATCAGTTCGTCGCGCGCGTGCATCCACAGAATCTTGCCGATGAAAATATAGCGACTATCGGTCTCGAGCTTCTCCCATAACTTGCACTCGAACGCAACCGGTGCCTCGGCAATGCGCGGCGGGCCGATCGCCGAAGATGGCAAAGTGGTGAACCCGACCTTGTCCACTTCGCTTTCGTCCGGGGGCAGCGAAGCGCCACAAGCATGCATCTGTTCGGCAATGGCCTCGTCGGCAAGGTGCACCACAAACTCGCCACTCGCCAGAATATTGGCGGCGGTATCCTTGATTTCTCCATTGTCGTGCTTGTTGATGCTGATCATCACGATTGGCGGATCTTCACCAAGCATGTTAAACATTGAAAACGGGGCGGCATTGACCACCCCCGCAGCGCTCACGGTGGTGACCAGGGCGATCGGCCGCGGCACGATCAGGCTCGCCATGAGTTTGTAGCGCTGATAGGCTGTCAACTTTTCGAAATCAAGATCCATACTCTTTCCAATGTGGTGCGTCGCACAGGCGAACGCACGGATTTAGTGCATCCAGGCTTTCAAGGGGCCACCAATCCGGCACGCAAAAGCAGTATTTCCGCACTGTCATTCCAGACTTCCATGCGGGAGATGAGTCCGCGGACAAGGATGTACCGGTCCACGTAGCGATTGCCAGCAAACGCCGTTCCATCCGGCCATTCGCCAAACAAGGTGCCGACGTTGTACACCACAGTACGCTCCAGGCTACCACCGGCAACGACTTCAGTTGCCTCAAATTTCTTTTTGACCCATTTATATCGGGTCCGGTTGAATGCCGCGCACTCCGCGGGGTCGCGCATCCGCCTCGCGCCCGTGAATTCGATTTGGAGGTCAGGCGCAATGTAACGGCGCGCCGTGTCCGGATCCGGGATCATCAGCGCGGTCAGGAAAGCGTCTACGATAGCAGCAGGGTCCATTCAGAGTAACAGGGTCCATTCAGAGTAAGCTTGTCAATAGGGTAAATCGGTGACCGTAGCATAATGCAGGCAGGGTTTTGGCACGTGGCTTGCTGATGATAGCCTGCCACCTTGAGCGTTTCGATGCCGCCACTTTTACAGCAGTTGCAATTCCCTTTTTTCTCTGAATCGATACAGGAGCCTCCCATGAATGTTTCATCGCCCCTTTGCCAGCCGCGCCGTACTTTTTTGGCCATTGCGGCCAGCGCTATGTTGTCGGGCGGGCTTGCAGCCCCAAGCTTCGCACAAGACACCATCAAGATCGGCCTGATTACCGCCCTTTCGGGACAGTCTGCCCGCGCCGGTGAGGCACTTACACGCGGCCTGACGGTTGCGATCGACGAATTGAATGCCAAAGGCGGTGTCATGGGCAAGAAATTCGAATTGGTCCGGCGCGATGATGAAGGCACACCAGCAAAAGGCGTCACCGCAGCACGCGAACTGCTGCAAAAGGAAAAAGTCACCGTGCTGTTCGGTGGACTCGACACGCCAGTGTCGATTGCGATTGTGCCGATTGCGAACCAGGAAAAAATCCCCTTCGTCGGCCCTTGGGCGGCAGGCACACCGATCACAAAAAATGGCGCCAACCCGAATTTCGTTTTTCGCGTGTCTGCCGTCGACGAAATCGTCGACAAAGCCATGCTCCAGTACGCGCAGAAAACCTTCAACTCGAAATCACCCGGCATGATCCTGGTGAACAACCCTTGGGGCGAATCGAATGAAAAAGGACTTTCAGCTGCCCTGGCCAGCAAGAACATGAAAGCCGCCGGCATCGAAAAATTTGAAGGCAATGATGTCGACGTCGTGCCGCAACTGACGCGGCTCAAGGCCGCAGGCGCCGACACCTTGTTCCTGGTCGGTAACGTCGGTCCGTCAGCGCAGGTCGTGAAGTCACTCGATCGCATGGGCTGGAAAGTGCCGGTCGTATCCCATTGGGGCCCCGCAGGCGGACGCTTTACCGAACTCGCCGGCCCGTCGGCAAAAGACGTGCACTTCATCCAGACCTACAGTTTTTTTGGCAAACAGTCGCCAATCGGGGAAAAAGTACTCAAGGCGCTGATGGCCAAGTACCCTGACGTCAAGGGCCCCGGCGACGTAACGCCCGCAGTCGGCGTGGCCAATGCCTACGACGGGATGATGCTCGCCGCAGAGGCGATCAAGATCGCGGGAAAGCTTGACGGCCCGTCGATTCGCGAAAGTTTCTACAAGATCGCCGGTTATGAGGGCCTGATCAAAAAGTTCAGCAAGCCATTCACCCCCGACAACCATGATGCTGTCACCGAAAATGACTACGTCTGGACTCAGTTCATCGACAACCAGATCCTTCCTGTCGGCATGAAGAAGTAAACTTCCA
>CANJDH010000119.1 GCA_947473125.1 Burkholderiales bacterium
ACCGGACCGGGCTGCCGGAAGAAAACCGGGGGTGGCATTGCACGACACCCTGCGGCCGCACCTCAAGGGCCTGCATCGCCGCGTCAAGCGCGGCGCGCGGCACTTTGGCGACCTCGACGAGGAGGCGCGCCACCGGGTGCGCATCGACGTCAAGCGCCTGCGCTACGCCGTTGATGCGGTCGGGTCGCTTTACGAACCGCTCGCCGTCGGCCGCTACACCGAGGCGCTTGGGGATCTGCAGGATTTGCTTGGGGATTTGACCGACATCAATACGGCGCGCCTCCTTTTGGGCAAGCTGGTGGTGGGCAAGGTCGGGCTGGGGCTGGCGCTGCGGCGCCTGGATCAGCGCGAATCGGCCCTGCTGGCACAGGCGCTCGGGCGTTTTGCCGGCGTCATGGCGGCAGCCGGCTTCTGGAAGCACAGCAAAAGGGGAGAACACCATGTTTGAAGCAGCAGAACTGGGCCACAAGGTCAGCAAGGAAGAGTATTCAAAGCGCGAGCCGATCCTGCGCGAGCAATTGCTCAAGGCGCAATACGAACTGCTGGCGCATGCGAAATTCCCGGTGATCATCATCATCGGCGGGGTCGACGGCGCCGGCAAGGGCGAAACCGTCAACCTGCTCAACGAGTGGATGGATCCGCGCCACATCGTGACCCACGCCTTCGGCGAGCAGTCTGACGAGGAAGCCGAGCGCCCGCCGATGTGGCGCTTCTGGCGCGCCTTGCCGCCCAAGGGGCGCATCGGCGTGCTGTTCGGTTCCTGGTATACCTCGCCAATCGTGCGCCGCGTCCTGAAAATGACCAAGGCCCCCGAGGTGATGCAGTCGATCGAGGAGATCCGCCACTTCGAAACCATGCTGGCGGCCGAAGGCGCGTTGATCCTCAAATTCTGGTTCCACCTGTCGAAGGACGCGCAAAAGAAGCGCCTCAAGGCCCTCGAGAAAGACCCGAAGCTGCGCTGGCGCGTCACCGATACCGACTGGGAGCGCTTCAAGATGTACGACCGGTTTCGCGGCGTGTCCGAAGACTTTATACGCGAGACCAGCAGCGGCGTGGCGCCGTGGCTGATCGTCGAAGGTGCCGACCCGAACTACCGCTACCTCACGGTCGGCACCCTGCTGCTCGAGGCGATCAAGCAGCGCCTTGCCGACAAGGTGCCGCACGTCAGTCAGATACCGGCGCCGCTCGAACCGACGCTCGACAAGCGCAACATCATCAATGCGCTCGACTACACGCAGGCGCTGACCAAGAAGGAATACGACAAGGCGCTCGAAAAATACCAGGGCCGGCTCAACGCGCTGTCGCGCGACCCGCGCTTTGCCGGCAAGTCGCTCATTTGCGTGTTCGAAGGCCAGGATGCCGCCGGCAAGGGCAGCACCATCCGGCGCATCACTGGCGCGCTCGATGCGCGGCATTACCGCGTGATCCCGATCGCCTCGCCCACCGAGGAGGAGCGCGCCCAGCCCTACCTGTGGCGCTTCTGGCGGCACCTGCCGCGCCACGGGCGCGTGACGATTTTCGACCGCTCCTGGTATGGGCGCCTGCTGGTCGAGCGCGTCGAGAAGTATTGCAGCGAAGCCGACTGGATGCGCGCCTATCAGGAGATCAATGCGTTTGAAGAGCAGATGGTGCGCAACAACGTGATCGTGGTCAAGTTCTGGGTCGCAATCACCAAGGACGAGCAGCTGCGCCGCTTCAACGAACGCAAGAAAATCGCGCACAAGAATTTCAAGATCACCGAGGAAGACTGGCGCAACCGCAAGAAGTGGGATGCCTACGAGCGCGCCGTGTGCGACATGGTCGAGCGCACCAGCACCAATGTGGCGCCGTGGCATGTAGTCCCGGCCAACAGCAAGCTGTTCGGGCGCATCACGATCCTCAAGACCCTGTGCGAACGGCTGGAGAAGGAGTTGTAGGCAATCTGCCGGCAGGGGCGCGGCGGCGCCCTTGGGTACACTCCCGGTTCCTGAACGTGCCTTGTGAGGGTTCCGATGAAAGTTTTGCTCAGCTTCGCCCTGTTGCTCCTGTTGTCACCGTTTGCCACTGCGCAGGAGGCGTGGCCCAATGCCAAGCCGATCAGCATGGTGGTGGCATTCCCGCCCGGCGGCGTCGCCGACCTCACCGGCCGCCCGATGGCGATCGCGCTGGAGAAAATCCTCAAACAAAAAATCCTGATCGAAAACAAGCCGGGCGCCGGCGGCGGCGTCGGCAACGCCTATGTGGCTCGCGCCAAGCCGGACGGCTACACGCTCTTGATGGCGCTGTCGTCAGTTTCCATCATTCCCGAAGCCGACAAGGTCAACGGCAAAACGCCGTCGTATACCCTTGACCAGCTCGTGCCGGTGGCCCTGATCTCGGCCGACCCGACCGTGCTGGTGGTGCGGTCCGAAACGTCCTACAAGACCGTCAAGGACTTCGTTGACGCCGCCAAGGCCAACCCCGGCAAGATCAACTACTCGTCGTCTGGCTACTACGGCGCGCTGCACACGCCAATGGAAATGTTCTCGATCGCCACGGGGGCCAAGCTGTTCCACATTCCGTATCAGGGGGGCGGCCCGGCCGTCACGGCGCTGCTCGGCGGTCAGGTCGATGCACTCGCCTCCGGCCCCGGCCCGGTGGTGCAACACATCAAGGCCGGCAAGCTGCGCGCGCTGGCGAGCTGGGGCGACAAGCGCCACCCGGCCCTGCCCGACGTGCCGACCTTGAAAGAACTCGGCATCGACAACGAGTTCTACATCTGGGCCGGCCTGTTCGCGCCGGTGGGCACGCCTGAGGCTGTGATCACGCAATTGCGCGCGGCGGTGAAGCAGGCAGTGGCGGACCCGCAGTTCAAGCAGATCATGGAAAGTGCCGGCCAGCCGATCCAGTATCTTGATCAGGCCGACTTTCGCGTGTTCTACGACAAGGATGCGAAGAAGATGGCCGACGTGGTCAAGCAGATCGGCAAGGTGGAAGAGAAGAAGTAGGCGGGTGGGGAATAAATTGCCCGATGCCAATGCCCGGAAAGGCTTGCCCAGAGCCATTCTTCAGGGATTGAGTGCATGAGATCCGCTCCCACCAACGATTTACAAGGCATCGACCATGCGGTTTAGGCGATTCGCTTTGGTTCTTCTCTTGGCTGCGATGGGCTGCGCCGGCCCCGGCTTGCTCGCCAGTGAGCCGATGGGCAAGCAGCTGGAACGGGCGCTGGAAGAAATCAAGAAGGACTGCATCGACCGGGGCGCGCCGCCGTTCGGAGCGGATTCTGGTGGCACAAAAGACAGCTCTTGCCTGATGTTTACCTTGAAACCATGGGAGCCGGGCGATACGCCCGAGTCAGCCTTCGCGCATTCGATCAAGCTGCCGCCGCCGCATGACAAGCCCAAAGATGTCTACAAGCCGGGAATGTCGAGTGAGGCGTACTTCAAGGCGCTGTGTGAGGCCGAGGCGGGGGAGTGGGTGTTTCGGCGGGTGGAGGGGGTGAAGGGGATTCGACAGGAGCGGCCAAATCGAATCGCTAGTCCGGGTGAGTCAAGTCTCGTGTTCTGGGCTAGCGAGCCTGTCGTAGCAACGATCTTCCACCCCAGAGAAGTGTTTGAGGAACGATTGCGCCACACATGGCAGTTCGTTGAGAGGCGAATTTCCCAATCTGATCCCAAGAAAAAAGCTGGCGAATATGAGTATTTCGACCGCTCACTTCGAGAGGGCGAAGTTCGCGCAACGGCGTCGAGCAATTACGCCTTCATTGGGCGCGGAATCCGTCGCCCATTTGATAGAGAACACGCAATCAGTGGCGACGAGTTCATTGTCTATCAGATTGAGCCTTACGAGGTTTTGGGTATTCAAAGATCCTTCGTATTCTATTTTCCTGAATCTCGAACGCGCCAATCGAGACTGCCCGGCAACTACGGCTGTCCAGGAGCATTGAATTCGTATGAATTTTTACGCGACGTGCTTAAACCCATAGCGTCAACATACAAATAGTTTGGACATCACCTTGAGCCTCAACGGAATCAAAGGGGCCAAGCTCAATTAGTTGCGCTAACACGGTGCGTAGTGGACCGCACGTCCAATCTATAGCGGGCGGACGAGGCCGGCCAATGAACTGGATTTGTAAAGGCTCTTTGGCTTCCGCACCCACGCTACTTGTCCGACGCCGCGCGAAACGCTGCCTGCACGGCGCGCACCATCGACGGGTGCAGGGTTCCGAGCTTCGGCGTCTGCCCATGCGGTGCGGCAGGCGGCACGCTGAACCAGTCTGTCGAGTAGGGCAAATCGAGTACGCGCCGCAAATCGAATTTGGTATCGAAGCTCAGGTTGGCCGCCGCATAAGCCGCCGGATTTTTGTCTTTCAGGATGGCGATTTCACCGGCGTAGAGAGTCGTTGTGCGTTGGCTCGTGCCATAGGCAATGCGCACCGTAAATGCGGGCGCATCATCGTCAAACACCACCAGTACAAGGGCCGGGCGCGGTTTGCAGCGCGGCTGTACGCCATCCGGAAAATGGCACCAGACGATATCGCCGGCGGAGGGCTCCGGCCACCAGCGCGCCATCAGGCGGGCGTATTGTCAAGCAAGCTCGAGCGCACCGATTTCTTCTTGCCCACCGCGGCAATCTTTTTGATTTGACGGAACTGCGCATCCGTCAGCGGGCCATCGTCCGCTTCGTACTGCGGCAATACCCGCGTGGCCAACTCGCGCAGCGCCAGATGAATCGCCTGGGTTTCATCGACACCGAGATGGCCAGCCAGCCGCTTTGCGGTGTCGCGGGTGATACCAGTGGGACCGTCTACGCTGCGATAGCGGAACGGAATCTGCGGCGAAAGCGTTTTGGCGGTCATGGCGGTTTCAGGCGGATTAGATATCTTAAAGATATCTTGTTTTCAAGGCTTGGTCAATAGCCGTTTGACTTGCAAAGTCTTCGGGCGGGGCGGGTGACATGGTCCTAGTCTGCTTTGGCACCCGACTCCTTGACGATTTTCGCCCATTTGGTCAATTCGCTGCGGCAATAAGCGGCGAATTCATCGGGCGTGCTGCCGACCGGCTCGGCGCCGAGCGCGGCATAACGTTCGCGCACGTCGGGCAGCTTCAATATCTTCGCGGTTTCGGTGGCGATGCGCTCTGCAATCTCGCGCGGCGTGCCTTTCGGCGCCCACAGGCCGTACCAGGTGCTGATGTCGTAACCGGGCACGCCGGCTTCGGCGACGGTCGGCAGGTCGGGCACCGCCGCAGAGCGCTTCGCGGTGGTGACAGCGAGCGGGCGCAGTTTGCCGGCCTTGACGTGCGGCATCGCTGAGGGCATCGAATCGAACATCAGTTGCACTTGCCCGCCGATCAGGTCGGTGAGGGCCGGGGCGCTGCCTTTGTAGGGCACGTGTTGCATCTGCACGCCGGCGGCGATCTTGAACGATTCGCCGGCCAGGTGCGGCGCGGCGGCGTTGCCGGACGAGGCGAAGTTGAGCTTGACGGGGTTGGCTTTGGCGTAGGCGATGAGGTCGCGCACGTTTTTCACCGGCAGATCGTTGTTGACCACCAATATCAAGGGCACGCCGGCCAGTTGCGTCACCGGGGTGAAATCGGCAATCGCGTCGAATGCGGCCTTGGGGTAGAGGCTCGGGTTGATCACGTGGATCGAGGCATTGCCGAGCAGGGTGTAGCCGTCGGGTGCGGCCTTGGCGACTTCGGCGGAGCCGATCATGCCCGACGCGCCGGCCTTGTTGTCGATGGCAAAAGGCTGGCCCAGCGCTTCGGAAAGCTTGACCGCGACGATGCGTGCGAGCACGTCGGTCGGGCCGCCGGGCGGGTAGGGCACGATCATGCGCACCGGGCGGCCCGGGTAGGTTTGGGCGTATGCCGCGCGGATCGGCAAGGTGCTGGCGAGGCCGGCGGCGAGGAGGGTGCGGCGAGTTTTGTTTGGCTGCGCGGGGTTCATGCGGATTCCTTGAGTCGGATGATGACCTTGCCTTGCGCAGCGCGCGACTTGATCGCCTGCATGGCGTCGCGAAACTGGGCCAGGGTGAAGCGGTGCGAGACGAAGTGAATGAAGGAGGTCGGGCTTGAATGAAAGGGGCTAGGCGCCATTCAATTCCACTAAATTCCCGCAAACAGAAAATCGAGCGCGTTTTGGATATCGAAGGCGCGCGCGCCGAGCGACGCCACCGGCCGCTTGAGCAGTTGCCGCGGATAGCCCACGATCTGGGGCGTGTCCATCACCACCGCAATACCGTCAATCTCGAAGACGGGATTGAGGCGGGTCACTGCCGGACCAACCGTGTTGGCGGTGCGCAGTGGTACCACGACACGGGTATCGAGTTCGTCGAGGAAGTCACTTTGCACGTCAAGCAGGAACGGCACCTGGCGGGCGGTTTCCTTGCGTGGATTGCGATAGACGTCAAATCGCGCCATCAGTACCTGAGATCAGAAACTGCGCACGTCGTCGCCAAACGCGCCATCCCGTTTGACGCGCTCGTTGTATGCGGCGATGGCGTCCTTGTTGTCGGCGCGCCATTTCTCGCGATAGCGCCGCCGCACCTCTTCTTGCAGCAATGCGTCGACCGTTTGAGAAACGTTCATGCCCAGCTCGCGCGCCACATCCAGCACTTTGGCGTTCAGCGTCAGGTTGGTGGCCTTTTTGGGGGCGGCGTCAAAGTTCAGCATGGGTGGCGTCAATGCGCATAAAACGGTGCGCATAGTGTGCCGAATTTAAACTGTCAGCGCAATGGCTCCCAAACCGTTGCCTACCAACGATCCTGGCGCAGAGGCCGTCAAAATCGTTGGTGGGAGCGGGTTTTGGAGGGGTGACTCTTGAGAATTGCACCGCGCGAATCTGCCCGCCGCGACACGCGCTGGCAAGGCTTGCGGCGGGAGTGGATCATGTGGGTTCCCCGAGGCGGATGATGACCTTGCCTTGCGCGGCACGCGACTTGATCGCCTGCATGGCGTCGCGAAACTGGGCCAGGGTGAAGCGGTGCGAGACGTGCGGGTGCAGTTTGCCCGCCACCGAGAGTTGAAACAGGGCGTTCATCATGGCGCGCATTTTTGGCTCGTGCTGCACGCGCTCGTCGCGCGGGCTCCAGCCGTAATACAGGCCCATGTTGTGGCCGATCACGCTGATGTTCTTGACCAGCAGCAGGTTGGCGGGGATTTGCGGCACGCTGCCGCTGGCGAAGCCGAGCGTGACAATGCGGCCGAAGGGCTTGACGGTGCGCAGTGCGGCATCGAACAAGGTGCCGCCGACCGGGTCGTAGACCAGGTCAACCCCCGCGTTGTCGGTGGCGGCCATTACTGCATCGCGCAGGGCGTCGTTGGGCACTGCAGTGTGCGCGCCGTGTTCGAGTGCGAAGGCTCGCTTGTCTGCGGTGCTGGCCGCCGCGATCACGGTGGCGCCGGCATTGCGCGCGAGCTCGACTGCGGCAACGCCGACACCGCCTGCCGCGCCGAGTATCAGCACGGTTTCGCCCGCTTTCAAGCCGCCGCGCCAGAACAGGCCGCCGTAGGCCGTGCCGTAGGCGTTGGGCAAATGGATGCCGGGATCGAACGGCAAGGCGTCGGGAATCGGGTAGACGGTGGCGGCGGGCACCACCACCTGTTCGGCAATGCCGCCCCAATCGCAAATCGCCAGCACGCGGTCGCCTGCCTTGACTTGGCTGACGCCGGGGTTGCCTTGGTCAACCTCCAGCACCGTGCCCGCCACTTCCGTGCCGGGCGTGAACGGCATCGGGTAGGTACGCTGGTATTTGCCGGCCACCTGCAGACTCATCGCAAAGCTGACGCTGGCGCAATCGACGGCGATGCGCACGCCGCCGGCAGTCAGCGGCGGTGGCGGGATGTCTTCGACGACGAGCTCATCCCACTCGCACGGGTTGTGGCATACCAGGGCGCGCATGCTCAAGCCTCGCGTTGCAGCGCGATGCCTTGCGCGATCAATGCATCAATATCGGCGTCGCTGATGCCGGCGTCGCGCAACACGGCGCGCGTGTGTTCGCCGACTCGCGGAGCCGGGCGCACATTGCGGTCGGCCGCGGGCAGGTTGGGTACGTTGAGCGCACCGTAGGGGGCCTGGTCCACCGTGGCGAGGTAGCCCGAGTGCTGCGCCTGTTCGTCTTCGCGCAACGCGAGGTAATCATTGACGGGGCTCACCAGCACGTCGGCGACTTCAAGTTTCTTTACCCAGTTGGCGGTGGTGTCGTGGGTCAGGGCTTCGGCCAGCGCGGCATTGATTTCCTTCATGTGCTTCTTGCGCGCGTCGTTCTCGACGAAGCGCTCGTCGGCCAGCCACTCTTCACGCTTGACGGTGCGCGCAATGCTGGCAAACATGGCGGCGCTCATGCAGCTCACCACAATCCAGCCGTCGGACGTGCGGAACTCGCCGGCCGGCGCAAAGATCGCCGTGCGGCTTGCCGGGTCGGGGTACAGAAGGGTGTCGATCATCGGGCCGGACTGGAACGCGGCGCAGCATTCGGCCAGCGAGACTTCGACGTGCCGGCCCTGATTGCTGCTGCAGCGCTCGAACAAGGCGGCGCTGATTGCCTGTGCCGCGTAGATCGCGCTGATGTTGTCAGGCACGTAAAGACCGATGCGTTTCGGGATGCCGCCCGCTATGGCGTTCGCCACTGCCATGCCGGAGTAAGCCTGCAGCACCGAATCGGTCGCGGGCTTTTTGCTTAAGGGTCCGGTCGGGCCGAAGCCGGTGATCGAGCAGTACACCACGCGCGGGTTGCGGGCGCGAATGGCTTCATAGCCCAAACCAAGGCGCGCCATCACGCCGGCGCGGAAGTTTTCGACCACCACGTCGGCCTGGTCGGCGAGGCGCAGCAGTGCGTCGCGCCCGGCCGGCTTGGTGGCGTCGATGGCGATGCCCTGCTTGTTGAGGTTGCCTGCAATGGCATTGGCGCACATGCCTTCGCGGCTACCGCCGGTGGCGCGAATCCAGTCGCCGGTGAGGGGCTCGACCTTGACGACGCGCGCGCCCTGGCGCGCCAGGATGCCGGCGCACACCGGGCCGGCAATGCCCTGGCTCAGGTCGAGTACCGAAATGTTCTTGAAGGGTTGCATGGAGGTTCCCGGTCAGGTTTTGGTGTCGTGCACCGCTTGTTTTGTGACGGCCTGAAAGCGCGCAAGGGTCTTGGCACGCGCCGCCGCGTGATCGATTACCGGCAGCGGGTAGTGCTCGCCCAGCAGCACTTTAGCCTGCTTGAGGTCATCACCCTTGGCGAGCCAGGGCGCGTGAATCGCCTTGTTCGACAGTGCATCCAGTTCCGGCACATAGCGGCGGATGAATTTGCCTTCAGCGTCGAATTTTTCCGACTGCGTCACCGGGTTGAAGATGCGAAACCAGGGTTGCGCGTCGCAACCGGTGGAAGCTGCCCATTGCCAGCCGCCGTTGTTGGCTGCGAGGTCGAAGTCGTTGAGTTGGTCGGCAAAATACTGCTCGCCGCGGCGCCAGCTTATGCCGAGGTCCTTGGTGAGGAACGATGCCGTCACCATGCGCAGGCGGTTGTGCATGTAGCCGGTCTGGTTGAGCTGGCGCATCGCGGCGTCGACGAGAGGATAGCCGGTACGGCCCTCGCACCATGCTGCGAAAAGCGCGTCGGCTGCCGCGCCGCTGTCCCAGCGGATCGCGTCCCACTGCGGCTTGAAGGCGCGCTCAACCACGTGCGGGTTGTGGTGCAGGATATGAAAGTAGAAGTCGCGCCAGATCAATTCCGCGAGCCAGATTTCGGCGCCGCGCCCTCCCGCAAATTCCGCACTGCCATGCCAGGCCTTCCAGGCTTCGCGTGCCAGCGCGCGGATTGAGATGGTGCCAAAACGCAGGTGCACCGACAGGTACGACGGCCCCTTGGCGGCCGGAAAATCGCGCCGCTCGTGATATGCGGCGATGCGCTGCTTGAAGTCGTCAAACAGGGTGTGCGCGCCCGATGCGCCGGTTGGGATGCCGAGTTGCGCGAGGTTGGTGGTTTCGAAGCCGATGTGTTCGAGCGAGGGGATGGGGGCCTGTTTCGGCGCCTGCGCGAGATGGGCCAGATAAGGCTCGACCGGATAGCTCTTGAGATAAAAGGCATCGAGCTTCTTGAGTACGGCGTTCTTGTAGGGCGTGAATACCGAGTAAAACGTGCCGCTGCCGGTGAGGATTTCATCCTTCTCGAACAGCACCTGGTCCTTGAAGCTGTGCCAGGCGATGCCCGATGATTTGAGTGCACCGGCCACGGTGGCATCGCGCACATTCGCCGCAGGCTCATAGTCGTGGTTGATGAAAACCGCATCGACCTTGAGCGACTTGGCGAGCAGCGCAATTTCCTTCGTCGCATGGCCCTGCAGCACGATCAACGCGCCGCCATGCTTGCGCAAGGCGGCATCGAGTTCAACCAGACAGGCATGAATGAATTCGACGCGGCGATCCGCACGGGACGGCAGCGCATCGAGAATCTCGCGGTCGAACACGAAGGCGCAGTACACGCGCCGCGCAGCCTTAAGGGCGTGGTACAGGGCGGCGTGGTCGGCGATGCGCAGGTCGCGCCGGAACCACACCAGGGCGGAGTCAATCTGCATGTGTGGCTGCCACGGCGAATCCTGCCATCAGAGGGGTGATCTCAGGAGAAGCTCTCCCACCAAGGGTTTCAGGGCAATGCCCGATGGAATCGATCACCCCGGCCGTTTGACCAGCAGCTTGCCGATTGCATCCTGCCACTTGCCGAGCTTCTCGTCGCGATTCATCTGCTGCGGTTCGAACACCTTGTCGCGCTGCCACAGGGCGGTGATTTCCTCCTGGCTCTTCCAGAACTCCACGGCAAGGCCGGCCAGGTAAGCGGCGCCGAGCGCGGTAGTCTCCAAAACCTTGGGGCGCACCACCGGCACGCCGAGCAGGTCGGCCTGGAACTGCATCAGCAGGTCGTTGCCGCTGGCGCCGCCATCGACACGCAGTTCCTTGAGGTAGACGTCGGAGTCGCTCTCCATGCTGCGCAGCACGTCGGCACTCTGGAACGCGATGGATTCAAGCGCGGCGCGTGCAATATGCGCGCTGGTGGTGCCGCGCGTGATGCCGAAAATGGCGCCTTGGGCGCGCGAATCCCAATACGGTGCGCCCAGGCCGGTGAAGGCGGGTACCACGGTGACGCCGCCGGTATCGGGGACGCTGGCCGCCAGGGCCTCGACGTCGGCGGAGGCCTTGATGATCCCCAGGCCGTCGCGCAGCCACTGCACCACGGCGCCGCCGACGAACACACTGCCCTCGAGCGCGTAGCGTTTGGCGTCACCAACTTGCGCCACGGCAGTAGTGATCAGGCCGTTTTTCGAATCGAGCGCAGCGCCACCCGTATGCATCAGCATGAAGCAGCCGGTGCCGTAGGTATTCTTGGCCATGCCCGGTACGGTGCAGGCCTGGCCGAACAGGGCCGCCTGCTGGTCGCCGGCAATGCCGGCAATCGGCACGGCCATGCCGAAATGGTCGGGGTGGGTGTGCCCGACCACGCCGCTCGACGCGTGCACGATCGGCAGCAGGGTTGGCGGCACGTTGAACAGGAACGCGAGCGAGTCATCCCAGTCGCCGTTGTGGATGTTGTAGAGCGAGGTGCGCGATGCGTTCGAGACATCGGTAACATGGAGCGCGCCGCGGCTCGCAGTGCCGCCGGTCAGCTTCCAGATGAGCCAGGTGTCGATGGTGCCGAAGGCGAGCTCGCCTTCGTCGGCGCGGTCGCGCAGGCTGCGCCCGGTGCCGTCCGGGTTGTCGGTGTGGTCAAGCAGCCAGGCGATCTTGCTGGCCGAGAAGTAGGCGTCAAGCACCAGGCCGGTCTTGGCGCGCACGTCGGGTTCCTTGCCTTCGGCCTTGAGGTTTTCGCAACGCTTGGCGGTGCGCCGGTCCTGCCAGACGATGGCATTGGCAATCGGTTTGCCGGTGGCGCGGTCCCAGATGACGGTGGTTTCGCGCTGGTTGGTGATGCCGATCGCGGCGACATTCTTGGCCGAGGTCTTTGCCTTGAACAGCACCTCTTGCGCCACGCCGAGCTGCGATTGCCAGATTTCTTCCGGGTCATGCTCGACCCAGCCGGGCTGCGGGAAGAACTGCCTCAATTCCTTTTGCGCCATCGCGACGACGCTGCCGGCATGGTCGAACAGGATCGCGCGCGAACTGGTCGTACCCTGGTCGAGCGCGAGAATGTACTGGCTCATGCGTGTTCCCCGATTGCCTGATGTGCCGGCATTCTAGCGGAGAGCCTTGATGGATGCGGGTTTCAGGCCCATGGCCAGGCCTTGCAGGGAAAGAAATCCGCACCCCGATGATATAATTCAAGCGATTGATTTTTATACGAAAAGACCATGAACGCAGCCGAAATCCGCGAGAAATTCCTGTCTTATTTTGAAGCGCAGCGCCACACCCGCGTGGCCTCGAGTCCGCTGGTGCCGGGCAATGATCCGACGCTGCTGTTCACCAACTCGGGCATGGTGCAGTTCAAGGACGTGTTCGTCGGCAAAGACCATCGCAGCTACTCGCGTGCCACCTCGTCGCAGCGCAGCGTGCGCGCCGGCGGCAAGCACAACGACCTGGAAAACGTCGGTTATACGGCGCGCCACCATACGTTTTTCGAGATGCTCGGCAACTTCTCGTTTGGTGACTATTTCAAGCATGACGCAATCAAATACGCCTGGGAACTGTTGACCGGCGTTTACGGTTTGTCCAAAGACAAGCTCTGGGTTACGGTCTACATCGATGACGACGAGGCCTACAACATCTGGGCCAACGAAATCGGCGTGCCCAAAGAGCGCATCGTGCGCATCGGTGACAACAAGGGTGCCAAGTACGCCTCGGATAATTTCTGGCAGATGGCCGATACCGGCCCCTGCGGCCCGTGCTCGGAAATCTTCTACGACCATGGCCCGGACGTTGCCGGCGGCCCGCCCGGTACGCCCGATGCCGACGGTGACCGCTACATCGAGATCTGGAACCTGGTGTTCATGCAGTTCGACCGTCAGGCCAACGGCGACATGCCGCGCCTGCCCAAGCCCTGCGTCGATACCGGCATGGGCCTGG